>NZ_CP049107.1:2308333-2669166 GCF_011044255.1 Rhizorhabdus phycosphaerae
GCAAACAGGGTGTCCAGGCGCTCCGCAAATTGCAGCGTCGCCGAACCGCGCACCCCCGTGAGCAGGCTTGCAACCTCGTCCGGCGCCCCGACCGCCAGATTCCAGACGACGCTCTGATAGGCGACCCACGATGTGGCGAAGGTCAGGACGAGCCCGAGCGTCATCGCGCGAGGGCTGAGGGTCGACAGGGACAAGCGCGATCGTCCCGTCAGCAGGCCGACCGCCATCCAGCCGATGAACAGCGTCAGCAGTGCCGTCAGCGCCAGGCCCAGTTGTCCGTCGACGCCGAACAACCGCCCGAAGGCCATCGCCGTCGCCTTGCCGCTCGCACAATCGACCGCGCGCAGGGCGGTGGCGATCCCACCGGCGCCCTCCATCGACAGGCTGGGGCAGCCGGTCATTCGGCAGCCTCCAAAAGCGCCGCATCGCCATCCCCGGCGGGCCATGCCGCACCCGCGATGATCGGATACCAGCGCGCCGGATCATCGCCGACCGCGGCGCGGACGATGTCGAGCCGGCGAACGGTCGCTTCGCGACCGGAGAGGACCGTCAGCAACGCGGGCATTCCCGCAAGGTCGAGCCGGGCGACCACCGAATGGTTGGCATGCCGGACCAGGAAGCAGCGGCTGTTCGAGGGAAGCGAACGGATGAGATCGAGCTCGTGCTCCGACAGCCCGAAACCTGCGCAATAATCCTCCTTTCGCGCCTTGGCGTTCGGTGTGAAGATCATCGTCGCGGTCTGCTCGACGATCGCCGAGGCAATGCTGCTGTCGAGCGCATCCCTGGCCGACTGCGTCGCGAAGCCGACGATCGCGTTGCGCTTGCGAAGCGTCTTCATCCAGTCGCGGATCCGCGCCGCGAACAGCGGATCGTCGAGCGCCTTCCACCCCTCGTCGATCAGGATCATCGTCGGCTCCCCATCGAGCCGCTCCTCGATCCGATGGAACAGGTACATCATCGTGGGGGTGCGCAATTCGGGCTGATCCAGCAGCGCTGTCATGTCGAAACCGGCGACGCGCACCGAAAGATCGAGCGCGTCGCGCATATTGTCGAACAGCCAGGCATGCTCGCCCTGCCCGATCCACGGGTCGAGCCGGCAGGCGAGATCCCCGGCTTCCGGCCGCCGTCCCCCGCGCAGCAGGTCACGCACATGGCACAGCCGCCTGAGCACGGGTTCATGATCGTAGCAGGCATCGATCGCCTCGGCGACGATCGCGCTCTCCTCCGCGCCTTCCGCCTTTACGAGGGTCGCCAGCCATTCGCGCAGGAA
This sequence comes from Rhizorhabdus phycosphaerae, assembly GCF_011044255.1. Taxonomy (NCBI): domain Bacteria; kingdom Pseudomonadati; phylum Pseudomonadota; class Alphaproteobacteria; order Sphingomonadales; family Rhizorhabdaceae; genus Rhizorhabdus; species Rhizorhabdus phycosphaerae. The sequence continues at coordinate 2,309,604 of NZ_CP049107.1, forward strand.
CGCACGGTTGACCGGGGTGTCGGCAAGCAGAAGCGGGTTGAAGCCGGTCGCGGTTCCCGGGGTCAGGCGGGCATAATGGCCGCCAATGCCGCGCAGGAAGATCTCTGCGCCTCGATCCTTGTCGAAGAAGACGGTGCGCGGCGCGAATTTCTGCGCCTGCGCCGTCAGGAAGTTCAGCACGACCGTCTTGCCCGATCCGGACGGGCCGATGACCGTGAAGTTGCCGAGATCATTTTCGTGGAAGTTGAAGAAATAGGGCGTCGAGGCCGTTGTCTCCAGGACCGTCACCGCCGCCCCCCAGTGGTTGCCGCGCGGCTGGCCCATCGGGTGTCCATGCAGCGACAGGAAGCCGGCGGCATTGGCGGTGGAGATGAGAGCCCGGCGAACGATATAGGCTTCGTTACCGGGAAACTGACCCCAGAAGGACGGCTCCAGATTGACGTCCTCGCGCACGGCGACGGTGCCTGTATCGGCCAGCGCGGCCGTCGCCAGGGCCATGGCGCGATCCAGTTCGCCGAGATCCGACGCGCGCACCAGAAGGCTGAGGTGATGATCGCCGAAACCGGCCTGACCGGACCCGAGCGCATCGCGCGCCGCCATCATCTCGGCGCGCTCCGCGGCGGCCCCTTCGTCCGCGACGCGCAGACGCCGCAGCGCCAGGTCGATCCGCTCACGTGCGACCTGCCGGTCGACCGGAGCGAAACTTTCGGTGAGCACCAGTTCATGGGGCAGCCGCAGCAGCCCGTCGATCAATCCCGGCCGTGTCGCATCGGGATAGTCCTTGATGCCCAGCATCGCAGCAAAGCTCCGCCCCGAGGGACCGCGCGTCTCGATGGCGTCGAGGCCGAAGCTGACCCGAGCATAAGGGAGGAACTCGCCGAGGACGCGGTCGTCCTGTGGCCGTTGAACGGGCCGCATCTCGCCGTTGTACAAGGCGGACAACAGCTCCAGCGGTTCGGAACACGCTCCCCCATGGAGCGGGTAGGAGCCCAGCAGCCTGGCACCATAGGGCTCGAGCGCCGACAGCAAGGCGGTCGTCGCGAGATCGAGGGCGCGCAGGTCGCTCTGGTCGATCGCGCTGGAAAGACTGCGCCGCAGTCTTTCGGCCCAGCCGCTCTTGCCCCGTGCGGGACGGCGCACGATCGTCACGAACTGCTCGTTGACGTAGAGCCTGCGCGCGCCGAGCCGCTCGCGCCACCCTCTGTCGATCTCGACAGAAAGCGGATCCGACTGCACCTCGGCCAGTTCCGGCACGATCCGGCGCCGGACGACATGATGATAGAGAACGAACCTGGCATCGAGCATGCTGCGCAGCATGACTTCGCGCACCGCCAGCCGGTGGTTCAGCATGTCGGCCTCTTCCGTCTCGAACGGCAGGCCGGGAATGTGCATCGACCGCATCAGCGCACCGTCCCGCAGGGCCACGCTGTGCTCATCGACGAGACGCTCATAAGGCAGCCGATCGCCAGCCCTCGCTTCGCGCCTTGCCCAGGCGGCTGGTCCGATCCAGCGTGTCATGCGGATTCTCCTCAGGGCGCGTAGCTGTTGCAACCCCAGCGCCGCCAGTTGCGGGTGCGGGGACAGCGGCTGACGCGGGTCAGCCAGAGATCGAAGATGCGCGGCTCACGCAGGCAGGCGAGATAGCCGCAGCCATGCACACCGAGCGCGACGGGCAGCGCCCAGAAGCTGCGGGTCACCAGAAAGGCCTCGGTCGTCACCGCCAGATTGACGATGAAGAAGCTGTAGGTGACGCCACCGAACATCTGGGGCCGTGTCAGCGCCCGGAAGATGGGGGCCCGGCTGAGCATCGCCGACGCTCAGCGCGCGACGAGCGCGGCGGACTGGATACCGCTGACGATCGCGCTGGCGCCGAACAGGATGAAGCAGCCGAGGATCACGGTCGCGCCGAAACGCCAGTTGATGCGCCCGCTGAGCATCATGAAGCCGACCATGGCCACGGCGATCACCGCCACGGCAGTGGCAACATTGCCCAGCAACGTGCCCTGCAGCCAGCCGAGAGCGGCCAGGATGGGGCCGGAGCCCTGGGGATCGGCCTGCATCGTCATTCTCCTTTCAGGAAGACTGTGTCGGAAGGGGCCCCCGCACGCGAAAGCCGCGCGACGATCGCTTGCACATAGGCTTGGGTTTCGCGGATCGGCGGGATGCCGCCGGCCTTGAGGACGCGCCCGGGACCGGCGTTGTAGGCCGCGAGCGCCTTCTCGACGTCACCGTCGAAAAGGTCGAGCTGCTGGCGGAGATAGCGCGCCCCGCCGGCGAGATTCTGGACGGGGTCGCGCGGATCGACGCCCAGTGCCCGTGCCGTCGCCGGCATCAGTTGGGCAAGGCCAACCGCGCCCGCGGGAGAGACGGCATCGACGCGCCAGCGGCTTTCCTGCCACACCAGCGCCTCGAGGAGGGCGGGGCTCAGATCATGTGCCTCCGCGATCTCGACCAGCTTCGCCGCAAAGGGGACCGGGGCGCGGTACGAAAGCTGGCCGATGATCGCTTCGGCGGGGACGACGACGTCCGGGATTGCCATTCCCTCGACGTCCCCGACAGATCGCTCGGCCAGGCGTTGGGGACCGATGCCGGCGATCGTGCGGATGGAACCATCGAGGTCGATTTCCAGAACATCCGCCCGGGCCGGAGCCCATACCGACAGGGAGAGCAGGATTGCGCCTGCTGCCGGTCTCCCCGCCTTTCTCCGGTGCCTGTGGCCGATGCGGATCACCTCGATACTCCCGTTCACTGTGCGGAACCGAAGATGGGCGAGTCGTTTTGCGGGCAGATTTCAGGTCGGTCGCAGCATTGTAGCGTCTTCTTTGCAGCGACCCGCCGTTCATCGGCAGCATTGAAAAATCCCTGCGACGTTCCGCTGGCATTCGGCGCCGATGAACGCCATTCTCCACCGCATGGACCTGGAAACCCGCATTCTCATCGTCGACGACGATCCGGGCATCCGCACCCTCATGTCCTCCTTTCTCGACAAGCACGGTTTCCGCACCGACACGGCGGGCGATCCGATCGAGATGCGCGACCTGCTTGCGCGGCAATCCTACGACCTGATCGTGCTGGACGTGATGATGCCGCGTGAGGACGGTCTTTCGGCGTTGCGCGAGCTCCAGCGAAACGCCGGCCCCCCGGTGATCATGCTGTCCGCGGTAGGAACCGATGTGGATCGCATCGTCGGCCTGGAACTGGGCGCCGACGACTATCTGGCGAAGCCCTGCAACCCCCGAGAGCTGCTCGCCCGCATAAGGACCGTCCTGCGCCGCCGCCGGATCGATCCCTCGGCCGCCTCGGCATCAGCACCGAAAGCGGAGGGCGATCTTCTGTTCTCCGGCTGGCGCATGAACGTGAACCTGCGGACGCTGAACGATCCGCAGGGCAGCCCCGTGATCCTCTCGGACGGCGAATTCCGCCTGCTGCGCGCCTTCGTCGAACATCCCCGGCGCGTGCTAACGCGCGACCAGCTGCTCGACTATGCGCGGGGCGAGGACAGCGAACATTATGATCGCGCGATCGATGTGCAGGTCAGCCGGCTTCGCCGCAAGCTGGGGGGGCAGGGCGGCCAGGACCTGATCCGCACGGTTCGCAACGAAGGCTATATGTTCGCCCCCATCGTCGAGCGCTGACCATCGCAACATTGTAGCGGCGCCGGCAAAATGCCTGACATCCTCAGGCAAAGCCGGGCCCGGATAGCCCGCACACCGGGGTGGTAGATCACCGCCCCGATGCAGTGACGGAGCTACCATGACCCACCATGACGACGATCATGATCGCGGCCTCGCCCATGATCTGGAGACGATGAGCCGCCAGCTTCTGGGCCGGCGCAGAGCGCTGGGCCTGTTCGCCGGCGCGGGCGTGACCGCCCTGCTCGCAGGCTGCGGCGGCAGCGATTCGACAGCGTCGACCTCGTCCACCTCGACATCCACCGACACGTCGACCTCCACCTCCACCGGCTCCAGCACCTCGACGGGTAGCGGAACCAGTACGGGCAGTTCTTCCTCTGCCACCTGCGTGGCAGATCCGACCGAGACGAACGGTCCTTATCCCGCCGACGGCACCAACAGTTCGAACGGGTCGACCAGCAATGTGCTGACCCTCAGCAGCGCCGTTCGCAGCGATATCCGCTCGAGCTTCCTCAACAGCACCACCACCGCCAGCGGCGTACGCGTCGACATCACGCTGACCATCGTCAATGTGAACGCCAGCTGCGCCGCGCTGTCCAACTACGCCATCTACATCTGGCATTGCGACGCCAATGGCGACTATTCTCTCTACGACCTGCCGACGGAAAGCTATTTGCGCGGCATCCAGGTCACCAATTCGAGCGGCCAGGTCACTTTTACGACGATCTTCCCCGGCTGCTACTCGGGCCGCTATCCGCATATTCACTTCGAAGTGTTCAGCAGCCTCGCCGGCGCGACCAGCGGGCGGGCAGCCGCGCTCATTTCCCAGTTGGCCATGCCACGCAGCGAATGCGCAGCGGTTTACGCGACCAGCGGTTACAGTGACAGCTCGCGCAACCTGGGGAATATCACGATCGCCACCGACAATGTCTTCGGCGACAACACAGCGGCGCAGATTGCAGCCCAGACGCTCACAATGTCCGGCAGCGCATCGGCGGGCTATACCGCTACCGCGACCATCGGGCTGGCCCTGTGACCGCCGGGCGGTCGCCTCTACGACCGCCCCCTCATTCCCCGTTGGCCGGGCGGTCGCGATTGTGCCGATAGGCGCCGGCCGCGCGCCGGATGTGGCTCGTCGCGATCGATCCGGCCCATTCCGCATCACGCGCCTCGAGCGCCGTGATCAGGTCGAAATGGTCGCTCTGGCTGCGCGCCATGTCCACGGTGGAATAGCGTTCGGCGGTACGGTGGATGACGATCTGATTGACCACCAGCTGCATCAGCTGGTTCAACCGCTCCGACTGGGCCGCACGCATCAGCACGCGGTGGAAGCGGCGATTGCCCTCGACGAAATCGGAAACGCTCGCATCGGGCCGGCGCGTGATCGCTCGCTCGATAAAGGCATAATGGCTCTTGAGCTCCTCGATCTGCTCATCTGTGATGAAAAGCGCCGCGCGCTGGGCACAGTGGCTTTCGAGATAGGCGCGGAGAGTGAAGAGCTCCTCATAATCCTCGTCCGACCAGACCGGCACGAACACGCGGTTGGTATCCGAACGCTGCAGCAGCATCTCGGCGACGAGCTGGGCAATCGCCTCGCGGACGGGCGTCCGGGACATGCCGCAATATTGGGCGAACTCGTCTTCGGGTACGAACTGACCCGCAGGAAAGTGCCCCGAGAGGATCGCTCCGCGGATAAGTCGATATGCCTGTTCGGATGATTTGGACATCGGCCCCCACGAGCGGTGAATTGTATACGATCAGCGGCGGCGCCTTACCAAGAGGAGCGGACGCTTTCCACCCGCTCCCGCATGGCTTCGCTTACAGGAAATGATCGCCTCCGTTGGGACTGATGCACTGCCCCTGGAAATGATCGCCATCGCTGGAGGCGAGGAAGACATAAGCCGGCGCAATGTCGTCGACAGTTGCGAGTCTGCCTGTCGGTATCGCGGCACGAACCGCCTCGATCACCGAGGGCGGAACCGCGTCGAGGATCGGGGTTCGCGTGGCGCCCGGCGCCACGCAGTTCACCCTTATCCCGCGCTCGCCGACTTCCAGCGCCAGCGACCGGGTGAAGGACAGGATGCCGCCCTTGGCCGCCGTATAGGCGGACAGGCCCGGCGCGCCCTTATAGGCGAGCTGGGACGCGGTGTTTATGATCCGCCCCGCATTGCGGGCATACATGCCGGGCAGCACCGCCTTGGTGACAAGAAAGGTGCCGCGAAGGTGAATGCCGATCACCCTGTCCCAGGTATCGATCGACAGGCTTTCCACCGGATCGGCATGGCCGATCCCCGCATTGTTGACGAGAATGTCGATATGGCCGGCGAACGCTTCGGCTTCCGCCACCAGCGCTTCGACGGAGGCCGGATCGCTGACGTCCGCACGAATGGCGATCGCCTGCGCTCCGCAATCCGATGCGCGGCGAGCGACGTCTTCGGCCCGCTCCCGCTCCCGCTCGTCGGGGTAGTTGACCACGAGATGCGATGCGCCCTCGCTCGCGAAGGCAAGGATGACCGCCTCCCCGATGCCCGAACTGCTGCCGGTGACGAGCGCGGTCTTGCCCTGCAGTCTCATGGCGTCTCCTCCTGAAGGGAGTGGCCGGGGTTGGCCCGGCCACTCTTGTCGCGTCAGAAGTTGAAGCCGGCTTCGACACCGATGGTGCGCAGCTGGCCGGGGGTCGAGAAGGATCCGCCGAACTCGGGGGCCGGGATGACCTCCTCGAGGTAACGCTTCTTGAAAACGTTGTTGACGAACGCCGTCAGGCGCCAATTCTGCGACTTCACGCCGGCACGCAGGTTGAGGATGCCATAGGCATCGCGCTGCGACTTCGAATAGTCGCCCGTGCCGAGACCCGGGAAGAACACGTCGAAGATCGTCCGGCGCTTCTGGTTCTGCACGACGTGGAACCAGGTCGGGCCGGTCAGGCGATAATCGGCCTTGAAGGTAAGGTCGAGCGTGTCCGAAACAGGCTGTTCGAGCTGCAGGCCGGCGTTGAGCGTGTAGTCGGCGGTGTAGGGCGACTTGTTGCCGACCGTGTCCGGACGAACCGTGTTGCGCAGGATCTTGCTGTCGAGCACGTTGCCGCCCACCGTCAGCGTCACGCCGCGAACCGGGCGATAGACGACGCCGAGCTCGGCGCCCTGAAGGCGGACCTTGTCGATGTTCGAGACCACGCGCAGCAGGCCGAAGGTGCCCGTGTAGAATTCGAAGAACTGCATGTCGCGAACGATGTTGCGATAGACCGCACCGTCGATCTGCAGCTTGCCGTCCGCGAGCCGGAGCTTGAAGCCGGCTTCGATCGCGTTCGACTTCTCCTTCTTATAGTCGTCGGTCACGCCGAGGTTGGAGCCCAGCAGCTGGTTGAAGAACTGGTCGATGATCGCGCCCGAGCCCTGGCTGTTGAAGCCGCCCGCCTTGAAGCCCACGCCATAGTCGACGTAGAGATTGACGTCCGGCGTCACCTCATAGCGCGCCGTGAACTTCGGCTGCGCCAGCTGGTAGGTCTTCTTCTTCGGCACGAGCGATCCGACCGAGAAGCCCGGGTTGATCGGACCGCCGGTGACCGGATCGAGGACGTTGGGAACAAGCGGCTCGACCTTGCGCTCTTCGCGGTCATAGCGCAGCGCGCCGGACACGGTCAGCTTTTCGGTGGGCTTATATTGCAGCGAGCCGAAGGCCGCATAGGCATCGGTCAGCAGCTTGTCGTCGAACAGCTGCGACGTCGGGTTGATCGAGCCCGGCGGGTTGTACAGCGTGTCGAGCGAGCCCTGGCCGGTATCCTCGTTCACCGCCACGCCATAATGACGGTTGATGTGGAGGTAGTAGGCGCCCACCGACCAGGACAGCGGACCGTCGGTGGTCGAAACGAGCCGGACCTCGGCGCTGATGTCCTTCTGGTCGCGCACCGTGACCTGGATGCCGTCGCAGGTCGTCGGACCGAAGGGACCGAACAGCGACGCGGCCGGCGTCGGGCCCAGCGCCAGCGGAGCCGGCAGGGTGACGCCAGCGGCGAACAGGGCGGCCGTGCTGGCAATACAGGACGGCCGGTTGTTGAAGCGGCCGAGCGAGGCGGCGGAGGCGTCGCCGACAAGCGTCTCGTCGATGTCCGAATAGGACACCCAGCCGGTCAGCTTGGCCGTATCGAATTCGTAATCGGCCTTGATCGAGGCCTCGACCGTCCGCTGGTTATCGCGGTTCTTGATGTTCCGCTGATAGTTGAAGCGGGTGTGGTCGTTCACGTCCTCGAAGAATTTCGGGCTGTTCAGACCGGTTGCGAAATCGGGAAGTGCGAAGATCGCCTCGAAGTTCAGCGCGGCTGCGTTGACCTTTCCGTAGCGCGCCTTCATGTCGACCGACAGACGGTCGGTCGGATCATAGACGAGGCGTCCACCGACGCTCCAGCCTTTGTAATTGTCGACGATCTTGCCCTGCACGTCCTTGGTCGGACCGTTGTTCCGGTAGAAACCGTCGGTATGACGATACTGACCGAACAGGACGAAGCCGAGCGTGTCGCTGAGCGGGCCGGAAACCGAACCTTCTGCCAACTGGCCGTTCTGCGTCGCCAGATAGCCACGGCCGCTCGCTTCGAGCGTCTTGCCGGGCTTCTTGGTCGAGAGCACGAACGCGCCGGCCGTGGCGCCACGGCCATAATAGGCGCCCTGCGGACCCTTCAGCACTTCGAACTGCTGCAGATCGCCCTGATACTGGTTCACTGCGGCGGTGTTGGTCTTGAGAATTCCGTCGACGACGAGCGCGACGTTGTTCTCTGCGTCGCGTGCGCCGTTGACGCCGCGGATGTTGATCTGGGCGTCGCCGACCTGCGCGGCGTTCGACACGATGGTCACGCCCGGCGTGAAGGCGATCGCCTGTTCGGTCGTGACGATACCCGATGCACGGAGATTATCGGCGGTAAGGACCGAGACCGATGCCGGAACGTCTACGAGGCGTTCATTCTGACGACGGGCGGTGACGGTGATTTCCTGCTGCCCTTCGACAGCCCCCGATGGTGTCTCCTGCGCCTGAACCCCCTGGCCCCCGAAGGCCAGCATCGCGACACTACCGAGCAAAACAGCGCGAATCTTCATCATAGTCGGCTCCCCTTTTGAGCTTCCCCCTGCGCGGCATCTCTTTTCGTTACGCTCACTGTGCCGCGAATCAGGTCGTTCGTACACAAAAAAGTTGTGACTGTATAAAATCGCTTTGCAAGTCCTTTGTTTTGGGTCCCGATTTTCGTCCCAGACCGCTGTTTTTCGGCCACACGCAGAAAATTAGTGCACAAGGATAAATTTTTGGTACACAAAATCGAGCTGGTCGGCCAAGGTCGGCACATCCAAGCCCTGCCACTGATCCAGTCCTGAGGGAGGCTTCATGAAATACGGTGTGTTTCTGCCAAGCGCGCGTAACGGGTTCACCATCTCCGAAGCTGCGCCGCTTTACGATCCCAGCTTCGAGCATAATCTCGAGGCGACGCTGGAAGCCGAACGGCAGGGGTTCGATTTCGCCCTGGCGATGATGAAGTGGAAGGGTTTCGGCGGCACCACCGGCTATTGGGACGGCTGCCTCGAGACCTTCACCCTGTGCGCCGGCATGGCCGCGCGCACGTCGAAGATCCAGCTGATCCCAAGCACCACCCTGCTGACCACCCACCCCGCCGTCTGCGCCCGCATGATCGCGACGATCAACGACATTTCCGGTGGCCGCTGCGGGCTGAACATCGTCACGGGCTGGAACCACATCGAATATGAATCGATGGGGATCTGGCCGGGCAGCGACTATTATGAGCGCCGCTACGACTATGCCGCCGAATATATCCACGTCGTCAAGCGGCTGTGGACCGAGGACGAGGTCACGCATGACGGCGAGTTCTTCAAGCTGAACCGTGCGACCGTGTCGCCCAAGCCGGCCAAGATGCCGACGATCGTCAGCGCCGGGCAGTCGCCCAAGGGGCTCGATTTCACGGTCAACAATGCCGACTACAGCTTCGTGATGACCGGCACGGAGAACCTCAAGAAGTTCACCGCCAGCATGAACGAGAAGGCCGCCGCCGTCGGTCGCGAGGTCGGCACCTTGCCGCTCTATGCGGTCGTGACGGGCCGCACGGACGCCGAGGCACAGCGCCTTGCCGACGATGTCATCGCCAAGGCCGACCGCTCGGCAATCGGCAACATCCTCGGCAGCGCCGCGCTCGACACCAACGAGGGCGGTTCGAGCTCGCACCTGCAGGCCGCGCTCGACCTGCCGGCCGAACAGGGCAACATGGCCTTCATGAGCTTCCCGCTCCTCTGTGGCACGCCCGAGACGGTGGCGAGCAAGATCAACGATATCGTCGCAGAAACCGGCGTTCCCGGCGTGATGATGAGTTGGCTCGATTTTACCGCAGGCATTCGCGAATTCGGCGAGAAGATCGCGCCGAAGGTCAGATATTGAACGGACACCATCCAGTGACGATTGATCGCATCAGCTTCGTCGAGGTCGGACCTCGCGACGGGCTCCAGAATGAAAAGCAGGTCATCGAGACCGCAGACAAGATCGAGCTCATCCGCCGCTCGATCGACGCGGGCGCCCGCCGGATCGAGGTGACCAGCTTCGTGAACCCGCGCCGCGTACCCCAGATGGCCGACGCCGACGATCTTTGCGCGCTGCTGCCCGAGGCGGACGGCGTCAGCTATATCGGTCTTGTGATGAACATGCGCGGCGCCGAACGCGCCATCGCCACGAACCGTCTCCACGAGCTTGGCGCGGTGTGCGTGTCGACGGACAGTTTCGCCATGGCGAACCAGGGCCAGACCAGCGACGAATCGGTCGAGGCCGCGAAAGCCATAATCCGCGCCGCGCAGGACGCCGGCCTGAAGGGGCAGGTGACGATCGGTGCCTCCTTCGGCTGTCCGTTCGAGGGCGAGGTCGATCCCGATCGCGTCGTCGCCATGGCCGTCGCGCTGGCGGAAGCGAATCCGATCGAGATCGGGCTGGCCGATACGATCGGCGTCGCCGATCCCGCGAGCGTTTCCCGTCTGGTGAACAAAGTGGCCGAAGCGATTGCGCCGATTCCGGTGCGTGTCCACTTCCACAATACGCGCGGCACCGGCATCGCCAATGTGTGGGCGGCAGTACAATCGGGCGCCACGATCGTCGATGCTTCGCTTGGCGGACTGGGCGGATGCCCCTTCGCCCCCGGAGCCGCCGGCAACGTCGCCAGCGAGGATGTCGTCTATATGCTGCACCGTGCAGGAATATCCACCGGGCTGGACCTTGCCCGCCTGGTCGAAACCAACGCCTGGTTCAGCGAGATCATGCAACGCAAACTTCCCGGGATGGTGGCGCAGGCGCCGCTCTTCCCCAAGACCGTACAGGAGTAGAAACGAATGGGTTATCGCCTGGGCGTGGACGTCGGAGGAACCTTCACCGATCTCCTGCTATTCGACGTCGAAAGCGGAGCCTTCTGGCGTCACAAGACGCCGTCGACTCCTCACGACAGTTCCGAAGGCATCCTCAATGGCGTCGTCGCCATCTGCGAGAAGGCGGGCGTAACCCCGGCCGATGTCGAGTTCTTCCTGCACGGCACCACCGTCGCCACCAATGCGGTGCTCGAGGGCAAGGGATCGCGGGTCGGCCTGGTCACGACCGAGGGCTATCGCCACATCATGCAGATTGCCCGCAGCTATGTGCCGGGCGGCCTCGCGGGATGGATCGTGTGGCCCAAGCCGCAGCCGCTCGCCGCGCTCGAGGACACCGTCACCATCAAGGGTCGCATGAATGCGGACGGCCAGGAAGTCCGGCCGATCGACGATGCCGACATCCGCGCCCAGCTCGAAGTGCTGAAGGCACAGGGCGTCGAGGCGATCACGGTCAGCCTGATCAACGCCTATCTCAACGGCGCGCACGAGAAGCGCGTCGGCGAACTGGCCGCCGAGATCATGCCGGGCGTTCCGGTCTCGCTCAGCCACGAAGTCTTGCCCGAAATGCAGGAATATGAGCGCACCCTGACGACCGTCGCCAATGCGTCGGTTCGTCCGGTGGTCGGCAAATATGTGTCCAATCTGCGCAACAAGCTCGCCTCGGCGGGCATGGCCGGCAAGCTGTCGCTGCTGCGCTCGGACGGCGGCCTTATGTCGGCGCAGAAGGCCGAGGAGCATCCGGTCAACATCCTGATGTCGGGCCCGGCCGGCGGCGTCACCGGCGCGATCTGGGTCGGCCGCAATGCCGGTATCAAGAACATCCTGACGCTCGACGTCGGCGGCACCTCGACAGACGTCGCGCTGATCGAAAATCTCGAGGCACGGCGCGTCCGCACCACCGAAGTCGGCCACCTTTCGGTCCGCGCCTCGGCGCTCGACGTGAAGACGGTGGGCGCCGGCGGCGGCTCTATCGCCTATGTGCCCGAACTGACCAAGGCGCTGCGCGTCGGCCCGCAGTCGGCGGGTGCGGTTCCTGGCCCGGTCGCCTATGGCAAGGGCGGCACGCTGCCGACCGTGACCGATGCCAATGTCGTGCTCGGCTATCTGCCCGAGGCGCTGCTTGGCGGCACCTTCAAGCTCGACCGCGAGGGCGCCAAGAAAGCGGTCCAGACGATCGCCGACGCGCTCGGCATCGGCCTGATGGAAGCCGCACGCGGCATCATCGACATCGTCAACGAGAATATGTTCGGCGCGCTGCGCATGATCTCGGTCCAGCAGGGCTATGATCCGCGCGACTTCGCGCTGATGGGCTTCGGCGGAGCCGGCCCGCTCCACGTCAACGCTGTCGCGCGGCTGATGGGCAGCTGGCCGGCCGTTTCGCCGGTCAGCCCCGGCGTGCTCTGCGCGCTCGGCGACGCCACGACCCAGATGCGCACCGAGACGGCGCGCAGCTTCTCGCGCCTCGCCACCCACACCAAGGCCGAGGAACTGATTGCCATTCTCGACGAGATGGCGGAGCAGACCCGCGCCGAGCTCAAGTCCGATGGCGTTCCTGACTCGGAGATCACCAGCCAGTTCGAAGTCGACGTCCGCTATGCGGGCCAGGCGTTCGAGGTGCCGCTGACGATCAGCTCCGACCTGCTCCGCGAGGACGGCATCGACGGCATCCTCAAGCGCTTCGACGAAGAGCATCACCGGCTCTTCACCTTCAACATGGATACGCCGCACGAGATCGTGAACCTGCGCGCCGTCGCGCTGGGCCGCGCGCTCGATCTGCCGGCAGCCGAACTGCCCAAGGGCGACGGCAATCCGATCGCCGCCAAGATGCGCGACCACAGCCTGTGGATGGACGGCAAGGAGCAGCCGGCGGTCATCTATGACCGGTCCAAGCTGCGCCAGGGCGACGTCATCCCCGGCCCGGCGATCGTCATCGAGATGGACTCGACGACGCTGATCGAGAGCGGCTGCGTCGCCACCGTCGACCATGTCGGCAACATCCTGATCAACCCGGCCTGAGGGAGGGGACAAGCATGCCCGCAACGATCGTCGAAACCAATCCGACCCCGTTCAACCGGGTCGAGATCGACCCCGTCACGCTCGAAGTGATCGAGAACGCGCTCCGCAACGCCCGTATCGAGATGGACGCAACGCTCGTGCGTACCGCCATGTCGCCGGGCATTCGCGAGCAGGGTGACGCCTTTCCGCTGATCGCCGATCACACCGGCAAGATGATCGTCGGCCAGTTCGGTTCGTTCATCGGCGGCTTCCTCAAGAGCTTCGACGGAACGCTGGAGGAGGGCGACATGATCTTCCTCTCCGATCCGTACAGCTGCGAGGGCGCGATCAGCCACTCGAACGACTGGCTCGTCCTCCTGCCCGTGTTCAAGGACGGTCGCCTGCTCGCCTATACCGCGATGTTCGGCCACCAGTCGGACATCGGCGGCAAGGTCGTCGGCTCGATGCCGATCAACGCCCGCTCGATCTTCGAGGAAGGCGTGCGCATCCCGCCGGTCAAGATCTGGAAGAAGGGTGAATATAATGCGGATCTGATGAAGCTGGTGATGCACCAGACCCGCAAGCCCGACTGGTGCCAGGCCGATCTCAACGCGCTCATCGCCTCGTGCCGCGTGGCCGCCCGCCGCGTCGCCGAGATCGCCGAGCGCTTCGGTGACGACGTCTATGTCTCGGCCACGCAGGAACTGCTCGCCCGCAACCATCGCGCGATGAAGCAGCTGCTCGGTCAGGCCGTGTCCGAGGAACCGGTCAGCTTCGAGGATTATATCTGCGACGACGGTATGGGTTACGGCCCGTACAAGATCAAATGCACGATGCGCCGCGAGGGCGAGAAGGTCGTTCTCGACTTTGATGGCACCGACCCGCAGAGCAGCGCGTCGATCAACTTCTATCTCAACGAAAACATGTTCAAGATGTTCTTCGGCATCTACATGATCATGGTCTTCGACCCGCAGATCCTGTTCAACGACGGCTTCTACGACCTGATCGAAGTCCGCATCCCGGAAGGATCGCTGCTCAAGCCGAAATTCCCGGCGGCGCTTTCGGGACGCACCCATGCGCTCGGCCGCATCTTCGACATATTGGGCGGCCTGCTCGGCCAAAAGACGCCCGAGTTCCTTAATGCTGCCGGCTTCTCCTCCTCGCCGCACCTGTTCTACTCGGGCAACGACACGCGCCCGGGCAAGGGCAACCAGTGGTTCCAGCTGTTCCAGATCGGCTTCGGCGGCATCCCCGGCCGGCCGATGGGCGACGGACCCGACGGACACTCTCTGTGGCCGGGCTTCACCAATGTACCGAACGAATTTCTCGAGCGCTATTTCCCCATGATGATCGAGGGGTACGAAACCGAGCCCGACAGCGGCGGCGCCGGTCTGCACCGCGGCGGCAACGGCATCCGCATGAGCTATCGCTTCCTCGCCGAAGGCACGATCAGCATCCATGACGATCGCTGGTTCGTGCCCCCCTGGGGCGTCAATGGCGGCGATCCCGGCAAGCGCGCGCGCAAGATCCTCGAAAAGGCCGATGGCACCCAGATCATCGTCGGCAACAAGGTCGAGGATGTCGAGGTCGAAGCCGGCGATATCCTGCACTTCATCACCTGGGGCGGCGGCGGCTGGGGCGACCCGCTCGAGCGTGACCCCGCGCTGGTTGCCAAGGAGATCACGCAGGGGCTGGTCACGGTCGAAGGCGCCCGCGCCTATGGCGTCGTCATTACCGCGGACGGATCGATCGACATGGCCGGCACGACCGCGCTGCGCGACAGCATGCGGACCCAGCGCGGGCCGACGACGGTGTTCAATTTTGGTCCTGGTATCGAAGCGCTGCGCGCCGGCTGCGAGGCGGAGACGGGCCTGCCCGCGCCGATCCAGCCGACTTGGCCCCATCTCGAAGCTGCGGAGTGAATCGTGGAGAATAAAGGTGCTTTGAAGGACATCCGCGTGGTGGAGCTGGGGCAGCTCCTCGCGGGGCCCTTCTGCGGACAGTTGCTGGGCGACATGGGCGCCGACATCATCAAGGTCGAGCCGCCGGGCGCGGGCGATCCGATGCGGCAGTGGGGCCAGGGCGATCGCAAGGTCAACTGGGAGGTCATCGCCCGCAACAAGCGTTCGGTGACCGCCAACCTGCGCGTGCCCGAGGGCCAGAAGCTGGTCCGCGAGTTGATCCGCCATGCCGACATAGTGGTCGAGAATTTCAAGCCTGGCACGCTCGAGAAATGGGGTCTTGGCCCGGACGTGCTGCTCGCCGAGCAGCCCGGCCTGATCATCGCCCGTATGTCGGGCTATGGCCAGACCGGCCCCTATGCCGACCGCGCCGGCTTCGGCGGGATCGGCGAGGCGATGGGCGGCTGGCGCTATGTCGTCGGCGAGCCCGACCGGCCGCCGAGTCGCATGGGCATCTCGATCGGCGACACGCTGACCGCAACCTATGGCTGCATGGGCGTGCTTGCCGCGCTCCACTCGCGCGAGCGCACCGGCCAGGGTCAGGTGATCGACGCGGCCCTGTACGAATCTGTGCTGCAGGTCATGGAGAGCCTGGTGCCCGAATATGACCTGATGGGCATCATTCGCGAACGCTCGGGCTCGATCCTGCCGGGCATCGCGCCGTCCAACGTCTATCGTTGCAAGGACGGCGAGTTCATGATCGGGGCGAACAAGGACGAGATCTTCAAGCGTCTCGCCATCGCCATGGGTCGGGCCGAACTGGGCGAAGACGAGCGCTATGCGACGCATATCGCGCGCGGCATCAACCAGACCGAACTCGACAATCTGATCGACGACTGGACCCAGACCCTCACCGTCGACGAGCTGGAAGAGATCACGACCCGCTTCTCGATTCCGGCCGGGCGCGTCTATCGTGCTCCAGAGATGCTCGCCGATCCGCATTTCCAGGCGCGCGAGGCGATCGTCGAGGTCGAGACCGAGAGGTTCGGCAAGCTCAAGATGCAGAACGCCTTCCCGAAGCTGTCGAAGACCCCGAGCGGCGTGCGCCGCCCGGCGCCGTCGGCACCGGGCCAGCACAATGCCGAGATCTACGGTGAACTGCTGGGCCTCGACGAGGGCAAGCTGGCACAACTGAAGGAAGCAGGGATCGTTTGATGATGGGACGCCCGGAAAAGGATCTTTCGGAAAATTACTCGGGAGCCTTTGACGGGCATCTCCGTCCCGGGCGCCGGGCGGCGCTCATCATCATCGATTTCGTCGTCGCCTATCTGGAGGAGGGCTCGCCGCTTTATGCCGGCGTCGAGCCCGCCTTCCACAGCTGCGAGCGGCTGGCCGCCGCCGCGCGCGAGACGGGCGTCCCGGTCATCTTCACCAATGTCGAATATCAGCCCGGAGGCGCCGATGGCGGGGTCTTCTATCGCAAGGTGCCGGCGCTCAAGGTGTTCGAGCGCGGCAATCCCCTCGCCCGCTTCCCCGACAGCCTCAAGCCGGAAGGCGACGATCTGCTGATCACCAAGCGCTACGCTTCGTCCTTCTTCGGCACCCATCTGGCGGCCACGCTCACGGCGGACGGGATCGATACGCTGCTCATCACCGGGGTCTCGACCTCCGGCTGCGTCCGCGCCACCGCGCTCGACGCCTGCCAGCATGGCTTCATTCCGATCGTCGTCAGCGACGCCTGTGGCGACCGGCATCCGGGACCGCACGAAGCCAACCTCTTCGATCTCCAGGCCAAATATGCCGAGGTGGTCGACGAGGCGGAAGCGCTGCGCATCATCGCGGACATGCAGGGCCGCTGACCCCGGAATCCGGCGCGGCTTGCCGCCGCCGGGCTTCCTCCTATATCTGGGCCATGGCCCTTTCCGCCGCCTTTCTCCGATTTCGCGCTTATGGGAGCAGTCTGATGACGCGCCCGCGCGCCTCGGAGCCTCGCGGCCTGCGCAGGGCCTGACGGGCACCGAGGCACAGTGGCGAGGCCCCAGCGGCCTCCCCTTCGTCCCACTGCATGCCGAAGCGCCCGACGGGCAGCATCGGCATCCGCGCGATCGGAACCGTCCATGCCCCCCGACTCCCCCTCTTCCCGTCCCTTATCCCGTTCGGACCTGATGCTTCTCCAGAAGCGCCGCCCCATGATCGAGGCGGCGCTCGACCGTTGCCTGACCGGCGATGCTCCCGGCGGTTCGACCGGCGCGCGGCCGGCGAAGGCGCTCTTCGGCCTGCTGCTGCACCATCTGGCAACGGGCGCCACGCCGGCACCCGATGCCCTGCTCCCGTTCCGGCGTCATGCCAGCCGTTTCGGCGATGCCCTGCGCGCGATCCTCGACGATGTGATCGGCAAGGATGGCTCGACCGACCTGTCGATGCGCTGCGTCGACGCTTTCTGGACCTGCCTGCGTCTCGCCGCACGACCCATGCCACGCGGCTCGATGGGCAACATTACCGCCAATTCATGATCCGGGCACGTCCCCGACAGGTGCCGGGGCCCAGAAGGAGCGGGCACACCGGTTCGCTCCTTCCCGGTGGCACCATGGCGCGGCGTCCGGCCCTCCCCCCTCGACCGGACGCCGCGCTCCCCCTTCCATAACGTGATCCCTTTTCGGCAATCTCCCAGGTGGCGGGGGTGAACTTCGCTTTCGATCGGGTTATGAAAAGCGCGATAGGGCTGGCGGCCGGACAGAAAGACGGGGGAGAGCGAGATGTCGATCACATTGAAGGTCAATGGCGAGGAGCGCCGCTATGCAGGCGATCCGGAGATGCCGCTGCTTTGGTATCTCCGCGACGAGATCAATCTCCCGGGTACGAAGTTCGGCTGCGGCAAAGCCCTGTGCGGCGCCTGCACGGTGCACCTCGACGGCAACGCCGTCCGCTCCTGCCAGACCCCGATGTCGGCGGCAGAGGGCTTTTCGGTGACGACGATCGAGGGACTGTCCACGACGGGCGATCATCCGGTCCAGAAGGCCTGGCGCGAGATCGGCGTGGCCCAGTGCGGCTATTGCCAGCCCGGGCAGATCATGCAGGC
Source organism: Rhizorhabdus phycosphaerae (assembly GCF_011044255.1). Taxonomy (NCBI): domain Bacteria; kingdom Pseudomonadati; phylum Pseudomonadota; class Alphaproteobacteria; order Sphingomonadales; family Rhizorhabdaceae; genus Rhizorhabdus; species Rhizorhabdus phycosphaerae. The sequence goes on from NZ_CP049107.1 coordinate 2,327,605, forward strand.
GGCAGCGCTGCTCAAGATGACGCCGAAGCCGACCGATGCCGACATCGACAGCGCCATGTCGGGCAATATCTGTCGCTGCGGCACCTATGACCGTATCCGGGCCGCCATCAAGCGGGCGGCTTCGCAGGAGGCCGGCCGATGAACGCGCTCCTCCACCCCGAAGACACCGCCGAGATCTTCGCCCCCTCGCCCGAGCTCAGCCGGCGCATGCTGCTCGGCGGCAGTGCCGGCCTGGTCCTCGCGCTTTCGCTTCCCGGTGCCGCCTCGGCAGCGGACGAGCCGAAATATGGCGCGGATTCGCAGCCCGGCGGCGCGAAGGACGATCCCCGCCTGTTCGTGCAGCTCGCGCCGGACGGCGGCATCACCATCATCTGCAATCGCGCGGAGATGGGCCAGGGCATCCGTAGCAGCGTGGCGATGATCATCCTCGACGAGATGGGTGCCGACTGGAACCGCCTGTCGATCCGTCAGGCCGAGGGCGACGAAGCGCGCTACGGCAACCAGAACACCGATGGGTCGCGCAGCATCCGCCACTGGCTGGCGCCGCTGCGCCGCTGTGGTGCCGCGATGCGGATGATGCTCATCCAGGCCGCATCGACGCGGCTGGGCGTGCCGGTCGGCGAACTCGAGGCGCGCGATCATAAGGTGGTCCATGCGCGCAGCGGCCGTTCGGTTGCCTTCGCCGATCTCGCCGAGGATGCCGCGAAACTGTCCGTGCCCCCGCGCGATATCGTGCGGCTGAAGGATGCATCGGCGCTGACGATGGTCGGCAAGGATCGCGTGTTCGCCCACGACGGGCGCGCCATGACCACCGGCACCGCCACCTATGGCATCGACGCGACGATGCCGGGCATGATGTTCGCGGCAGTCGCGCGACCGCCGGTGCTCGGTTCGAAGGTCGCCTCCTTCGATGCGACGGCGGCGCGTGCGGTCGCAGGCGTGATCGACATTATCGAACTGCCGGCTCCGGCCGGGCCGCCGCTGTTCCAGCCGCTCGGCGGCATCGCCGTGGTCGCGAAGAACAGCTGGGCGGCGATGAAGGGGCGCGATGCGCTGAAGATCGAGTGGGCGGCTTCGCCCCACGACAGCTATGACTCGCGCGCCTACCGCGATCTGTCGCTCGCCAATGCACGCAAGCCTGGCCAGCCGGTCCGCAACGAGGGCGATGTCGACGCCGCGTTCGCCAAGGCCAGGAAGCGCGTGGTAGCCGAATATTATCTGCCCCATATCGCCCATGCGACGATGGAGCCGCCGGCGGCAGTCGTCCGCTGCGACGGCGAGAGCTGCGAGGCGCTGGCCTGCGTGCAGGACCCGAGCGGCACACGCGACACGCTGGCCGCGATGCTCAAGCTGGACAAGGCCAGGGTCGTCGTTCGGCAGACCTTCCTCGGCGGCGGCTTCGGCCGCAAGTCGAAACCCGACTTCGTGGTCGAGGCGGCGATGCTCAGCCGGGCGATGAAGGGCACCCCGATCAAGATCGTGTGGAGCCGCGAGGACGACGTCCGCCACGATTATTATCATACGGTCGCGGTCCAGCGGCTCGAAGCTGCGATGGACGGCGACATGCCGACCGGATGGATCCACCGCGTCGTGTCGCCCTCGATCATCTCGATCTTCGCCGATGGTATCGACCGCGAGCAGGGGCTGGAGACCGGCCTGGGGCTGCTCAGCATGCCCTTTGCCATTCCCAATGTCCGGATCGAGACCGGCGAGGCGCTGGCGCACACCCGCATCGGGTGGTTCCGGTCGGTGGCCAACATCCCGCATGCCTTCGCCATCCAGTGCTTCGCCGCCGAACTCGCCGAGGCCGCCGGACAGGATCCGAAGGACTATCTGCTCCGCCTGATCGGACCAGACCGGCTGATCGATCCACGATCGATCAAGGACGCCAATTATGGCGAGGATCCGGCACTCTACCCGATCGACACCGGGCGCCTGCGCCGGGTGGTCGAGGTCGCCGCCAAGGGTGTCGGCTGGAACGACAAGCGGCCCAAGGGCTGGGGCTATGGCATTGCCTGTCACCGCAGCTTCGTCAGCTACACCGCCTGCGCCTTCGCGGTCTCCGTGAACGACGGGCAGCTGACCATCCACAAGGCCGACATCGCGGTCGATTGCGGAGTGCAGATCAACCCGGATCGCATCCGCGCCCAGATGGAGGGTTCGGTGATGATGGGGCTCAGCCTCGCCCTGACCGGAGAGATCAGCTTTGCCAAGGGCGCCGTCCAGCAGGGCAGCTTCGACGACTATCCGGTTCTCCGCATCGATGCCGCGCCCCGCAAGCTCGACGTCCATCTGGTGGGCGGTGGGTTCGACGTGCCGCCGAGCGGTGTCGGCGAGCCGGGCGTGCCGCCGGTTGCGCCGGCATTGTGCAACGCGATCCACGCCGCCACCGGTCGCCGCATCCGCGTGCTGCCGATCGGCGACCAGCTCACGGGGCCGGTGCAGAAGCTCTGACCGGCGACCCGTTCAGCGCCAGCGCACCAGCCCCTTGTCGAGAACGGTGACATCGCGCGCGCGAACCCGGAAACGCGCCTCGCGATCGCCGATGCGCCAGACCTCGGTGACCAGTGTGTCCCCGGGGAAGACCGGCGCCGAGAAGCGGACGTCCAGCCGCGCAAGGCGCTCGCATTCTCCGTCGAGCAGCACTGTGGATAGAGCGCGGGCAGCAATGCCATAGCTGCACAATCCGTGCAGGATGGGCCGGTCGAAGCCGGCGCGGCGCGCGGCATCGGGGTCGATATGCAGCGGATTGAGGTCCCCCGACAGCCGATAGATCGAAGCGAGATCGGGGCGGGTCGGAAGCGCCAGACTGTCGTCGGGTGGCGTCGCAGGCAATTCGGCGGGCACATCGACTGACCCGAAGGAGACGCCCCCGCCGCCGTCTCCCCGCGCGAAGAGGGTGAAGCGGAGGGTTGCGAGCGGCTGGCCGTCCTCGGCACCGGACAGATGGCGCGCGAGCTGGATCAGCGCGCCCCGGCCCGCGCCCCGATCGACGATCGCCTCGACCTCGGAGCGTGCAGCGACGCGCCCGGTCGGGGGCAGCGGCCGGTGCCACTCCACACTCTGCGCCGCGTGCAGGACCTGGCTCCAGTCGAGCTCACCATGGCGTTCGCCCCGCAGGAAATTCTCGGCGCCCAGCGTGACCGCCAGCGTCGGAAAGGCCCGCAGCCGCGCTTCATAGACGAAATCGAGGTCGGGGCCGTCGGTGCTCAGTCCGATGCCGAGAGCATAAAGTATGGTGCGTTGCGCGTCGTAACCGTCGGTCGTGGGCTCCGCCCCCCAGGCCCGAATCCTCTCTATATCCACCGCACCCTGCTCCCTTTGCGGCCGGCCAATGCCGCTTCACGCACCGGGCATAGCGATTGAGATCGGGGACCGGAACCGCCATAGCAGCGGCGCAGGCAATCGGAGACGGACGGGATGGCGGGAACGGGACGGCTGGCGGGACGCATCGCGCTGGTGACGGGCGCGGGTTCGGGGATCGGCCTGGGCATCGGGCGGCGTTTCGCGACCGAGGGCGCGACAGTGTTGTTCACCGACATCGACGGCGACAAGGCGCGCGAGGCTGCGGCGGGCGCGGGCGGCCACGCGGCGACGCTCGACGTCACCAGCGAAGCCAGCTGGGCCGAAGCCACGGCGCTGATCGAGCGCACGCTCGGCGGCCTCCACATCCTCGTCAACAATGCCGGCATCTGCGTACCAGGCTCGGTCGAGGACACCGACTTCGCCGCATGGCGCCATAGCCATGCGATCAACCTCGATGGCGTCTTCCTCGGCTGTCACAGCCTGCTGTCATTGATGGCGAAGACCACCGCAGCCAGTGGGTCGAGCGGCGCGATCCTCAACATTTCCTCCGTGTCAGCCATGGTCGCGTCGGCCAATTTCGCCAGCTACAATTCGTCCAAGGCGGCGGTGCGCCACCTCACCAAGTCGATCGCCCTCCATTGCGCCAGGCAGCGCTATGCGATCCGCTGCAATTCGATCCACCCGACGTTCATCGACACGCCCCTGATCGACACGCTCGCCAAGGGCGCCGACCACCAGGCGATGATCGAAAAGCTCGCCCGGCAGGTTCCGATCGGCCGCGTCGGCGACACCGACGACGTCGCCTGGGCGGCGGTCTATCTCTGCTCGGACGAAGCGAAGTTCGTAACGGGCGCCGAATTGCTGATCGACGGTGGGCTAGCAGCCCAGTAGCCGCTCCCGCCGAGGCGGAGCCTGGGCGAACAGCCGCTCGGCTGCCTCGCGCACCCCCCGCGCATGACCGACCGGGCCCAGCCGGGCGACCCGTTCGGCATCGGGTACCTCGACACTGAAACTGGCGCCAGCGGGCATGGCGGCGACCAGCGAGACGAGATCGATCTCGCCCGCGCCCGGCACCAGCCGCCGTTCGCGCGCCTCGCGCATGCGATCTTCGGGATTGACCGGCGCCACCAGCGGTGCGTCGCAAAGCTGGAGCAGGCACAGGCGGTCCCCCGGTGCCGCCGCGACATCGGCGGCTGTCCCGCCCGACCGGGCGAGATGCAGGGCATCGACCACGATGCCGATATCGGCCTCTCCCGTAGCCTCTATCAGCGCGAGCGCAGCGTCGAGCGAGCGCAGTCGCGTCGTCGGCGCGAATTCGAGGCCAAGGCGAATGCCGTGGCTGCGGGCGAGCAACGCCAGGTCACGCACGCGCTCTGCGGCACGGCCGAGATCCTCGTCGACAACGCAGGCGACAAGCTGCCCGACGCCGATCCCGGCGGCGGCGGCGAGCATCGGCTCGCAGGCAGCGATATCACTGCTTCGCCCGATCATCAGCACCTCGATCTCGGCGACCGCCACAGCTTCGCCCGCCGCGATCCGGCCGAGTTCGGCCACCATCGCAGGGCTCTCGACGAGCGCGGGCGACAGGATGCGCGGCTTCGCCGCATCACCGCCGAAGAGACGCAAGGCCACGCGCGAAAAGCCCGCTGCCGCAGCGGCCCGCAGGAAGAGGTCGGGCGTCAGTTCGGGAAGCGAGAGCGGAGCGAGCGACAGGCGAGGCGTCATCCCTCTCTCCTGCCAGCCCGCTCCACCCCTGTCACGCGGAGGTGTTCGTCAGCCTGCAGGGCTCATCGATCTGCATTCAGGCTATCCGTCAGGCCATCGGCACCCGGCCATAGGCTGGCATTGCCGCTGGACGTGATCGGCGTGTCGATCTCGACCGCTGCCGAGCCGATCGTGCTGGTGTCGATCAGCACATTGGGCCCGGCCATCTGTGTCGAGCCGCCCGAGCCAGCCGTGTCGCTCGCCTCCTCGTCGCCGCCGTCATCGGCTGCGGCATCGCCGCTTTCGCTCGATCCGGTTGCGGTCGTGCCCGAGCTGGCAGTGGCCAAGCTCTCGCCATTGCCGGACGCATCGTTCGCGACCGAACTTCCCGAGATCCGCGAATCCGCCAACGACGCCTGCAGGTTGGTGACGATGTTGGTCGTTTCACGCGTCACCGTTTCCACCACGCCCGGCTGCTGCAGCGGCGGAGGCGGCGAGACCGGAGGCGGTGGCGACACCGGCGGAGGTGGTGGTGGAGAGACCGGCGGCGGCGGAGGCGGAACCTCCGGCGGCGGCGGGGGCGACACCGGCGGAGGAGGCGGTGGCGGAACTTCCGGAGGTGGAGGCGGAGACACCGGCGGCGGCGGCGGCGGAACCTCGGGCGGAGGAGGCGGCGAGACAGGCGGTGGCGGCGGGGGCACCTCCGGCGGTGGCGGAGGCGATACCGGCGGGGGCGGCGGCGGTGAGACCGGCGGCGGCGGGGGTGGGGGTGGCGGCGACACCGCGCCGTTTACGCCGATTGAGAAACCCATCGACTGTTGCTGCGCGTTCGCATCGGAGACAGTCACCTGGAAACTGTAGGTGCCGGCCGCCGTCGGGGTTCCGCTGATCGAGCCGTCAGGCGCGAGCGTGAGGCCCGGGGGAAGGGTGCCGTCGGTGACGGAGAAGCTGTAGGGCGGAGTTCCCCCGGACGCACCAATGCTCGCGGAATAGTTGGCCCCACTGGTTCCCGGCGGCAGCTCCGAGGTTTCGAAGGCCGGCGGCTCCGGATTGCGCGGGACCGGCGGTGCGCAGGTCTGGCCGTTAACGGTGCAGGATGCTGCGAATTGCAGGGTGCCGCCTGGATCGAGGAAGAAATCGACCGGCCCGGTCACATTGGCCGTGAACGAACCCTCGAACCGCACGGTGCCGTTGCCGGCGGAAACCTCGTTCCGAACGGACGACGCGACGTCGCCTAGCGCTGTTATATCGGTCGTGCCCGACACCGTCAGCGAGCCACCGGCGCTGCTCGCGCTGGCGTTGCTGATCGTGAACGATCCAGCGGTCGTGGTGCCGCCTGCAGCCGCGTTACCGCGCGAACCGGAGGCATCGATCATCAGGCTGGAAAGCGTCAGCGATCCGAGCTGCGTCGGCACGTCGAAACGCGGTGAAACGACGACGGCGACGTTGCCGCCCGTGCCGTTCCCAACCGCTCCAGCCAAGCCCGGCTGACCCGTGGGGGCTTCTCCACCCGCGCCGCCCTCGCCCGCTTCGCCCGATGCGTAGAGCATCGTGGTTCCAGCACTGACCTGGCCGCCATAGCCGGTGAGCGCGATGTCGCCGCCCTGCCCGCTGCCGCCGGCGCCGCCATTGCCCCCATTGCTTTCGAAGCCACCCGTGCTGCCGCGGCCACCATCGCCACCCGTGCCGGTCGTATAGACCGTCAATTGGCCAAGCGCGGCTTCGCCGTCGGTCGCGGTCGTGACCGCGCCGCTGATCGAACCGACCTGGACGAAGCCACCGGCCCCGTCGCCGCCCGCGCCTGCGCTTGGGGGCTCCGGCGACAGCGGTTCGCCTTCGCCGCTGTCGGCACCGGCGCCGCCCATCCCGGTCGCCGACAGGAAGCTGCTGGTAAAGGCAATATTCCCGACGCCTGCGGTTGCGACGACCCGGATGCTACCGCCCTGCCCGTTACCACCTGCCACGCCGCCGTCGAGACCAGGGCCGAACGCAGATTCTCCGCTTCCGCCTGTTCCGGATGCGCTGACGATCAGCGCGGCCGCAGTGATCGTCGACGGGCCGGGAGTCGATTCATTCGAGGCTGGCAGAGCCACCACCTCCGCATAGCCGCCGAAGCCGTCCCCGCCTCGGGACGGACCGAAGGGACCGCCGGTCGCCGCGCCGCCTTCACCGTTGGCACTGAGCGCCAGTTGACCGTCAATCGACAGGCTGCCCGAGACCGCGGTCGCCGCAGCGCCTCGAAACGGGTCGAGATCGCCCGAGTCGAGGCCCGGCGGCAGACCACCACGGCCGATACCGCCAGAGGCTCCATCGCCGCCATCGCCATTGGCGGTCAATATGGCATTGGAACTGGTCGTGATCTGGCCGCCCGAAACGGCATGTATCCAAGCCAGGCCGCCCGTTCCGGCACCACCGCTGCCCGAAAAGGCACCGCCGCCCCGCCCATCCGAACTTATTTCAAGCGCGCCCATGCCAACGACCGAGCCCGCTCCAAGCGACGTAAGCTCCGCGGTTCCGGCAACGGCATCTCCCCCCGCAAGATCGCCATAGCCACCACCGGCGTCGGCGCTCATGAATACACTGCCCATCTGCATCGACGTGCCGCCGGGCGTGGTGCCGAGAAGAACGCTGCCGCCGACGGCATTGCCGCCTTCGCCTGTTTCGGCGCTGCCGCCCTCGGCGTAAACATCGGCAAAGACGCTGCCATTGATGAAGACAGAGCCGCTGCTACCCGAGGTCATCGTGATGGCACCGCCGGTCGCGAGCCCGCCTGACCCGGAGCTGGTGTTATCGCCGCCATAGGCGGTCGCGCTAAGCCGGAGCGTTGGGCCCTCGGTCTGTCCGTTGACCGAGAACGAGCCCGTATCGGCCACGTTCACGGTGACCGTTCCGCCGGTGGCCGAGGCACCGACCGAGGTGCCCGTGAGCGCCGATGCCGAGGCATCCACATCGAGCGTCCCGTCGATCGTCAGCGCGCCGCCGCCCGACACGAAGATGTTGGCGGAGCCGCCGGTCGAGTTGCCGACGGTTGGTGCGTCCATGAAACCGAAGGCGTTGGCACCAGCGGCGACATTCACCGTTTCGCCGATCGACACCGTTCCGCCATTTGCGCTGATGGTGGCGCTGCCGCCTGTCGCATTCGCGGAATTGAAGCCTTCGCCGTCGAAATAAACGCCGTTCGCCTCGGCGCGCACATCCGCGCCGCCGCCGATCTGGAGAATGCCGCCATTGTCGGCATAGAGGAGTGCCTCGCCACCCGCGATCGGCGACAGGCTGTCGTCGGCGCTCTTGCTCGCATCGACGAGCACGTTGCCGCCGACATTCATCGTAACCCCATTTTGGCGGGCGCCAATATGTGCGCTGTTGCCCCCGCGCAGTTCGACGTCGCCGGCGAACTGGGCCGTATCGCTCAGCGAGGCTGCCCAGGCGTCGCGCGTCGCGGTTGCCAGCACGCGTCCCGCGAAATTGCCGCCATTGATATGGACGCTGGCATCGAGCGATGTCGTCGTCCCGGTCATTTCGCCGCTGACGACGATCTGGCCGGCGCCCAGCACGATCGTTCCGTCTTCGGCGCGCGCTGCCGACACCGCCTCGTCGAACCCGAGCGTGCCGGGATTGAGCGCCATCGTCAGGGCCGTGTTCTTGGGCATCGAGACGAGATAGATTCTCCGCTCGATCTCGGCCGTATTGGCATTCTGCCAGAGGGTCGACCCCTGATGCTCGACCGGGCTGTCCGAACCGACGGGGATCTGGATGTCGAACAGGCCATCGTTGATGGTCAGGTTGACCTCTTCGCCCGCGACATAGGCAGCCGCGCCGTTGACCGTCACCGTACCGCTCTGCCTTACGGTGGACGACACGAGAGCGACATAGGAGCCCGCGGTCGCCCCACCCGACACCCGCTCGGTCGCCAGCGCATTGATCTGCGCGCCCGACTGGACGACGACGCCCGCCGTCGGGTCGCCATTGGCCATCGAAATCGTCTGGTTGGGATCGTTCGACAGCGAGTTCATCGGATCGGCGGTGGTCAGCAGCAGTCCGCCGACGTCGAAGGTCGCGCTTCCCCCGACCAATATCCCGCCCGGGCTGTAGAACCACAGCCGGCCTCCATTACTCGTCACGCCCCCGCCGGCATCCTGCAACTGGGCGATTATGGCGCCGTTCAGGGCAATGCCGCGTCCGACCGCGTCACCCGCAGGCAGGATTCGGTTGAGGACGGTGTAGCCCTGCTGGTTCGCCGTGCTGTTCCGGAAATAGGCAGTCGTGCCGCTCGGTAGAAAGTCGATCGCGCCGCCGCCGGCCATGGTGTCGGTCGGCTGCCAATTGATGATCGCCGTAGGAACGTCGACCGTGATGATGTCCACATTCTCGCTTTGCGAGAAGAATACGCCGCTCGGATTGTCATGGGTGCCCGCAAAGGCGCCGTTGGCCGCCAGCGTTTCGCGCGCCGGCAGGGCAAGGATCGTCGCTACCGCCAGAACCGAGGTGAGCGTCCTCGCATGGGTGCGGCCATCGCGGTTGTGACGCGCGAACGGATCGATGGGATCGAGGCGGTCAACCATGTGCGGTCGCTCCCCGGCTGGAGCGGAGGTGGCATGCGAGGTCCGCACGAGCGGGTTCCGCGGCGGAGGCGCGGCGCAAGACAATCACAGACACGAATACTCTCCCCGTCCGGTCCCCAAACCGGAAGCGCCCCCGCAGCGGCATTACTCCCACCTCAGCCGCTTGTCATGTGGCTAATAGGCGGTTTTCGAAGGATTTTCGTTACGGAACCGGTAGGGCGCACGATTTCCGGGAGACGCGTTCTTGGTATCTTTGCGTATATCGACGCTGGCCCGGCAGCGCCAAGTTCCGCACCATCGAACGAAAGAGGGGTGCGATGTACAACGATGTCCAGCTGACGGCGCTGCCCGGCGAGCGATTCGACCGGACCATGCCCGACAGTTGCGAGAGCTGCGAAATCCGCAGGACGGCGATCTGTTGCTCGCTCGACAGCGCCGGACTGTCCGCCTTGGGGCGGCTGGGCCGGAAGATGCGGCTGAATGCGGGGCAGACACTGGTCTGGGAAGGCGACGAATCCGTCGTCGTCGGCAATGTCCTGTCTGGCATGCTGAAGCTGTCCACCGTCACCGGCGACGGTCGCGAGCAGATTGTCGGCATCGTCTATCCGTCGGATTTCATCGGTCGGCCCTTCGGCAAGGACAGCCAGCACAGCGTCACCGCGCTGACGGACGCCTCGCTGTGCGTGTTCGGTCGCGGCGCGTTCGACCGCTTCGCGCGCGAGCATGAGGCGGTCGGCCATGCCCTGCTCCAACGCACCCTGACCGAACTCGACCGGGCGCGGCACTGGATGCTGCTGCTCGGCCGCAAGTCCGCCTGCGAACGCGTCGCCAGCCTGATCCTGGAGATGGCCGAACGCATGGGTGGCGGGCGCGATCTGGTTCTGCCGCTATCGCGCCAGCAGATGGCGGACGTGCTGGGGCTCACCATCGAAACCGTCAGCCGTTCGCTGACCAAGCTCAAGCAGTCGGGCATCATCAGCCTGCCTGGGCCCCGCCTGCTGTCGATCGCCCACCCCGAAAAGCTCGAGCGCATCGCCGCCGGCTGACCAGTTGATCTCCGTCAACGACCCGGCGCCGCGCCGGGTCGATGGAGGCCAGGATCGCTCAAGAGGACCTATATGATCGCTCTGCTGTTCCGGAGCGGAGGGTGGCTGTTCGCCCTTCTGCTCGCCATCATCGCGGCCGCCGAGGCCGAGGATTCCGCCTTCGCCGTGCAGATGGGCATCGTCGCCCTGGCCGCGCTGACGACACTGTGGATCACGCTGTCGCGCACCGATTTCGAGGTGCTGGCGGGCCGCAAGCCGGCCCCCGTCGAGACTGGCTATTATGACGATGTGATCCGCTGGGGCACGATCGCGACGCTCTTCTGGGGCATCGCGGGTTTCGCCGTCGGCCTCTACATCGCGCTGCAACTGGCCTTTCCGATGCTCAACCTGGGCCTCGAATATACCAGCTTCGGCCGGCTGCGCCCGCTGCACACCTCCGCCGTCATCTTTGCCTTCGGCGGTAACGCGCTGATCGCGACCAGCTTCTGGGTGGTGCAGCGGACCTGTCGCGCGCGGCTCGCCTTCCCCGCCCTCGCCCGCTTCGTCTTCTGGGGCTATCAGCTGTTCATCGTCCTGGCGGCGACCGGCTATCTGCTCGGCATCACCGAGGGCCGCGAATATGCCGAGCCCGAATGGTATGTCGACATCTGGCTGACGATCGTCTGGGTCAGCTATCTCGCGGTCTTCCTTGGCACGATCGTTCGCCGCGCCGAACCGCATATCTACGTCGCCAACTGGTTCTACCTGGCCTTCATCGTCACCGTGGCGATGCTGCACCTGGTCAACAACCTGTCGATGCCGGTGTCGATCTTCGGCTCGAAGAGCTATTCCGCCTTCGCGGGCGTCCAGGACGCGCTGACCCAATGGTGGTACGGCCACAACGCCGTCGGCTTCTTCCTGACCGCCGGCTTCCTCGGCATGATGTATTATTTCGTGCCGAAGCAGGCCGAGCGGCCGGTCTACAGCTACCGGCTGTCGATCGTACACTTCTGGTCGCTGATCTTCCTCTACATCTGGGCCGGCCCGCACCACCTCCACTACACCGCGCTGCCCGACTGGGCGCAGACGCTGGGCATGGTTTTCTCGGTAATGCTGTGGATGCCCAGCTGGGGCGGCATGATCAACGGGCTGATGACCCTGTCGGGCGCCTGGGACAAGGTCCGCACCGATCCGATCATCCGCATGATGGTGCTGGCGCTCGCCTTCTACGGCATGTCGACCTTCGAAGGTCCGCTGATGAGCATCAAGGCGGTCAACAGCCTGTCGCACTATACCGACTGGACCATCGGCCACGTCCATTCGGGTGCGCTCGGCTGGGTCGGCATGATCAGCTTCGCCGCAGTCTATTTCATGACGCCGCGCCTGTGGGGCCGCAGCCGGCTCTATTCGCTGCGCATGATCAACTGGCACTTCTGGTCGGCCACGATCGGCATCGTGCTCTACGCCTCGTCGATGTGGGTCGCCGGGATCATGCAGGGCCTGATGTGGCGCGAATATGGGGCCGACGGCTATCTGGTCTACGGCTTCTCCGACGTCGTCGCCGCGATGAAGCCCTATTATCTGATCCGGGCCGCAGGCGGCGCCCTCTATCTGCTCGGCGCGCTCTTCATGGTCTGGAACATCGTCCAGACGATCCGCGGCAGGCTGCGCGACGAAGCGCCCCTCGCCGACGCCCCCTATGACCCCGCGCTGGACAAGCCGCTCCAGCCGGTCGCCGCCTGAAGGACCGTCCCATGGCAAGCAAATTCCTCGACCATGGCAGGATCGAGCGCAACGTCACGCTGCTGCTGATCCTCGCGCTGATCACCGTCTCGATCGGCGGCATCATCGAGATCGCACCGCTCTTCTGGATCGACTCGACCGTCGAGAAGGTGAAGGGCGTGCGACCCTACACCCCGCTCGAACTGGCCGGCCGGAACATCTACATCCGCGAGGGCTGCTACAACTGCCACAGCCAGATGATCCGCCCGTTCCGGGACGAGGTCGAACGCTATGGCCATTACAGCCTCGCCGCCGAGAGCATGTACGACCATCCGTTCCAGTGGGGATCGAAGCGGACGGGTCCCGACCTTGCCCGCGTCGGCGGACGCTATTCGGACGAATGGCACGTCCAGCATCTGGTCGATCCGCGCTCGGTCGTGCCCGAGTCCATCATGCCGGGCTACGCCTTCCTGCGCGAACGCGACCTCGACGTGAAACATCTCGACGGGCATCTCGCGGCGCTGCGCAAGGTCGGCGTGCCCTATAGCAAGGAAGATATCGACAAGGCGGTCGAGGATGCGCTCGCCCAGGCCAGCCCCGATGCCGACAGCAGCCTGCTCAAGACGCGCTATCCCAAGGCGCAGGCGCGCGACTTCGACGGCGACCCGAAGCGCGTGACCGAGATGGATGCGCTGGTGGCCTATCTGCAGATGCTCGGCACGCTGGTCGACACCCGCGCCGCCGAACCGATGGAGCAGGCGCGATGAGCTACGAAACGCTGCGCCACGCCGCCGACAGCTGGGGCCTGCTCTTCCTGACCACCACATTCCTGCTCGCGACCTGGCGGGCGCTGCGCCCCTCGGCGCAAGCGGCCCATCGCGACGCGAGCCTCATTCCTCTTCGTGACGAAAGCCCGTGCGATGACTGAGAAGAAGATCGACGAAGCGACCGGGATCGAAACCAAAGGCCATGAGTGGGACGGCATCGAGGAACTCGACACGGCGCTGCCCCGCTGGTGGCTGTGGACCTTCTACGCGACCATCCTGTTCGCGATCGGCTATTCGGTCGCCTATCCCGCCATTCCGCTGCTCGACCGGGCGACCACCGGGCTGCTGGGCTGGTCCAGCCGCAGCCAGCTGGGGCAGGAGATGCGCGCGGCGGATGCGGCCAATGCAACGACGCGGACGGCCATCGCCAAGGCCGACATCGCGACGCTCGACCCGCATGGCCCGCTGATGCAGGCGGCCGTCGCGGGTGGGCGCGCCGCGTTCAAGGTGAACTGCGCGCCCTGCCACGGCGCCGGTGCGGCCGGCAGCAAGGGCTATCCCAACCTCAATGACGACGACTGGCTGTGGGGCGGCGACCGCGCCGCGATCCACCAGACCATCCTCCACGGCATCCGCCAGCCCGACAGCAGCACGACCCGCATGTCGCAGATGCCCGCCTTCGGACGCGACGGCATCCTGAAGCCTGCCGAGATCCAGGACGTGGTCTCTTACGTTCGACTGGTGTCGCGGCAGGAGGGCGGAAGCGCCGCTGCCCGGCGCGGCGCAGCGCTGTTCGCCGCCAATTGTGCCGCCTGCCATGGCAACGACGCGAAGGGCAATCGCGAGTTCGGCGCGCCGAACCTGACCGATGCCATCTGGCTCTATGGCGGCGACCGCGAGGCCCTGACGACCACCATTACCAATGCCCGCTACGGGGTCATGCCGGCCTGGGGCGAGAAGCTGGACCCGGCGACGATCAACATGCTCACCGCCTATGTCCACTCGCTGGGTGGCGGCGAATAATGTCCGGTCACGCGGACAGGACCGGCAAGGACGGCGGGCTCTACGCCCGCCGCGCCGACATCTTTCCGCGCGCGGTCGACGGCTTCTATCGCCGGCTCAAATGGTATGTCATGGCCGCGACGCTGGCGGTCTATTATGTCACGCCCTGGCTGCGCTGGGACCGGGGCCGCTATGCGCCCGACCAGGCGGTGCTCGTCGACCTCGCCCATCGCCGCTTCTACTTTTTCGGCATCGAGATCTGGCCGCACGAATTCTACTTCGTCGCGGGACTGCTCGTGATGGCGGGGGTCGGCCTGTTCCTCGTCACCTCGGCGGTGGGCCGCGCCTGGTGCGGCTATGCCTGTCCGCAGACGGTGTGGACCGACCTGTTCCTGCACATCGAGCGCTTCATCGACGGGGACCGCAACGCGCAGCTGCGGCTGAAGAACGCTCCATGGAGCCCGGCTAAATTCGCACGGCGGTTCGTCAAGCACGGCGCCTGGCTCACGGTCGGGCTGCTGACCGGGGGCGCCTGGATCTTCTACTTTGCCGACGCCCCGGCCCTGCTGCACGCCTTTCTTCACGGGGAGGCCCCGACCGTCGCCTATGCAACGGTCGGAGTGCTGACGGCGACCACCTATGTCTTCGGCGGGCTCATGCGCGAGCAGGTCTGCATCTATATGTGCCCCTGGCCGCGAATCCAGGGCGCGATGCTCGACGAACGCTCGCTGATCGTTACCTATAAGGATTGGCGCGGCGAGCCGCGGTCGCACGGGATCAAGCGCAGCGACGGAGCCGGCGACTGCATCGACTGCAAGGCTTGCGTGCAGGTCTGCCCCACGGGCATCGACATTCGCGAAGGGCCGCAACTCGCCTGCATCACCTGCGCGCTGTGCGTCGACGCCTGCGACGAGATGATGGAGAAGGTCGGCCGCCCGCGGGGCCTGATCGATTATGCAACGCTGGAAGGCTGCCAGGCGGAGTCCGCCGGCGCTCCCCCGGTGCCGATCGCGCGGACGCTGACCCGGCCGCGTACGCTATTCTACGTCGGATTGTGGGCGCTGGTCGGTCTCGCCATGATGTTCGCGCTGGGCAATCGCACACGGCTCGACCTGACCGTCGGCCATGACCGCAACCCCCTGTGGGTCCGCATGTCCGACGGCGATATTCGCAACGCGTACACGATCAAGCTGCGCAACATGGAATCACGTCCGCGCACCGTGTGGCTCACCCTCGACGGGATCGACGGCGCCAGCATATGGGATTCGACCGACGCCGAAGCGAGCGCCGCACAGCGGCTGCGCTTCACCGTCCCGGCCGACAGCGTCGAACAGCGCCGCATCTATCTGCGCGGTCCGGCCCAGACCGAGGCCAGCGTGCCGATCGGCTTCACCGTCATGGCGGCCGACGACGCCGGGGCGAAGGATCGTGTCGAAAGTCGTTTCGAAGGACCGGAGGAATGATGCGGAACGGGTTCACAGGCCGCCACATGGCGGCATCCATGGTCGGCTTCTTCACCGTCGTGATCGCGGTCAATGTGACGATGGCGACCGTCGCCTCGCGCACCTTCGGCGGCACGGTCGTCGACAACAGCTATGTCGCGAGCCAGCATTTCAACCGCTGGCTCGACGAAGCGGCGGCGGAACGCAAACTCGGCTGGACGATCAGCGCGGACCGCAGCGGTGATCGCGCCGACGTCCTGCTGCGCGGGACCGACGGCCCGATTGCAGGGGCGACCGTGACGGCCATAGCGCAGCACCCGCTGGGTCGCGATCACGATCGGCCGCTGCGCTTCGAGAGCCTGGGTCACGGACAGTATCGCTCCACGCAAAGCCTGCCGGCCGGTCGCTGGCGGCTGCGCATCGAAATCCGCAACGGCAAAGACGCTGCCCGCTTCGTCGACGAGGTGCCCGCATGACTGCGCTGCTTTCCCACGCCGAGTTCGTCCTGCCCGGCATCCGCTGCGCCGGATGTATCGCCAAGATCGAGGACGGCCTGTCCCACCTGCCGGGTGTCGTCTCCGCGCGGGTGAATTTCACGGCGAAGCGGGTTGCGGTCGACCATGACGGCTCGCTCGACGACGCCGTGCTGCGCCGCGCGATCGGCGATCTCGGCTTTACGGCAGAATTGCTGGTCGAAGCGGGCGAGCAGGACCGTGCCCATGCGCGCGAGAGTCGCGAATTGCTCAAGGCGCTGGCCGTCGCCGGCTTCGCCGCCATGAACGTGATGCTGCTGTCGGTGTCGATCTGGTCGGGGGCGGAAGGCTCGACCCGCGCGCTGTTTCACTGGCTGTCGGCGCTGATCGCCATGCCCACCGTGGCCTATTCCGGGCGCCCCTTCTTCAAGTCGGCCTGGGCGGCGCTGCGGCGTGGGCGGACCAACATGGATGTGCCGATCTCGATCGGGGTGCTGCTCGCCACGCTGCTGAGCCTGTTCGAGACGATCGTCGGCGGCGCCCATGCCTATTTCGACGGCGCCGTGTCGCTGCTCTTCTTTCTGCTGGCAGGGCGCTATCTCGACAGCGCGATGCGCGATCGCGCGCGAGACAGCGCTGCATCGCTGATGCGCCAGACCGCGCCCGGAGGCACCGTGGTCTATCCCGACGGCAGCAGCGCCTGGGTCCGCGCCGCCGACCTTGCCCCCGGCATGCGCATGATCGTCACCAGCGGCGAGCGCTTCGGCGCCGACGGGCGGATCGAGAAAGGCGAAACCCGGATTGATGCTTCGCTCGTCACCGGTGAAAGCGAGCCCGCTCCGGCCTCGGTCGGCGACCGCGTCATTGCCGGCACGCTCAATCTCGCCGCCCCCGTCGAGATCACCGTCACCGCGGCCGGCCCGGACACGGCGATCGCCGGCATGGCCCGGCTCATGGAGGCCGCCGGGCAGGGCAAGTCGCGCTATGTCCGCATCGCCGACCGCGCGGCCCGCCTCTATGCCCCGGCGGTCCACTGCCTGGCGGCGCTCAGCTTCGCGGGCTGGATGATCGCGGGCGCCGGCTGGCACCAGTCATTGCTCATCGCCGTCGCCGTGCTGATCATCACCTGCCCCTGCGCGCTCGGGTTGGCGGTTCCGGTCGCGCAGGTGGTCGCTGCGGGCGCGATGATGCGGCGTGGCATATTGGTGAAGGACGGTTCCGCGCTGGAACGGCTGGCCGAAGCCGACAGCGTCCGTTTCGACAAGACCGGCACACTCACACTGGGCCGACCCGAGCTCGTCGAGGAGTCGCTCACAGCGGAAGAGCGCCCGCTGGCGCTCGCGCTGGCGCGCGCCAGCCGCCATCCGCTGTCGATCGCACTGGCCCGACGGCTGGAGGGCGAGGGCGTCGCGGCGGCCGATCTCGGCCGGATCGTCGAATATCCGGGCAAGGGGGTCGAGGCCCGTCATGACGGGAGGATGGTGCGCCTGGGCAGTCCCGCCTGGATTGGCTGCGCGGCACCGGGCGACGGCATGGCCTGTGCCTTCGCGATCGAAGGCGGTGATGCCCGGTTGCTCAGCTTCAGCGACCGGATCCGGCCCGACGCGGCATCGAGCGTGCGTCGCCTGGAAGCACAGGGCCTAGAATGCGCGATCCTGTCGGGCGATCGGCGCGCGGCGGTCGCACCGGTGGCGGTGGACCTCGGCCTGACCGCTGCGGTCGGACTCTCTCCGACCGAGAAGGTCGATGCGATCCATCGCCAGGCGGCGATCGGTCACCGCGTGCTGATGGTCGGCGACGGGCTGAACGACGGCCCCGCGCTCGCCGCCGGCCATGTATCGATGGCGCCGGCCTCGGCCAGCGACGTCGGACAGACGGCAGCCGATCTGGTATTCCTCGGCGATTCGCTGGCGCCGGTGCCGATCGCCGTCGACGCCGCCCGCCGAACGATGCGCGTCGTGCGGCAGAATTTCGTCCTGGCAATCGGCTATAATCTTCTGGCGGTGCCGCTGGCGCTGGCGGGACTCGTCACCCCGCTGGTGGCGGCGATCGCCATGTCCACCTCGTCGATCATCGTCGTGGCCAACGCGCTGCGGCTGCGGAGGATCGCGGCGTGAACGGCATAGCCTTCCTCATCCCGATTGCGCTGGGCCTGGGTCTCGCCGGCCTGTTTGGCTTTCATTGGGCCCTGCGCGCCGGACAATTCGACGACCCCGAGGGCGCTGCCATCCGCATCCTCCTCGACGAAGGGCCCGTCGGACCGGATCGGCCCGATGCGTGACGCCCGCCGGGCGCGAGTGGTGGATGTCACCATTTCGTCACCAACACGTCACAAATGTCACGGAACTGTCATCAACCCCGCCTAGGGCGAGCTGGTTTTCCGCAATCCCGAAGGCAATCATGATGGCACGCAGCTTCAAGGCCGCGCTGATCGCGGGCACCCTGCTCGCATTTCCCGGCCCGGCCGGCGCACAGACGATCGAAGAGCTGAAGCGCGAGATCGACGAACTGCGCACCATGGTGAAGGCCCTGCAGGCGGCGCAGGCCGCCAGCGCGACCCCGCGCGCGGCCGAAAGTGCCACGGCGACCAGCCCTGCGGCTGCCGGCAGCCCGGTCCCGGCCACCGCGGTCGCCGCCAGCCCCGCCGTCATGCCCGCGGCAGCCGCGCCGTCCACTCCGCCGGTCCTGGCCGCCGCCGTCCCGCTCCACAAGTCCAAGGCCTGGTACGAGCGGCTGATGATCCGCGGCTATACCCAGATGCGGTACAACGCCTTCCTGTCGGGCGACGACACAGCGCCTGCGGGGGTCTCCCGCCTCCGCTCGGTTCATGATTCGTCGATCTCCGACAAGGGCAGCTTCTCGCTGCGCCGGGTTCGCCTCGTATTGCAGGGCGACGTCACCGACCGGCTGTCGATCTACATCCAGCCCGACTTCGCGACAGCCGTGAACAACCAGGCCGGCACCGAGCGCCGCGAAGGCTTCGGCCAGCTGCGCGATGCCTATGCCGACTTCTTCCTCGACAAGGAAAAGCGATTCCACCTGCGCTTCGGCCAGTCGAAGGTCCCTTATGGCTGGGAAAATCTCCAGTCCTCGTCGAATCGCCTGACGCTCGACCGCTCGGACGCGATCAACAGCGCGGTTCCCGGCGAGCGCGACCTGGGCATCGTCGCCTTCTACACGCCGACGCACGTCCAGAAGATCTGGGATCGCCTTGCCGACGACGGCCAGAAGCTGTTCGGCAATTATGGCGCCTTCGGCCTCGCCCTCTACAATGGTCAGGGAATCAACAAGACCGAGCAGGACCGGCACCTGATGAAGGTCGCGATGGCGACCTGGCCGATCGAACTGGATGGTCTCGGCGAGATGTTCGAAGGTCAGGTGCTCGAGGTCGGCGCTTCGGGCATGCTCAACAAGGTGCGCCCGGAGGTTCGCTCCGGCGGCGTCAGCACGCTCGCCTATGACGACAATCGCGCGGGGGCGCACCTCATCCTCTACCCCAAGCCCTTCGGCTTCCAGGCGGAATGGAACTGGGGCAAGGGCCCGCAATTCGACACCGCCACGCAGACGATCCGGTCGAAGAAGCTCAGTGGCGGCTATGTTCAGACGATGTACCGGATCAAGGAAAGCCCGATCGGTCCGATCATGCCCTATGCCCGCTGGCAGCGCTATCGCGGCGGATGGAAGGCATCGACCAACGCGCCGCGCCTGGAGACAGACGAGCTCGAGCTGGGCGTCGAGTGGCAGATCATCAAGCCGCTCGAGCTGACCATTGCCTATGCCTCGATGAAGCGCAGCGAGGCCGACGAGCGCCGCACCGGGCGCGCCGAAGGGCAGCTGATCCGGACGCAGCTCCAGTTCAGCTACTGACCCGGCCGATCATCGCCTGACGGTGAAGCCGAGCGTCACCGTCGGGCGATCGCCATCGCCGGCCGCCCGGGCGACGAGCAGATCGACATCGATCCGCCCGCCGTCGACCGTCCAGCGCAGGCCCGCCTGCGCGTCCGGCACTCCCGCCCTGGTCGAATAAACCTCTGCCATCAGGCTGATATCGTCCGCAGCGGCATAGACCAGCTGCGCGCCCTGGAAGGCATGCACGCCCCGTCCCCGCTGCCCGATCAGGCCCAGATTGAGATTGGCGGTGACGTGCGGGCCGAGCGCGACCGTGAGGGGAAGGGTGAACGCGGCACTGTCCACGCGACCCGCCCCCTGTTCCGCCAGAAGGGCGAAGGCCAGGCCGATCCCGGCCCCCTCGCCCTCTCCACCACCGGGCCGTATCGCCCATTTGACCGTCGGTCCGGCAAGCCAGTGCGTGCCGTCCACGCCCCGGATTCTCTGGATCGCAGCGCCAAGCTCGAGCGTGGGCAGCCCCGCCGGGGTACAGGCCGGACCAAAGTTCAGAAGCGCCCCTTCCCCGCCCGCGCTCCTGCTCAGCCAGTTTTCGACATGGCAATGCCCCGGCGTCTCTACGCCCGCATCATCGACGACATGCGCCCCGCCCGCCGCGAGGGCGGGCGAGCACGCCAGCAGCGTCAGGGCAGCGAAAGCCGCCGCCGCTGCGACCCGGACAGATCCGAGCCGCATCGTCCGCCTCCTGCACGAGCCATGGTCAGAGCCAGCCGCGGCGACGGAAGTAGAGGAACGGCAAGGCCGCCGAGACGAGCATGAGCCCGATCGACGCCGGATAGCCGAGGCTCCAGCGCAATTCGGGCATCAGCTCGAAATTCATGCCGTAGATCGAAGCGATCAGCGTCGGGGGCAGGAACGCGACCGACGCAACCGTGAAGATCTTGATGATCTGGTTCTGCTCGAGGTTGATCAGGCCCAGCGTCGCGTCGAGCAGGAAATTGATCTTGCTCGACAGGAAGGACGCATGGTCGGTCAGCGCCTGCACATCCCGCTGCAGCGTCCGAACGCGCGTCCGCGCATCGCGCCCGGCATCGGGATGGCGCGCGCTGTAATAGGACAGCAGGCGAGCCATCCCGACGAGCGACTCGCGCAGCTTCGTCAGCAGGTCGCCCTGACGGCCGATCGCGCCGAGCATCGCTTCGAGATCGCGCGACGGGTCTCCCGCAGCGGGCCTTTTGCCCGTCTTCGCCCCGAACACTTCGCGCGAGATTGCGTCGCAGCGCAACGAGCTGCGCTCAAGCGCATCGGCGACCTGGTCGACCGTCGTGTCGAGCAGGTCGATCAGCAGATAATGTGCGGACTCCCGCCCCGTACCCCGCAGCCGCCGGCCGCGCAGCTGGTCGAAGGACAGCGCATCGTCGTGACGGACCGTCACCAGGCTCGACCGTCCAAGGATGAAGGTGACGGGGGTCAGGCGGGGCTCGTCGCCCTCGGCGCCGGTGACCAGCGAGACCGTCATGAACAGGGCGCCATCCTCCTCGTAGAGGCGCGCCGAGAGCTCGATCTCCTCCATCTCCTGCAGCGTGGGGATGTCGACCCCCAGCAGCGCCGAAGCGGTGCGCGCCTCGGCGGCGCCGGGACGGACGATGTCTGCCCACAGGATCGAGGGCGCGGCGCCGGCGGTCGCGAGGATATCGGTCGGCACGAGGCGGTCGGCCTCGCGCGCAAAGGCGTTGAACATGCTTGTTCTCCTGATGCTGTCGGCCGACGGCTCAGGAGGCGGCACCCCTATCGGGCGCGGACCGGCGAAACCATCGGACGGAAGGATCGACTTCGACTGTCGGGGTCCATTGGTCCTGTCCTTGGGTGTGTGCCGGAGTCGGCTCCGGCGGGGGTGCCCTTGCTCCCGCTCGCGCCGTGGGTCAAGCCGTCATGGCCGGATCCGGGCGCGGCGCAAAAGGGGGGTCAGTCGCCGCTCTTGCCGAACATGGCGTCCTTGGCGGAATCCAGTCCCTTCAACACGGCCCAGCCGACCGCATAGGTGAAGACTAGCGGGACGATCGCCCGGACCACGGTCGCGGTCGCCGCGCCGATGATCGCACCGTCGGCGGTCGAATCCTCGCCATCGGCGCCGTCGATGGCGCTGCCGATCAGGGCGCCCAATGCGGTACTCAGCATGATGTCGTCTCCATTCGTTGCGGGCCTGATACGCCTTGCCCGCGCTGCGGTTCCAAAAAAAGGGGGAGCCGAAGCTCCCCCGAGGTGCAAGTCGGAGAGGAGGACTTGTCTCAGAAACGCATGCCGATGCCCGCACCGAACACGAAAGGATCGAGGTGCAGCTTGACCCGCTGGGTGGCGGCGGCGGTCGTGTCGAGCCGCGCACGGGTGTCGATGTCGATATATTTGACGTCGAGATTGAAGAAGGCGCGCTTGCTGATCGGGATGTCGACGCCCGCCTGGAGCGCATAGCCGAAGCTCGACTTCATCGACACGTCGGTCTTGCCGACGGCCGCGACGAGCCCCTTCGACGCCTTTTCGGAATAGAAGATCGTGTAGTTCACGCCCGCACCGACATAGGGGCGGATCTGGCCTTCCGGCGCTAAATGATATTGCAGCGTCAGCGTCGGCGGCAGCACCCAGGTCGAGGCAAGCTTGCCGATCGATCCCGTGGTACCCGTACGGCCGCTCGCATCATGCTTGGTGGTCGCGAGGATCAGCTCGGTGCCGATATTCTTCGTCAGCATATAGGTGAAATCGACTTCGGGCATGAAGCTGTTGTTCACCTTGACCTTCTCGCCCGGGAAGGCGGGAAGGACGGAGCCCGACTTCTCGTTCGGCGCGACGACGATGCCGCGCAGGCGAATGAGGAGGTCCCCTTGCTCGGCGCGCGCCGGACCGGCCAGCATGGCGGCGGCGACTGCGGTTCCGATCATCAAACTGCGCATCATGTCTCGTAATCCCTTGCGTTGACGGAGCCCTGATGCGCGCTCCGCTCCGCCGGTCCCTTGACCTTGCGCAACCATCGTCTTGATTCGGATCAAGGGCGGCGCTCGGCCGACATGCGACCAGCAAGGCATGTGGCCCTATCACCCCGCTTTGCTCGAACGCCCGGTTCCGCGCTATACGAGCTACCCGACGGCGGCCGAGTTCCGCGCCGATGTCGGGACGCCCGCCTTCGTCGAAGCGCTCGACGCGATTCCGGCGCGTGCGCCGCTCTCGCTCTACGTCCACATCCCCTACTGCCATGAGATATGCAGCTATTGCGGCTGCAACACCGGCCGGGCGAACCGCAGCCACCGGTTGGCCTCTTATCTGGAAGCCCTAGGTGCCGAGATCGACATGGTCGCCGGCCACCTCTCCGGGCGCGGCGTGGTGTCCCGCATCGCCTTTGGCGGCGGCAGCCCCAACGCCATCGCGCCGCTCGACTTCGTCCGGCTGGTCGACCGGCTGACCACGCGCTTCCGCGCCTCCGCTCCGGTCATCTCGGTCGAAATCGATCCGCGTACGCTCGAGCGCTCCTGGCTTGCCACGCTGCGCACCGTCGGCGTCCAGCGTGTCAGCCTGGGCGTCCAGACCTTCGACGACGCGCTCCAGCATGCGATCGGCCGTCCCCAGCCCGACAGCATGATCGCCCGCGCGGTCGACGGCTTCCGCGATGCGGGCGTCGCTTCGATCAATTTCGACCTGATGTACGGACTGCCGGGGCAGACGATCACCGATATCGAGCATTCCGCCGCGCGCAGCGTCGAGCTGGGAGCCGATCGCGTCGCCCTCTTCGGCTATGCCCATCTCCCCGCCATGTTCCCGCGCCAGCGCCGGATAGACGCAACCGCGCTGCCCGACGCCGCCCTTCGCTTTCGGCAGGCGGCAACGGGCCATGAGCTGTTCGTGGGCGCCGGATATGTGCCCGTGGGGTTCGATCATTTCGCCCGGCCGGGTGACGCGCTCGCCATCGCTGCGTGCGCCGGAACACTACGGCGCAACTTCCAGGGTTTTACCGACGACGGAAGCCGCCACCTGATCGGCTTCGGGGCCAGCGCGATCAGCGAGTTTCCGACGCTCCTCGTGCAGAATGAGAAAAATGCCGGTCCCTATCGCGAGGCGATCGTCGCAGGCCGCCTGCCGGTCGCGCGCGGCATAGGCCGCGACCGGCACGAGATCGCCCGCGCCAGGGTGATCGAGCAGCTGCTCTGTGCCGGGCGCGCCCGCGCCGATCGCCAGTTGCTGCAGGCGGCCCGGCCGGCTCTGGACATCTTTGCCCAGGAGAATCTGGTGCATATCGCCGACGACCATATAGAGCTCGCAGCCGAAGCCCTGCCCTATGCCCGGTCGATCGCCGCCTGTTTCGACGGCCATCGTCCGCTTGGCGAAAAGCGTTTCAGCAATGCGATCTGAGCCGGGTACCCTCGAGCTGATCGCCTCGGCCGCCATGATCGTCGCGATGCTCGGCACCGCGATCCCCGCCGCGGCCTCCGCGACCACATTGCGTGTCGAACTGTGCAGCGGTGGCTCTTCGAGAACCATCGACCTCCCCATGCGCAAGGGCGACCGATCGCATGACCAGGGCTGCACCGCGGCCTGCCACGCGGCCGATCCGCGTCGCCGCAGAGCCGCGCCATGACCCTTCACACTGCCCACAAGGATCTGATCATGTCAGCCACTGCCACCGCAGCGCCCATAGAGCTCCGCACCCGCAGCGGCGTAAGCCTGTTCGTCAGGCCCGCTGCGCCGGATGACGCCCCGCTTCTCGTGAGCTTCTTCGAACAGGTCTCGGCTGAGGATCTGCGCTTCCGCTTTCTGAGCGCCGTCCACCATGTCCCGGCGGGACAGATCGAGGCTATGGTCGACATCGATCACCAGCGCAGCGAGAATTTCCTCGCCTTCGACGCACAGGGCGAGATGGTGGCAACCGCCGTTCTCGGCTGCGACGCTGCCTTCGACACCGCCGAGGTGGCCATCGCCATCCGCCGCGACCGGAAGGGACAGGGCATCGGCTGGACCCTGCTCGAGCATGTCGCACGCGAGGCCAGGGGGCGCGGGATCAAGCGGCTTCAGTCGATCGAGAGCCGGGACAATCACTCTGCGATCGAGCTCGAGCGCGAAATGGGCTTCGTGGCGCGCGAGTGCCCGGATGATCCCAGCCTGATGCTGCTGGAAATTCACTTCGGCGGATAGGCATGGGCTGGCGGCGCCTTCATCCTCTCTCCCGCAGTCTAGGCGGGGTGGTGGCGCTGGGCTTACTGCCCTCTCCGCTATGGGCGGATCCGGTGGGTGCACAGCCCGTCCAGTCACGCGAGGCCGCGCTGGAAAGGCGGCTGGCGGAGCTGGAGCAAGCGGTCGCTGCGCTGCGGGCCGAACTCGCCGCCACGCGCCAGGCGGCGCCCGCCGCCATCGAGACGGAGACCAGGACCGCGATGATGTCCGGCAGTCCGGCGTCGCGGCCCAGTCGCGCAAGCGGCCCGGCAACGCCCCCCGCCGACGGCTTCATGGCCGGCGGCACGCGCGTCCGGCTCAACGGCTATATCAAGGCGGTGGCGAGCGCATCGCGCTACGACGACGGGACGGTTCCGCCCGGGTCGCTCGGCAAGGACTTCTATCTTCCCCAGACCATCCCGGTCGGCGGGACGGGACGCGGACATGATTTCGCTGCACAGGCCAAGCAGACGAGGCTGTGGCTGACGACCGAGACCCCGGCGGGCGGCGACATGATCCGCGCGCATCTGGAGTTCGACTTCCAGACGGCGCCGGGAACGCAAGGGTCGCAGCGCACCACGAACGGCTATAATCTTGCCCTGCGACGGGGATTCGTCCGCTATGGACGCTGGCTGGTCGGGCAGGAATGGAGCAATTTCCAATATGTCGCGGCCCTGCCCGAGACCACCGACTTCGTCGGCACGACGGAGGGTACGGTGTTCGAGCGGCAGATGCAGCTGCGCTACACAATAGCGCTCTCGCCCAGACTGGCTCTGTCGCTGTCGGCCGAAAATGCCGAGACGTCGAGCGAGACACCGGCCTCCCCGCTGATGGTCGAGAATGACAGCGACCGCCTGCCCGACGCGACCGCACGGCTGCTGCTGTCGATGGACGGAGGAGAGGTCTCGCTCGCCGCCCTGGTGCGGCAATTGTCTATCGAAAGCGGCAGCGTATCCGATCACGCCATCGGCTGGGGCGTCAGCGGCGCGGGGAAGATCGCCTTCGGCCCGGCACGGCGTCACGACCTGCGCTTCATGCTGAGCTATGGCCGGGGGATCGGCCGCTATCTCGGCCTCAACTTCGCACCCGACGTGATCTTCAATCCGGCGGGAGATGCCGAGCTCCACCTCGTGCGCAATCTCGCTGGCTTCGTCGCGGTCCGGATCGGCTGGACCGACAAGCTGCGCTCCACGCTGATGGCGAGCTATCAGAAGGCCGATTATCCGTCGGGAGCGGCGGTCCCGCCGGGCAGCAATGCGCGCGCGCAGAGCGTGGCCGCCAATCTGTTCTGGACGCCTATGCCGGGCTTGGACCTGGGCGCGGAAATCCGACATGGTGAACGCCGGATCGTGTCGGGCGCTTCCGGGCAGATGGACCGGCTGGAGCTCTCAGCCAAATATGGCTTCTGACAAGCAGGACAAAAAGGGAGAGGATGATGGAACGGGCGGGACAGGGCGAATTGCCCAAGCATCACGGGGCGACGCAGAACGAGAAGCTGGTCATCGCCGCTTCCTCGCTCGGCACCGTGTTCGAATGGTATGATTTCTACCTCTATGGCCTGCTCGCGACCGCCATCACCTCGCACTTCTTCTCGGGCGTCAACGAGACGACCGGCTTCATCCTCGCCCTCGGCGCCTTTGCGGCAGGTTTCGCGGTCCGGCCGTTCGGCGCGCTGGTGTTCGGCCGGATCGGCGATCTGGTGGGGCGGAAGAACACCTTCCTCGTCACGATGGGGATCATGGGCCTGTCGACCTTCGCGGTCGGCTGCCTGCCCTCTTATGACCAGATCGGCGTTGCCGCGCCGATCATCCTCGTCGGGCTGCGCCTGTTGCAGGGCCTCGCGCTCGGCGGCGAATATGGAGGGGCTGCGACCTATGTCGCCGAACATGCCCCCACCGATCGCCGCGGCCTCTACACGAGCTGGATCCAGACCACCGCGACGCTCGGCCTGTTCGCGGCGCTGCTGGTCGTGATCGGGGTCCGCTTCCTGATGGGTGAGGACAGTTTCGCCGACTGGGGCTGGCGTGTGCCCTTTCTGGTCTCGATGGTGCTTCTGGCCGTGTCGATGTGGATCCGGCTGCAACTGGCGGAGAGCCCCGTCTTCCAGAAGATGAAGGACGAGGGGACCACATCCAAGGCGCCGCTGACCGAAGCCTTCGCCCGCTGGGGCAACCTCAAATGGGTGCTCGTCGCGCTGTTCGGTGCCGTCGCCGGGCAGGCAGTGGTCTGGTATACGGGGCAATTCTACGCGCTGTTCTTCCTCGAAAAGACGCTCAAGGTCGACGGCGCGACGACCAACATCCTGACCGCCATCGCACTCGGCATCGCGACCCCGGCCTTCGTCTTCTTCGGATGGCTGTCCGACCGGATCGGGCGCAAGCCGATCATCCTGACCGGGTGCGCGATCGCCGCGCTCAGCTATTTCCCGCTGTTCAACGCGCTGACCGTCGCCGCCAACCCTGCTCTGGCGCGCGCGCAGGCCTCGGCTCCGGTCGAGGTGATCGCCCATGCGGCGGAATGTTCGATCCAGTTCGATCCCATCGGCAAGAACAGCTTTGACGATCGCAGCTGCGACATCGCCAAGACCTTCCTCGCCAAGGGCGGCATCAGCTATCGCAACGTCGAAGCACCGGCGGGCACGATCGCCAGCATCCGCGTCGGCGACCGCCGGATCGACGCACCCGATCCCGCGCGTGTCACCGGGGCAGAGCGAAAGACCGCCGTCGCGGCCTTCCAGACGGAGGCGAAGGCGGCGCTCAAGGACGCCGGCTATCCCCCCGCAGCCGATCCCGCCGCGATCGACAAGCCCATGGTCGTGGCGATCCTGACCGCGCTCGTCCTGCTCGTGACGATGGTCTACGGGCCGATCGCGGCACTGCTCGTCGAGCTGTTCCCGAGCCGGATCCGCTACACCTCGATGTCGCTGCCCTATCATATCGGCAATGGCTGGTTCGGCGGCTTCCTGCCGACCATCGTCTTCGCGATGGTCGCCGCTACGGGCGATATCTATTACGGCCTGTGGTACCCGATCATAGTGGCTGCGGCGACGGTGGTCATCGGCCTCTTCTTCCTTCCGGAGACCTTCCGCCGCGACATCGACCAGTGATGCGGCTGGCAGGGCGGGGCCCCACAGAGTCGCCCCGCCCGCCCTGTTCTTCCATCCGTATGTTTACGAATGGAGCGGGGCACGGCCTCCTGCCTAGCTCGGCGCCATGCCCTGGAACATCGTCCGCCTCGACCTCGCCCGTGCGCCGGGTCATCCGGAAGGCTCGCGCGAGCATTGCTACCTGCTGCGGCTCCCGCTCAACGCTGCCGGGTTCGTCGACCAGCGCCGGCTGCACGCCCAGCCGGAGGAGGCAACGGTCTTGCGCTCCTGGCCCGACGAGCCCGAACGAGCCGGGCACCTCGCCCATGTCCGCGATCGCTGGATCATTTCCTACGGCCCGGGCGAAGAGGATGACGAAACCGTCTTCCACCTGGAGACGCATCCCTTTCGCCCCGGGGAATATGTGACGATCACCGGCCCGGAAGGACGACCGCTCTCCTTTCGCGTGTGGAGCTGCCAGTCGCTCTGACTTCCCGAAAGTCCGTCCACAATTAGTCTGGCTTAAACCGTTCGATGCGATAGCGTTACGGAACCTGCCTGCCTATCGGGGTAGAGGGCTGTTCGAGGGCGTGATGCGGATCGCTTGTCTACGACTGCTGCTTGGCGGCTGGCTGCTCGCGCTCGGGCAGGTGACCACGGCAACGATGATTGCCGAAGCCGATTTCCTCTACGACTGGAATCTCATCGTCTTCGACGATCTCGAATCGCGCAAGTCGATCGAAGGAAAGGCCTTCGTCGGCGGGGGCAAGGACGTCACCGACGAGGTGGCGAAGCAGGGCGCGGAGCTGTTGCGGGCCACGATGGGCCTGAGCGAGAATCTGCGCTCGCTCGCGTCGACCGATCGCGTCGGCACGGAGAAAGACGCGCTGATCATCAGAAGCGGAGAGAAGCTCGGCGTTTTCGACCTGTCGCTGGACGATCTCAAGGGCTTCGACACGATCCGCGTCGACATCGCGGACGGTACCTCGGTCGTGATCAACGTAGCGGGCGAGGCGGGCAAACTCGATGCGAAGTTCGACGCCGACGGCATCGGAAAGAACAGCCAGCTGATCTGGAATTTCTACGAAGCGCGCGAGATCGAGTTCGATCAGAGCTTCTTCGGCACGGTCCTGTCGCCCTTCGCGTCCGTAAGGAACGACGCAACCTTCACCGGCACACTGGTCGCGGACTCGCTCGATCAGCGCGGCGCCTTGAGAATGGGAAGCTATATGCCGACCGGCGAACCGGGTGGTGGAGAGGGTGTCGGTATCGGCGGTGGCGGCGGGCTGGAAACGGTGTCCGTCGCGCCGGAGCCATCGAACTGGTTTCTGCTTCTCACCGGCTTCGGCGCCATCGGCGCGGTCCTGCGTCGGCGACCCCGACCATCCCGATCGCTGGCGACCGCGTAAAGCCAGGCGCAGGCCTTTTCCGACACAGTCCCGCGATGCTATGCCGGTTCTCAGTCGAGATACAGAAAACAGGGGATGATGATGGCCCGCACGCTGCATGCCGCCGGCTTGGGAACCATGGCCGGCTTCCTGCTGGCAGGGGCAACGGTGGTCGCCGCAGACGGCCCGCCCGCCATGACGTCTCCTGTCAATACGTTGCTGGCGCAGGGCTATCTGGCCCGGGAGGCACTGCCCGACAGCCTGTCGATCCTGCCCGCGCCTCCTGCGGAAGGATCTGCCGCGCTGGCGCGCGACCGGGAAGCGTCGAAGGCCGGCCTCGCTCTCGGCAAGAGCGCGCGCTGGGCACTTGCGACCGCGGATGCGGACTTGCGATCGCCGGCCGCGACCGGCGCCTTCTCCTGCGCCGCAGGCTTCGAAATCAGCCCGCAGGCGACGCCCGCGATCGACCGCCTGATGCGCCGAAGCCTCCCGGATCTGGGTCTTGCGACCTATGGCGTGAAGGAGCGCTACAAGCGCGCGCGTCCGTTCATGGAGAATGGCGAGGCGAACTGCTCTCCCGATTATACCGAGATGCTCCGCAAGGACGGCTCCTACCCCTCCGGCCATAGCGCGATCGGATTCGGCTGGGGGTTGATGCTGGCGGAAGTCGTGCCGGATCGCGCCGCTCGCCTGGTGGCGCGCGGAGTCGCCTTCGGGGACAGCCGTCGCATCTGCAACGTACACTGGCTGAGCGACGTCGAGCAGGGACGGCTGATGGGGGCGGCGGTCGTCGCCCGCCTCCATGCCGATCCTGGCTTCCAGGCCGATCTGCAGGCCGCGAAGGCCGAGGCGGCCGCCGCCCGGTCGACCGCGCCGTCGCGCAACTGCACGCAGGAAGAGGCCGCGCTCGCGCCGCAGCCCTGACGGATCACGCCGGGCGGGAAGCGCTCTTCGGCAGCACGGCCATCCGCGACAGGCCGCGATTGCGCCAGTTCGCGACATGCGCGCCCGCCAGCAACAGACTGCCGGCTACGGTCAACGCCGTCTCGATGGCCTCCCGGCTGGAAAAGGCGATGCCGGCCGCCATCAGAACCAGCCCGGCAGCCCCTACCGCCAGCGGCACCGAAGCGCGATGCCGCCGCCATCCGCCGATCAGGGCGAAAGCGCTCGTGGGCACCGCGAGCAGGAGAACGACGACGTGAAAACTCTCGCCGGGGTCGAGACGGTCGGCGAGCGCTGGCAGCGCCGCCAGCAGCAGCGGAAGCAGCAGGCAATGCGCCATGCAGGTGAAGGAGGCACAGACGGCGAACCCGTCGAACATGCGCTCGACCCGGGCCGGGCGGCTGTTGCTGACATCGTTCATCGCTCTACCTCTTTCCATATGTTCGGCGCGTGATATGTTATGGTGTAACATTACTTTCAAGGATTGTTTCGTGCAGCCTCCCTTTTCCGTGATCGCCGCGCCCGTCGATCCCATGGTCGCCATCGGCGAGGCGCCATCGGTTCTTCGAGCCATACAGGACCGCAACGTGCAGCTCGCCCTGTGGCAGCGGCCGCGCCCGGCGGCTCTGGCGGGGATCGACAGCCTCGACTGGACCGCGATCTCGAATATTGACTGCGACATCGAGGTCGCGGACATCGAGAACGGGATCGCGCAGGCTATCGGGGATGCGGGCTATGACCCTGTCCGCGCCGCGCTGATCGCGGAAGCTACCAATCTTGCCTTGCTGTTCGCGCCGATCATGCAGGCGTCTGTCCTGCGCTTCCGGCTTGAGGTGATCGCAACAGACGCCTGCCGGAAATTCCACATGGACTATGTCCCGGCCCGACTCCTGACGACATTCTGCGGCCGTGGGACGGAATGGCAGCACGCCGACCGGCCCTATCAGGTTCACGCCATGGCGCCGGGTGACGTCGCCATTTTCAAGGGCAGGTTGCTGGCGGACGAACCCCGCATCCTCCACCGGTCGCCGCCGATCGGCGGAACCGGGGAAAGCCGCCTGTTGCTGGCGATCGATCCGGTGACGCCCGACCGCCACCGGATCGCCTGAAGCGATTACCCAGCATTCGGCCCGAGGATCGCCCGTTGATCCGCAGCGGGCGCAACGGAGAGTGACGCCGGCAAGCGGAGCCGCGTCGACAGTGCTGCAACGTGGCGCTATCGCTACGGAATGGTTAGGAAATCATCCTGTGCACTATGACCGCAGCCGCCATGCCGCGCGCAGCACCGATGAATATGTCTTCCATCAGCTCATCCCCTATATCGGCAACAAGCGGAAGCTGCTTCCTCTGATAGGCCAGGCCATCGATGCAAGCGGGATCGGGCCGGGTGGCGACTTCGTCGACCTGTTCGCGGGCAGCGGCGTTGTCGGCCGCTACGCGAAGATGCGGGGCTTCAGGGTCACCAGCAACGACTGGGAACCCTATGCCGAACAGATCAACCGCTGCTACATAGGGCTGAACGCTGCCCCGCACATCGACGGCGTGGACTATGCTGCGGCTGTCGAGCGGCTCAATGGGCTTCCTTCTCGTGTGGACTGGGTCACGGGACATCTCTGCCCCGACGACGACGAAGCGTTCGACATGGGACGCGATCGGCTCTTCTACATGCGCAAGAACGGTATGCGCATCGACGCGATCCGCGAGGAGATCGCCATGATGCGCGCCTCGGGCGCGATCGACGCGGACGGCATGGCCGCGCTTCTCGCCCCGCTGCTCTATCAATGCTGTTACACGAGCAACACCTCCGGCGTGTTCAAGGGATTTCATGCGGGCTGGGGCGGCAGCAACGGCACCGCGCGCTATCGCATCTGCAGCGATCTGCGGCTCGAACCCGCGCGCTTGTTGGACAATGGTCTGGTGAACAGGGTGACGCGCCTCGATGCGGCGCGCTTCGCTGCGGAGGTCGGCGGGCCGTTCGACTTCGTCTATGTCGATCCGCCCTATAACCAGCATCCCTATGGCTCGAACTATCATGTCCTGAACAGCGTGGCGTTGTGGGACAAACCGGCGGTACCGCCCAAGATCAGCGGGCGCGGTGACAAATCGGCCATCCGCCACGACTGGCGGTCCGAGCGGCGCAGCGCCTATACCAGCACGCGAACTGCCCCCGACGCCTTTCGCGCGCTCCTCGACGGCCTGCCTGCCCGCTGGATCGCGCTCAGCTATTCGACCGACGGCAACATGCCCCTGGAGCGGTTGATCGAGGCTTGCTGCGAGCGCGGGGCAACGCGCGCTTTCGTCCAGCCCTATAAGCGCTACCGGGTCAGCGCCCAGCGCTTCTCCGCCAAGCCGGTCAACGCCGAGTTCGTGCTGCTGATCGACGGCGCCCGTCGCGGGACCCAGTCGGCCGAAGCGCTGTGCGAGGAAATCCGCGCCGCCGAGCGCATCGCCCTGCGGAACCATCCCGAACTCGCCGACGGCGAAGAGAAAGGCGCGATGGCCGTTTCCGTCCCGCGCTGCTAGAGCCGAAGCTCTGCAATAGAGGGGGCGGGCGACATGCGCATGGTAGCCACGGCGGCAATCTTCGCGGCGGTACTTGCCCCGGCTTCGCCTGCGACGGCCTCTCCCGAGACAGACCGCTTCGCGCAATGCCTGACCCGCTCGGTGACCACGGCGGAGCGTACCCTGCTCGTGCGCTGGATATTCACCTCCTTGTCCGCGCATCCGGCGCTGCGCGACATGGGCACGGTGACGTCCGCCGCACGCGAGACCAACACACGATCGGTCGCGGCGCTGATCGACGACGTCGCGATCGGCCGCTGCCCCGCCGAAGCGCGCCGGGCCCAGCAGGCCGGAGGCGACCCGATCCGGCTCAGCTTCGAGACGCTGATGCGCCTTGCCGCCAGCGATCTCATGGCCAATCCGGCGACCGGCATTGAGGTGCAGGGTCTCGAGCGATTCATCGACCGCGACCGATGGAATGCGATGCTGTCGAACCCGGCGGGCTGAAGGGCACCGGAAAGCGCGCGCAGATCGGCCTTTCTTGTCGTCGCCAAAGCCGTTAGGGCGGCGGCATGATCCTTGTCATCGACAATTATGACAGCTTCACCTGGAACCTCGTCCATTATCTGATGGAACTGGGCGCCCGAGTGGAGGTCGTCCGCAACGACGCGATCAGCGTCGGTCAGGCGATGTCGAGCGGCGCCGAGGCCTTCCTGATTTCCCCCGGCCCCTGCACGCCGAAAGAGGCGGGCATCTCGCTCGAGCTGGTCGGTGCCTGCGCCGAAGCCAGGCGCCCGTTGCTGGGCGTATGTCTCGGCCACCAGTCGATCGGCCAGTATTTCGGCGGGCGGGTCGAGCGCGCACCGCAGCTGATGCATGGCAAGACGAGCCCGATCATCCATGACGGCTCCGGCCTGTTCGCGGGCCTGCCCTCGCCCTTTACGGCGACACGCTATCATTCGCTTGTCGTGCCCGAGGAAACGATGCCGGCCACGCTCCACGTGAACGCCCGCACCCCGGACGGTCAGGTCATGGGCGTGCGCCACGTGACGCTTCCGATTCACGGGGTGCAGTTCCACCCGGAGAGCATCGCCACCGAGCATGGCCATGCGATGCTGGCGAACTTCCTGCGCGCCGCCGGTCTGGCGGTGAAGGACCGCATCTGACCTTGCCGACGCTGCCGGATCCTCTTGTCCCGTTCGACCAGCAGACGGCCCATAGCGTCTTCTCGGCGATCCTCGACGGCCGCCACGGCGAAGAAGAGCTCGTCGCCTTCCTGACCGCCATGGCGGAACGGGACGAGACGAGCGCGGAGATTGCCGGCGCGGCGCTGGCGATGCGCGAGCGCGTCGTGCCCGTTCGGGCGCCGGTGGGCGCGATCGACGTCTGCGGTACAGGCGGCGACGGCGCGCACAGCCTGAACGTCTCGACCGCCGTGGCGATCGTCGTCGCCGGCGCGGGCGTGCCGGTCGCCAAGCACGGCAACAGGGCAGCGTCGTCCAAGGCCGGCGCCGCCGATACGCTCGAGGCGCTCGGCCTCGATCTCGACCGCGCCTCGGATCGCGCCGAAGCGAGCCTCAACGAGATCGGCCTCTGCTTCCTGTTCGCGCAGAAGCACCACCCGGCGCTCAAGCCGCTCGGGCCGATCCGCAAGCGCATAGGCCGCCGCACGATCTTCAACCTGCTGGGGCCGATCTGCAACCCGGCCGGCGTGACGCGCCAGCTGATCGGCGTGGCGCGGCCCGACTATCTGGCTATCTATGCCGGCGCACTCGAACGCATCGGCTGCGACGCGGCGATGATGGTGTCGGGCGACGAGCCACTCGACGAACTGTCGATCGGCGGGCCCAGCAGCATCTATCGCCTGGGCGCGGTGGGCCATGGTCTCGAGCGGTTCGAGCCCGCCGATGCGGGCCTTTCGCGTCACCCGCTCGAAGCCATTCGTGGCGGCGACGCCGCTTATAATGCCGCCGCGCTGGGCCGGCTGCTCGAGGGCGAGCAGGGCGCCTATCGTGATGCGGTCCTGCTCAACGCCGCCGCAGGACTGATTGTCGCAGGTCGTGCAGAGGGATGGACCGATGGCGTAGCCCTCGCAGCGGAAGCGATCGACAGCGGAGCCGCACGCCGGCTCCTGACCCGCTGGATCGCTTTCTGATCCGACGGCGACGTTGAGCTGCTGAGCGCGCTCGCGGACAACCGCTCCGTGCTTTCCCCTCCACCGCCTTCGGCGGTCCCCCTCCCCGTCCCGGGGAGGATCTTCGCAACACATCGCACTGCAGTTCCTCCCCGGAACGGGGAGGGGGACCATGCGGAGCATGGTGGAGGGGCAATCGGCGCTCCCGAAACCAAGCGAACGTCAGCAGATGGGCTAAGCCCAGCGCTTGCCCCCAGCCCGCGCCCGAAATTATTGCGACAAATTCGCATTTATACAATTGCGAATCGTTCGCACTATCGTTAGCAGCCCTTCACAACATCTAAGGGGATCCGCATGACGAACAGGGACTTAGCCGGCACGGGCTTTCTGGCGCTGGCCTGCGTAGGATTCATCGCGAGCGCGCCCGCTGTGGCGCAGACGGCACCGAAGGCCGATGAGGAAAAGCGGCTCGGCGGCATGACGGTGAGTTCGACCACGATCGACGAGGACACGCCCAAGGTCGAGCGCATGGAGTCCCCCAAATATACCCGTCCCCTGCTCGACACGCCGCAGACGATCACCGTGATCAACAAGGCGACGATCCAGCAGCAGAATCTGCTGACCCTGCGCGACGTGCTCAGCACCGTCCCGGGCATCACCTTCGGCGCCGGCGAAGGCGGCTTCGGCTATGGCGACCGCATCATCCTGCGCGGCCAGGACGCCAAGAACGACGTCACCGTCGACGGCGTGCGCTCGGCGGCCTTCCTCAACCGCAACGAGGTCTATAATATCGAGCAGATCGAGGTGTCGAACGGCGCCAATTCGGTCATGAACGGCGGCGGATCGGTCGCCGGCACGATCAACCTCGTGACCAAGCGGCCGCAGGGCGACGACCAGACGGTCGTCGACGCCGGGGTCGGCACCGACAATTATTATCGCGCGACGCTCGACGCCAACCGCCGCGTCAGCGATCTGATCGCGGTGCGCCTGAATGCCGTCTATCACGAAAATGACGTGCCGGGCCGCGACGTGGAGGATTACAAGCGCTGGGGCGTCGCCCCCTCGGTCACGATCGGCATCGACGGCCCGACCAGCCTGACGCTGCAGTTCGAGCATCTCGACGACAAGGCGATGCCGCAATATGGCCTGCGCTATTACGCCAATCTCGGCGGCTTCCTGTCGGACTTCGACCGCAGCGGCTATTATGGCTTCGCCAATCTCGACCGGCAGGATTCGAAGACCAATTCGATGCAGGGAATCTTCAGCCATCGCTTCAGCGATGCGCTGAGCGTCCGCAACCTGACCCGCTACGAGAAGATCCGCCAGCACACCGTCACCAGCCAGCCGACGGGCACCTTCTGCCTCGCCTCGACCGGCCTCCAGCCGACAGCGCCGGGCGCCACCGTGGGCGCTGCCTGCCCGGCGACCGTGCCCGCAGGCTATTATCTCCCGACCGGGGGCCGTGGCGTGGAGCGCTTCATCACCAACGAGACCGCCTATACCCAGACCGACCTGACGGCCGAATTCGCCACCGGCGGGATCGAGCATTCGCTGGTCGCCGGCGTGTCTGCTCTGTGGCAGGACTATCACCAGACGCAGGGCACGCTGCCGCGCAACGCCGACGGCTCCACGCCCAGCTTCCCGCTCGTCAGCATCGCCAACCCGGGCGCGGTCGTGCAGGGCCCGACCGGTTTCACCTATGGCAGCAACATCTACACCGGTCCGATCAACTTCATCCTGGCAAGCCGCAATTTCGGCACGCAGAAGAGCTATGCCGCCTATCTGTTCGACACCGCCAAGTTCACCGACTGGTTCGAACTCAACGGCGGTGTCCGCTACGAGCATGTCAAGGGCTCGAACCGCACGCTCAGCTACGTCACCACGGCGGGTGCCGCCAATCTGGGCGACCTCAGCACCGCCACAGGCCCCTTCCGCGTCAGCGACAATCTGTTGTCATACCGTCTGGGCGCGGTGTTCAAGCCGACGCCGAACACCAGCCTCTACGTCGCCTATGGCAATTCGAAGCTGCCCTCGCAGGCCTCGGTCGACGGCGCCTGCACCAACGCCAATTGCCGCCTGAAGCCCGAGACCACCTATAATTACGAGATCGGCGCCAAGGCCGACCTGTTCGATGCCAGGCTGCTGCTGACCGCAGCGCTGTTCCGCAACGAGCGCAACTCGATCCGGGTCAACTCGAACGACCCGACCCTCCCCGACCAGACGCTCGACGGCAAGCAGCGCGTCGAAGGGCTTTCGCTCGGCGCCTCGGGTCAGATCACCAGCAACTGGACGATCTCGGCCAATTACATGTACCTCAAGTCGAAGATTCTCCAGGGCGTCTCCGACTTCTGCCTGGCCAATCCCAGCACCGCCTGCGCCAACAGCGCAGCCTTCCCGGATCCGACGCGCGGCTATGAGCTCGCGAACACGCCGAAGCATTCGGGCAGCCTGTTCACCACCTATCGTTTCAATTTCGGGCTCGAGGTTGGCTATGGCCTGACCTACCAGGGCAGCTTCCTGCTCAACCAGCCGACCGTAGCGCAGCTGACCGCCGGCAATTATGTCGGCTACCGCGTGCCGAGCTACAC
Organism: Rhizorhabdus phycosphaerae; assembly: GCF_011044255.1. NCBI lineage: Bacteria > Pseudomonadati > Pseudomonadota > Alphaproteobacteria > Sphingomonadales > Rhizorhabdaceae > Rhizorhabdus > Rhizorhabdus phycosphaerae. Next base: position 2,365,286 of record NZ_CP049107.1, read on the forward strand.
CATTCACCGCCTGATGCTGTCCTACCCGATCAGCGACCAGCTGAAGGCACAGGTCAATGTGCAGAACTTCACCAACGAGAAATATGTCACGACCGTCCGCACCAACGTCAACGGCAGCTGGGCGCAGCCGGGCGTGACGCGGCAGGCGGTGTTCAGCCTGAACTACAGCTTCTGATCAATCGCGCCTTTGCGCAGAAATGAATCCGCCGCCGGCCTGCCGGTGGCGGATTTGGCTTTATGGCTGGCGAGCCGCGCGACTCGGGCGGTCTTTACGCATTCATAATCAACGGCATGTTAGCCATGTTTCCCGGATCGAAAGGGAAATCGATGCTTTCTGCCGAAGTCACCGTCGTCAAACCGTCGCGCCGCCGCGAAGAAAGACTGCCGGCCGACATCCGCGCCCGTTACGGCGCCTCGGGCAATCCCGAACGTGCGCTGTGCCGGATCATCGACGTCTCCAAACATGGCGCCCGGCTGGAGGTCTATTGCGACCTGCCGCTCGCCACGAGCATCACGCTCAAGCTGCCCAACAGCGAAGCGCTCGGCGCCCGCGTCGTCTGGTCGAAGGATTTCGAGGCCGGATGTCGCTTCAACGAGCCGCTGTCCGACGACGAACTGGAGTTCATCTTCCGCAAGGGAAACGCCTGACGCCGTCCCCGTCCCGCCGGCTCGAGGGCCGCTGACGGCCCCGCACCGCGCGAAAGGATGAGGACGGCGGCCCGCCCCCTTTGATCACGCGCCGATGCTGGACCCGCAATGCGTCCGAGGCTATGCCGCGCGACGATGAGCAACAAGCTGACCGAAATCTGCGACGCAAAGCGAGCGCTGGTGGCGCAACGCAAGAGCGCGATCGCCTTTTCCGATCTGTCCGACCGCGCCCGGGCGGCGTCCGCCCCGCGTGGTTTCCGCGCCGCGCTCGATGCCAAGGTTGCAGCCGGCGGCTATGGCCTGATCGCAGAGATCAAGAAGGCCTCGCCTTCCAAGGGCCTGATCCGCGCCGACTTCGATCCGCCCGCCCACGCGCGGGCCTATGAAGAGGCCGGCGCCGCCTGCCTTTCGGTGCTGACCGACGAACCCTATTTCCAGGGCCATGACGATTATCTGGTGCAGGCACGCGCCGCCTGTGCCCTGCCCGCGCTACGCAAGGATTTCATGGTCGACCCCTGGCAGGTCACCGAAGCCCGCGCGCTGGGCGCCGACGCGATCCTGATCATCGTCGCGGCCCTATCCGACGATCAGATGGCCGAGATCGAGGCCGCCGCCATCGACTGGGGCATGGACGTGCTGATCGAGGTCCACGATGCCGAGGAACTGGAGCGGGCGGCGCGGCTGCGCTCGCGCCTGATCGGGGTCAACAACCGCGACCTGCGCGACTTCACCGTCGACTTCGCCCGCACCTACGAGCTGGTCGGCCGCGCCCCCGCCGGCTGCACATTCGTCGCCGAAAGCGGCCTCGGGTCCAAGGCCGATCTCGATGCGATGGCCGAACATGGCGTGCGCTGCTTCCTGGTCGGCGAAAGCCTGATGCGCGAGGCCGACGTCGCGGCCGCCACCCGCCGCCTGCTCACCGGCGCATGAGCGGCGGGCTCACCCATCTCGACAAGGACGGCGCGGCGCGGATGGTCGACGTTTCGGCGAAGGCCGGGACGAAGCGGGAGGCAATCGCCGAAGGGCGCATCCTGATCGCTGCGGACGCGCTGGAGGCGATCCGCGCCGGCGCGGTCAAGAAGGGCGACGTGCTGGCGGTCGCCCGCGTCGCCGGCATCATGGCGGCAAAGAAGACCGCCGACCTGATCCCGCTGTGCCATCCGTTGCCGATCACCGGGGTGATGCTCGACCTGACCATCGAAAGCGACGGGATCCTTGCCACGGCTACGGTCGGGACCACCTATGGCACCGGCGTGGAGATGGAGGCGCTGACCGCCGTTTCGGTCGCGCTGCTCACCATCTACGACATGGCGAAGGCGCTCGATCGCGGCATGCGGATCGGCGATGTCCGGCTGTTGTCGAAGGCCGGCGGCAAGTCGGGCGACTGGAAGGCCGGCTGATGGCGCTGATTCCGGTCGCGGAAGCCCAGGCGCGGATGCTCGCCCTGCGCGGCCCGCTGCCTCGGGAAAGCGTCGCGCTCGTCGAAGCTCTGGGCCGCTATGCGGCGCACGACATCCTCGCGGGCCGGACCCAGCCGGCGACCGATCTCTCGGCAATGGACGGCTACGCGATCCGCTTCGCCGAGCGCCCAGGTCCCTGGACCGTGGTCGGCGAAAGCGCGGCGGGTGGCGGGCTCGACCGCGCGCTGCAGCCGGGCGAAGCGGCGCGCATCTTCACCGGCGCCCCCGTGCCCGCAGGCGCCGACACGATCCTCGTGCAGGAGGAGGCGACCCGCGACGGCGACCGATTGACCATGACCGGCGAAGGACCGCCCGCGATCGGCGCCCATATCCGGCCCGCGGGTGGCGATTTCCGCGAAGGCGCACTGCTGCTCGCCCAAGGCAGCGCGATCGGCCCGGCCGCGATCGCGCTGGCCGCAAGCGGCGGGCATGGCACCCTTCCCGTCCACCGGCGCCCGCGCGTCGCGCTGCTGTCGACCGGCAACGAGCTGGTACCGGCCGGGGAACCCACGCCGGGCGCGCTTCTGCCCGCGTCCAACGGACCGATGCTCGCCGCGCTGCTGGGCACCGCTGCCTGCATCGTCACCGACCATGGCATCGTCCGCGACGATCGTGAAGCGATCGCTGCGGCGTTCGATCGACTCGCGGCGGAAAGCGACATCATCATCACGACCGGAGGCGCTTCGGTCGGTGACCATGACCTGGTGCTGCCGGCGCTCGAACAGGTAGGAGCCAGGATCGACTTCTGGCGGGTGAAAATGAAGCCCGGAAAGCCGGTCATGATCGGCACATTGCGCGACGCGATCGTGCTGGGCCTGCCCGGCAATCCCGTGTCGGCCTTCGTGACCGCGATGCTGTTCGCCAAACCGCTCATCGCCCATCTTCTCGGCGCAGCCCGCCCCGTGCCGAGGCCCGCGACCGCGAGGCTCGCAAAACCGCTTCCCTCGACCGGCAACCGCGCCGAATATGTCCGCGCGCGCTGGGCCGAAGGCGCGGTCGAGCCCCTGTCCGGACAGGACAGCGCCGGGCTCGCAGCCCTTGTTCAGGCCGAGCTGCTGATCATCCGCGAGGCCGAGGCCCCCCCCCTTCCCGAGGGCGCGGAGGTGGAGATCCTGCCCTTCGCTTGACAAGATTCCTACAGTTGCCTAAATGTTCCCCGTCCGTTCCCGATGGGGTCAAAGACCATGCTCACGCGCAAGCAACATGAACTGCTCTGCTTCATCCAGGAGCGCCTGTCGGCGACCGGGGTCTCGCCTTCCTTCGAGGAAATGAAGGAAGCGCTGGAGCTCAAGTCCAAGTCGGGCGTGCACCGCCTGATCAGCGCGCTCGAGGAACGCAATTTCATCCGCCGCCTGCCCAATCGCGCCCGCGCGCTGGAAGTGCTGCGTGTGCCGGAAATGTCGGGAAAGGTCGCGGCGTCCACCGCCAAGGCGAAGGCTCCGGCTGTCGTGCCGCAGGCCGCGAACGAGAATGTGCTCGAGATTCCGCTGCACGGCCGCATCGCCGCCGGCCTGCCGATCGAGGCGATGGAGGGACAGAGCTCGCTCTCGGTTCCCGCCGCGTTGCTCGGCCCGGGCGAACATTATGCGCTGGAGGTGTCGGGAGACTCGATGGTCGAGGCCGGCATTCTCGATGGCGACTATGCGCTCATCCGCCGCGCGGAGACTGCCCGCGACGGCGAGATCGTGGTGGCGCTGATCGCCGACCATGAAGCGACGCTGAAATATTTCCGGCGCGAAGGCGGCATGGTCCGGCTCGATCCGGCCAACCGCTCCTATGATCCGCAGCGTTATCGCCCGGATCAGGTGCAGATCCAGGGCAAGCTCGCCGGACTGCTGCGCCGCTACTGATCCGATCGGCAGGCCCGGCCCCGCAATGGGACCGGGCGCCCATCAGCTCAGCCGAATTTGCAGGCCGAGAATTTGTTGCCGTCGAGATCGCGGAAATAGGACATGTAGAAGCCCGGGCCACGCTCGCCCGGCGCGCCTTCGTCGGCCCCGCCCAGCGCCAGCGCCTTGGCATGGAAGGCGTCGACCGCCTCGCGGCTTTCCAGCTCGAACGCGATCATCGTGCCATTGCCGGCGGTCGCATCCTTGCCGTCGAACGGACGGACGAGACCCAGCATCGGCTTGCCCTCCTTGCCGAACACCGCGCCCCCACTCGGATGGTCGAACATCTTCGTCGCACCCTGCGTCGCCAGCAGATCGGCGTAGAAGGCAAGCGCCTTTTCCATGTCGTTGGTGCCCACGGTGACGTAGCGCAATTCCATCATCTCTCTCCTCTTGTTCGGTCGGGCGGGTGATAGGGCGACCCCGGGCGACTGCCAATGCCGTCTAGCGCCCGACGCGCCGATCCCCGGCATCGAGCGCGAGATAGACGCTGTCGCACCAGCGGCCACCAACGAGCCAGGTCCGCTCGGCACGCCCCGTTTCCAGAAAGCCCAGCCCACGCAACAGAGCGAGCGACGCCGCATTGTCGGGATCGACGTCGGCGAGGATGCGCGGCAGGCGATGAACCGTGAAGGCGCGGTGTATCACGGCAGCCAAAGCCTCTCGCGCCAGCCCCTGCCGCCAATGGTCGGGGTGCAGGATGAAGCCGATCTCGGGAAAGCGGTAGAGCCCGGCCTTCCCGATTACCCGGCCTTCGCGCTCGATGACGAAGTCCTCTCCCTCCTCGGGCGGGATCGCCATCGTATCGGCCAGCCAGTCGGCGGTCTGCCCGATCTCGGCATGGGGCGGGGTCGACCAGTAGCGCATCGACCGAACGTCCGAGAGGATCGCATGAAGATCGTCGAGATCGCCGGGTCTCGCGGGCCGCAGCAGCAATCGAGCCGTCCGCAATAAGGGCCTGCCCCCGTCACATCCGCTCATTGATCGAACCTTACCCAGGGATGGCGCCCCGCCTCCGCCGCGACGGTCGCCACGCCGCCGCGGTCGAGATCGATCGCCATGCCGCCGGTGCGTGCGAGCAGGCGACGGTCGATCGTCAGCCAGCGTGCCTTGCAACCGCGCGGCAGACGGCGATCGCTGATGACGATGTCGGCGCTCGCACAGGTCCGCGTGAAGCGAGCCCAGTCGAGCCGATAGGGACTGCGCGTCGCCGCGATCCGCCAGCGCCGCCCACCGCGCGCAATCTCGGTGACGCAGAGATCGGTCGAGCAGCGCGCCTGCATCAGCGCGTCGACCGGCAGTGCGTCGCCGTCATGGCCCGCCGCCTCACCCAGCATGCCGCGCACATAATCGCCCGCACGCTCCCTGAGAAGCGCGACACGCCCGTCGCCCAGCACGAAGGCGACATGACGCGCGTCGCCGGTAATCAGCAGGTCGGGCGCCGACGCGGTCAGCGCGAGCAGCCCTCCCGCAGCGCAGGGCAGCAGCCCCCAGCGGCGCAGACCGGTCCGCCACAGCGCAAGCCACAGGCCACCCAGCAGAAACAGGCCGAACGCCAGCCGCCCCATGGTCGGCAGCATCGTCACCGCCCCCGGCGCCTCGGCGACCGTCCGCGCCAGCCATAGGAGCCCCGACAGCGCCTTGCCCGCCACCCACCAGAAGGGGGCGCCCAGCCCCGCAGCGTCGAAGAGCAGCGCCAGCGCCTCGCCCGGCATGATCACGAAGGTGGTGAGGGGGATCGCGACGATATTGGCGAGCGCGCCGTAAAGGCCCGATTTGTGGAAATGAAACAGCGCGATAGGCGCGAGCGCCACTTCGATCACGAGGCCCGAGAGCAGCAGCAGCGCGAGCCCGCGTCCGCGTCGCATGATCCAGCCTTCCTCGCGCGGCGCGGCAAAGGCTCGGATGCGCGGATGGTCGAGCAGCGCGACGAGCGCGGTCACCGCTGCAAAGCTCAACTGGAAGCTGGGCCCAGCTATCGCTTCGGGCCACAGCAGCAGGACCACCAGCGCACCGGTTGCGACCAGCCGCAGCGTGATGGCCTCGCGCCCCATCGCGATGCCGGCGAGGACGAGCAGCGCGGCGATACACGACCGGATCGTCGGCACCTGCGCGCCCGACAATAATGTGTAGACGACACCGGCTAGCGCCCCCGCGCCTGCCGCGATCAGCAGCAACGGTGCGCGCAGCGCCAGCGTCGGGCTGAGCGCCAGCAGCCGCAGGGTCAGCAGCATCACGCCCCCGACCACGGCCGAGACATGGAGCCCCGACACCGACAGCAGATGGGCGAGGCCCGCGCGACGTAGCGCCTCGGCATCCTCCTCCGCGATGGCGCCCTGATCGCCGGTCGCGAGCGAGGCGGCTACCCCGCCCTCGCTGCCCGGCAGCCGCGCTTCGATGTGCCGGGACAGCGCCGCGCGCCCGTCGGCGAGCCAGCCCAGCCAGCCGCCCTCTCGTCCTTGCGTCACCGCGGGCTTGTCGAGCGCCTTGCCGGTCGCGCCCAGCCTCTGGAACCAGGCGGTGCGCGCAAAGTCCTGCGCGCCCGGTACCGGCGGTGGCGCGGGCGGCATGAGCCGGGCGCGGACAGCAATGCGATCACCGACGGACAGCCGATCGTCGACCTGCGCCTGATCGATGTTGAGGCGCAGCCGGGGCGGCAGCGGCGCGGCGACATCTTCGACCGTGATCCGCACGATCTCGCGCGCAGGCAGCCGCTCGACCGCAGCGACGCGCCCGGCAACCACCGCCACCACCGGCCGGTCGATGCGCGGCGAGGCGACCCAGTCGGCGCGGGTCCAGATCAGCACGACGCCGAACAGCGCGACCGCACCGCCCACCGCCATCATCCGCCCGAGCCGCGAACCGAGGCCGATTGCGCACCCCGCGAAGGCGAGCGCGGCAAAGCCCGCCATCGCCGCGAACCAGGCGAAACGGTCGGGCAGGACCAGCCAGGCGGCAATGCCGGCGCCCAGTGCAACCGGCAGCCACAAGGCGATCTGGTCGCGCTCCGCCTCCAGCCGCCGCTCGATCGCGGCAAGCGGGTTCAGCCCGCGAAAAGCCACCCGCGGGCCGCCCGTACCTGGGGCAGGATCAGAAGCGGAGAGGATCGGCGAGCGGCTCACCGACGTCGATCGCCTTGCCGAACAGCCGCGCCTCGGCCTGGACGGTGTCGAAATATTCCCACAGCTCGACGATCTGCTCGCCCTCGACGCGGAAGACCTGGCAATAGGTCTGCTCGTATCGCTCGCCGTCCAGCGTCTCGGCACCGCCCTCCATCATGCCGACGACGATCGGCGGGTCGACCGCGAAGATGCGATAGCGCCGGCCCAGATTGACCTTGCCCGGCACCAGATTGGCCATGACCTTGGGGAAGACCTCCTCGAACAGCTGGCGCTTGCCGTTGCAGCGGCCGGAGACCGCCGTCCGCCCCGCAACATTGAGCACGACATCGTCGTGCATCGTCGCGGCGAAACCCTCGACGTCCATCCGCCCGAGGCAATCGTACCAGCGCTCCACCACCGCCCGGATATCCGTCATGCGCCTGTCCTCCCCGCGTCATCCTCTCGGAGCACAGGTCTATGCCGCGTGCCCGACACCGGCAAGGGCAGGCAATTGCCGCAAGCCGGGGCATTTCCGCGGTCCATCGGGCCATATTTGCGTTTTGAGCATCGTCAGCCAAATTGACCCGATCGGAAAATGCTTTAGGGGGCGCTGCACAGTCGCAGGCCTTCGCCCCGCTATCGGAGAATCGGCGCTTGAGCGCACAGACGGACACAAAGGCGGTCGTCACCCGCTTCGCCCCCTCGCCCACGGGATTCCTCCATATCGGCGGCGCCCGCACCGCCCTGTTCAACTGGCTGTTCGCGCGCCACCATGGCGGCAAATTCCTGCTGCGGATCGAGGATACCGATCGCGCGCGTTCGACGCAGCCCGCGATCGACGCCATTTTGGACGGTATGCAGTGGCTGGACCTGAACTGGGACGGCGATGTCGTCTATCAGTTCGCCCGCGCCGATCGCCACGCGCAGGTGGCGCAGGAGCTGCTCGACAAGGGCCATGCCTATCGCTGCTATGCGACGCCCGAAGAACTGGCCGAGCTGCGCGAGCAGCAGCGCGCCGCCAAGCAGCCGCTGCGCTATGACGGCCGCTGGCGCGACCGCGATCCCTCCGAGGCGCCCGCCGGCGCGCCCTTCGTCATCCGGCTGAAGGCCCCGCGCGAAGGCGAGGTGACGATCGACGACCAGGTCCAGGGCCCGGTCACGGTACAGAATGCCGAGCTGGACGACATGATCCTGCTGCGGTCGGACGGCACCCCCACCTATATGCTCGCGGTGGTCGTCGACGATCACGACATGGGCGTCACCCACGTGATCCGCGGCGACGACCATCTCAACAACGCCTTCCGCCAGCTGGCGCTGATCCGCGCGATGGGCTGGCCGGAGCCGGTCTATGCCCATATCCCGCTGATTCACGGCGCTGACGGCGCGAAGCTGTCGAAGCGCCACGGCGCGCTGGGCGTCGATGCCTATCGCGACGAGATGGGGCTGTTGGCCGAGGCGGTGAACAATTATCTGCTGCGGCTCGGCTGGGGCCATGGCGACGACGAGATCATCAGCCGCGAACAGGCGATCGAGTGGTTCGACCTCGCGGGCGTCGGCCGCTCGCCCTCGCGCTTCGATTTCAAGAAGCTCGAGAATCTCAACGGCCACTATATCCGCGAAGCCGACGACGCCCGCCTTGCCGCGCTCATCGCCCCCGGAGTCGCGGCAGCGGCAGGGTGCGAGCTCGGCCCTTCGGAGCAGGACTTACTGCTGCGCAGCATCCCCCACCTGAAGGTAAGGGCGAAGGATCTCAACGAGTTGCGGGAAGGCGCCGCCTTTCTGTTTCGCACCCGCCCGCTCGATATGGACGAGAAGGCGGCATCGCTGCTAGACGAGCCGGGCAAGGCGTTGCTGGCCCAGGCCCGCGAAGCGCTCGGCGCCACTGCCGACTGGTCCGCGGACGCCCTCGAGGCGGCCGTCCGGTCGGTGGCGGAATCAGGGGGGATCGGCCTCGGCAAGGTGGCACAACCGCTTCGCGCGGCGCTCACCGGACGCACGACCTCCCCGGGCATATTCGACGTCCTGGCCCTCCTCGGTCGCGAGGAGAGCCTGGGACGACTGGATGACCAACTGCGCTGACAGCTGGTCGAGTTGGCATGAACCAGCCGGCTTGCCGGCACAGGGGCAAACGACAGGAGATTGAACATGGCTGATTCTGTGAAACTGGAGCTCGGCGGAAAGTCGTCCGAATATCCGGTCCTGTCGGGTTCCGTCGGTCCCGATGTCGTCGACATCCGCAAGCTCTACGCCAACACCGGCGCCTTCACCTATGATCCGGGTTTCACCTCGACTGCGTCGTGCCAGTCGGCGCTGACCTATATCGACGGCGACCAGGGCGTCCTGCTCCACCGCGGCTATCCCATCGACCAGCTCGCCGAGCAGTCGAGCTTCATGGAAGTCGCCTATCTGCTGCTCAACGGCGAACTGCCGAGCGCCAAGGGCCTCGACGATTTCACCTACACGATCAGCCGCCACACGATGCTGCACGAGCAGCTGGCACAATTCTACCGCGGCTTCCGTCGCGATGCGCACCCGATGGCGATCATGTGCGGCGTCGTCGGCGCGCTGTCGGCCTTCTACCATGATTCGACCGACATCAACGATCCGAAGCAGCGCCTGATCGCGTCGCACCGCTTGATCGCGAAGATCCCGACGATCGCGGCGATGGCCTATAAATATTCGGTGGGTCAGCCCTTCGTCTATCCGAAGAACGACCTCAGCTACACCGCCAACTTCCTGCGCATGACCTTCGGGGTTCCGGCCGAGGAATATGAGGCGGATCCGGTGATCGTGTCTGCGATGGACAAGATCTTCATCCTGCATGCCGACCATGAGCAGAACGCCTCGACCTCGACCGTCCGCCTGGCGGGTTCGTCGGGCGCCAACCCCTTTGCTTGCATCGCAGCGGGCATCGCCTGCCTGTGGGGTCCGGCGCATGGCGGCGCGAACGAGGCCGCGCTCAACATGCTGCGCGAGATCGGCACGCCGGACCGCATTCCCGAGTATATCGCCCGCGCGAAGAACAAGGACGACCCCTTCCGCCTGATGGGCTTCGGCCACCGCGTGTACAAGAATTTCGACCCGCGCGCTAAGGTGCTCAGCAAGGCCGCGACCGAGGTGCTCGACAAGCTGGGCATCAACGACCCGGTCCTCGACACCGCCCGCGAGCTCGAGCGGATCGCGCTCAGCGACCAGTATTTCATCGACAAGAAGCTTTACCCGAATGTCGACTTCTACTCGGGCGTGATCCTGTCGGCGATCGGTTTCCCGACGACGATGTTCACCGTCCTCTTCGCGCTCGCCCGCACCGTCGGCTGGGTCGCGCAGTGGAACGAGATGATCTCCGACCCCGAACAGAAGATCGGCCGCCCGCGCCAGCTCTACACCGGCCCGACGCAGCGCGACTATATCCCCGTCAGCCAGCGCTAAGCGGTTTCTGACAGGTCTGACGATCAGGGGGTCGGTGCCCAGGCACCGGCCCCTTTTTCGTAACGCTGCGCAAAAGCTCCTTGCCGGCTACGGGGAGGGAGACCGGCGCAGCCGGTGGAGGGGAAGGTGCCCCCCTCCCACCCGCGTCGACGGGGAGGAACTGAAGCACTCCGGGACAACGATTCCCGTCACCCGCTGTTCAGCTTTGCGCATCCACGCTAGTCTGCACCGGACACCATGAACATCGACGGGTACGCGACATGACGAAGCTGAACAGACGCGGCGTGCTCGCGGCCCTGCCCGCCCTCTACCTCGCGACCCGCGCCGGCAGTGTCCGCGCGGGCAAGCCTGGGATCGCCGGACAGGAGGCCTTCCAGAAGGAACTGGCCCCCTTCTGGGACCAGCTGGCGATGCTCCCCAGCATCCGCCAGCCCGCGACAAAGGCGCCCAGCGACGGCATCTGCTACATGTTCACCAACAAGGACTGCGCGGTGTGCCAGGTGGTGCACCAGCAATTCCCCAAGGGCTTTCGCGCGCTGGAGATGCGCTACATCGTCTATCCCTGGCCGGGTGAGCCCTATCGCGAGCTCAACTATCTCTACCGTCCGGAAACGACCCTGGCCGAGTATGAGACCTATATGGCCAGGAAGCTGACCGCGACCTCCCCTTCCGACAGCAGCGCGCAAGTGGACCTCGTCATGGCCGTCGCCGCCGACATGGCGGCCGCACTAGTCGAAGGCGGCAGCTTCGGCACCCCCTTCTTCTTCCACGGCATCGAAGGCGATACCCCCGGCCAGATGATCTTCAGCGCGGGGGATATCGTGGCGATGGGGCCGCTGCTGGATCGGGCGGCCTAAGGCCCGGAACCAGCTGCGCCCGCACCCCCTTCGTCAGGGTCTCGACCGTTCAGGCGGTCGAGCGAGCGCATGACGGGCGTGACCGTCAGTCCGTGCAGCACGATCGAGAAAAGCGCGACCAGAGCGACGATGGCCCATAGCCGCTCGGCTTGCCCGAACTCCGCATGGTTCAGTCCATAGGCGAGATAATAAAAGGAGCCCACGCCCCTTATCCCGAAAAAGGCGAGGGTCAGTTTTTCGGACCGGGCCGCCGGAAAGCCGATCAGCCCCACCAGCCCGGCGGCGGGACGGACTAGCAGGATGATCGCGGCAGCGGCAAGCACGTCCCGCCATTGAAGCGCGGCCAGCAGGCCGCCCGCAAGGGCAGCCCCGAACAGGAGGAGCAGCACCATCATGGCAAGGCGCTCGACCTGCTCGGTGATCGCGTGCATTTCATGATGAAACTCATGATCGCGATGCGACCGGCGCAGGCTGAGGGCCGTCACGAACACCGCGAGAAAGCCGTAGCAGTCCAGGATCTCCGTAACGCCGTAAGAGATCAGCGTGGCCGCGATGGCGATCAGCCCGTCACCGGTCTGGGCGAGCTTGGTTTCTGCCGGCACGTGGAAGGTCAGCCAGCCGAACAGCTTGCCGATGACGAACCCCACCACGACGCCGGCCCCGATCTCCCAGATCACGTCGTGCAACACCCAGTCGCGCACCCAGGGCTCTCCGGTGGCGGCCGCCACGCTGAGCGCGATCGCTAGGTTCACGAAAGGAAATGCCAGGCCGTCGTTCAAACCCGCTTCGGAGGTCAGCCCGAACCGCACTTCATCTTCCTCGCCCGTCTTCGGAGGGCCGACCTGGACATCCGCGGCGAGGACCGGATCCGTGGGCGCCAGGCTGGCACCGAGAAGCAGTGCCGCGGTCCAGGACAGGCCCAGACCCCACCCTCCGATGGCCGTGATGGCCAGGATCGATAGCGGCATGGTGATGGCGAGCAGCCGCCAGGTGACGCACCAGCGCCGCCAGCTGAAGAGACGATCGAGCTTGAGGCCCGCGCCCATCAGAGCGACGATGACGACGAACTCGGTAAAGCGCTCGGTGATCGCGGGATAGGCGAGAGGCGACGGCTCGAACGCCATGCCTGGGATCAGGACGATCGCTGCGCCGATGGCGATGCAGATGATCGGCAGCGACAGCGGAAGCCGTTTCAGGGCGAGCGGCAACCAGGCGACCAGCGCGATCAGCAGCCCCACCCCCGTCAACCAGAGAATATAGGGTTCCGGGGAGGAGAAGCCGAGCATGATCCCCCAACGTGCCGCCCCACCCTAAGTTCAGGAGGGCTGACCGGGTCGCGCCCATCCGCGGCCGGCTAAGGACAAGCCTCACCGATGGTTGCCCTCTTCGTTACTCCACCGCCGGCAGCGCCCAATTGATCGGCGCCATCCCATGCGCCTCCAGAAAGGCGTTGGCCTTCGAGAAATGCCGGCAGCCGAAGAAGCCGTTATAGGCCGATAGCGGCGAGGGATGCGGGGCCTTCAGGACGAGGTGGCGGCCGCCCTTGTCGGTGCTGTCGACGAAGGCCGCCTTCTTCTGCGCATAGCTGCCCCACAGCAGGAAGACGACCGGATCGGTCTTCGCATTGACCAGCCGGATCACCGCGTCGGTGAACTTTTCCCAGCCGCGGTCGCGGTGGGAGGCGGCCTGGGCCATTTCCACGGTCAGCACCGAATTGAGCAGCAGCACGCCCTGTTTCGCCCAATGTTCGAGGAAGCCGTGCGCCGGGCGTTCGAGCCCCAGGTCGCTGTGCAGTTCCTTGTAGATGTTGACGAGGCTGGGCGGCGGCGGGACGCCGGGACGGACGCTGAAGCACAGGCCGTGTGCCTGGCCCGGCCCATGATAGGGATCCTGCCCAAGGATCACCACGCGCACCCTGTCGAGCGGGGTGAGATCGAGCGCCCGAAACCACTCGCTCGCCGCCGGGAAGATGCGCTTCCCCTCGGCGCGCTGCTCCATCAGATACTGGCGGAGCGCCGCCATATAGGGGGCGTCGAATTCGGGGGCGAGCGGTCCCTTCCAGCTCTCGTGCAGCTTGATATCGGCCATGGCCGCTGTGTGGCGCAGCTTGCGCGGGCGGACAAGAGCGGCGGAGAAAAGTGGACCCGCGCCACCCGACGCAGGGGGGCGTCAGACGAGCAGGCGTTCGATCGCCTGGGCCAGCGCGACGTAGAGCTTGCCCATGTCGGACGACAGCATCGTCACCGCCAGCGCTCCGCCGTCGCGGCTGGCGAGGACGCGGCGCAGCAGCGCCTCGAAATCGTGGATGTAGCGGTTTACATGGCCGCGGAAATCGACATCGGCGTCGTAGAGCGCCGCGATCCGCCGCGCTTCCTCGGTCCGCAGCAGGCGGACGGCGGCGCGGGTGAAAGCGCCGTGGTCGCCGTGGAGATAGGCCTTCCACGCGCCGTCGGGGACATCGTGCGACAGCAGCTTGGTGACGTCGATCGCGGCCGAGTTCAGATGCTCGACGAGGACGGCGACTTCGCGGCTGATCGCTTCCTGGTCGGTCTTTTCCTGGCTCGCGCCAGCCTCGGCGACGCGCTTCTCCATCGTTGCGGCGGCCTCGGTGATCGACAGCATCTGCTGCATCAGCCGCTCGCTCGCCTGGTTGGCGGCGGCGACCGCCGCCTCGGCGGTGTCGGAGATCAGGTGGATGCGCTGGGTGATCTGGTCGCCGAAGGTGCGCTCGATCGCCTCGGCGCCGCTGCGCGCCAGCTTCTCGCTGGCGTCGGGGATGATCGATTCGAGCGCCTCGCGTGCGCCGCGCGCCGCTTCGCTCGCGGTTTCGCGGACCTTGAGGATCGCGTCGACCAGCTTGCTGCCCGACAGTTCGGACAGAGCGCGCATATTGCCCTCGCTCTCGGCGATGAGGCGGGCGAGCTCGTTCGAATGGTCGCGCAGCGCCTCCAGCCGGGCATTGGCCTCTTCGGCGAAGGCGTCGGACAGTTCGCGCTGGCGTTCGAGCAGCGCGTCGCCATCGGCGGCGATGCCGGCCATGCGGCGGGCGGCGAGATCGCCCAGCCCTGCAATCGCCTCGCGCTGACGGTCGATCAGCAGGTCGGCCGAGCCGAGCCGGTCGGTCGCGCGTTCTACCGTCTGGGTCAGTTGTTCGGCCTGGGCGGTGATCGCGCGCATCACGCCGTCGCCGCGTGCGGCCTCCGCCTCCACCCGGTGCATCACCTGGGGCAGGTCGCGCTCGACATTGGCGATGATCGAATCGAACGCGATGCGCAGCGCATTGGCCCGATCGGTCAACGTGCGAGCGCCCGCCATGCTGTTGGTCACGGCCTGGCCCAGATTGTCGACATGGTCGCTGAGCGTAACGACCAGTTCGGCCAGATCGGCGGTCTGTTCGGTGCTGGTGGCGCCCAACGCCTCGAACCGGCTTTCGATCGCCGACAGCGCATGTTCGAGATTGGCGACCAGCCGGCGGGCGTCCTCGTCCTGACGGGTCAGCTGGCGCGAAAGGTCGTTCGCCATCGCGCCCATTTCGGTCAGGCGCTGCGCGATCGAGGCGGCGGCGGCGGTGCCCGCTTCGTCCAGCGCGGCGCGGCCATGGTCGATCATCGCCGCCATCGCCTCGCGCTGGGCATCGATGCCCGATCCGACCTGGTCTATTGCCAGCACCGCCTTGTCGAGCGTGCCGTCGATCGTCTGGCCAAGCGACGCCGCGGCCTCCTCGATCGTGCGCGCGGTACGCTCGGCGCGCGTCTCGATCCGGCCAATCTGCGTCGCGAGGCGGCCCGAGGCGGTACCGATCATCTCGTCCGCCTCATGGCTGCGCGCCACGATCGCCGACAGCGCCTCGGACAGGCCATCGGCATGGTCCTTGGCAGTGCCGCCGATCGAACCGATCAGCTCGGCCACTTCCTTCACCATGTCGAGCGAGCGCGGCAGATCCTGCATCAGGCCGCTCATGTCCGAGCGCGCGCCACCCGCCGCATTCTGCAGCAGCTCGGTCTGGCGGGCGAGCAGATCGGTCTCGTCGCGCATGTCCATGCTGATCTGCTGGAGCTTTTCAGCGGCGCGATTGCCCTCGTCGAGCAGTGCGCTGGTGTGGCCGGCGAGATCGGCGCGACGATTGTCGAGCACGGCGGTGATGCGGCCGACCGCATCCTCCAGCCGGCGTGCCTCGACCCGCAGCGACAGGGCGGTGTCGCCGAAGCGCTTCGCCTCACGCAACGACCCGCGCTGAAGCAAGATATAGAGGATGCCGAGCAGGGCGAGCGGCCCGCTGAGCAAAGCGATGCCATTGGCGATCGCGGGCAGGTCGATCGCCGTGGGCGCGGCGCCCCCGATCCACAGCGCGACCCAGCCCGTCGCGAGCGTTCCGAACAGCACGCCTATCGCAATATCGGCGCCCCGACGCCGGGGCATAGTGGAGACCGGATCGACATAGGCGGGCGCGTCCTCGCGCGCGCCTTCGCCCAGGATCAACTCGCTGTTGTCGACGGATATTTCGTGGCCCGCTGCTCTATCGGCATCGTCCCCGGAAAGCGGCGTCGCTGCGGAACGGACGGCGTCGGCCTCGGCCGCATTGGCGGCGCGCCAGCGATCCAGCGGATGCGGTGCCTTCCCCATGGGCATATCCCTACAGGAATCGCGAGTCGCGGCATAGCCCGCAGTAACGAAATCTTTACGCCTGCGGGCGTTGATGGCGGCATGACCATCGACCCCGGAACGCTCGACCGCCTTCTTGCCGACGCCGTCGGCCCCGACAGCGCGGTTGCCGCCGATCTGCGGGCGCTGTTCCTCGCCTCGGCCACCCAGCATCTGGCCGCCATGTCGCAGCCTGCCTCTCCCGCCGCCTGGCGCGACGAGGCGCTTCGCTTGCAGGGGCTGGCCGCCAGCTTCGGCGTGGTCGAACTGGCCGGACAGGCCGCCGAGGCCGCAGCCGCAGCCGCGCCCGACGCGACGCTGCTCGACCGGCTCGCGCGCAGCCTGGCCGACTGCCGCCGCTAGCGCCCACTTCGCCTGCCAGGATTCCGACCGGCGACACCGCGCCTCGATCCGGCCCGAAAGGGGACGGACAGGGCCATGATCGGCTTTGCAGAATCGTCCTTTTCCTCCTATTGCGACCGGCTTGCCGAGGGGGACGAGTCCATTGCCGCTCGCCGCGCTGATTGCCGCGCAGGATCAGGTCGACCGGGGTGACGGGCTGCGTGCAGTCCTGCCGCTGGCCGGTCGCACGCTGATCGAACATCAGGCCGGGCTGGCACGTCGTGCCGGCGCCGCGCATGTCGTCGTGCTCGTCGAACGCGTTCCCGCCGCGCTTGCGCAGTCGATCGACCGGCTGCGGCGCGACGGCCTGCGGATCGAAATCGCACGCAGCGTCGGCGATGCGGTCGACCGCTTCCATCCCGAGGAACGCGTGCTGCTGGTCGCCGACGGCGTGGTCGCGGCGCAGGCGGCGGTCGACGCGCTGGTCGACACAGCCGGCCCCGCACTGCTGGCGCTGCCCGACACGCAGGACCATGCCGCCTTCGAACGGATCGACGCCGAGGACCGCTGGGCGGGCTATGCGGTGATGGACAAGGCGATGCTGGTCGAAACCGCCAACATGCTGGGCGACTGGGATTTCAGCTCCACCCTGTTGCGGCGGCTGGTGCAGGGAGACGCGCTGCGCATTCCCGCCCTCGCCCCCGACGGGCCCGCGTCCGATGGTGGCGCGCCGCTTCCGCCGCCGGTGATCGCGACCGGACCGGCGGCGACGCTGGCGATCGAGCATCTGCTGCTCAGGCGCGCCGAGCGCGGCGAGGGCAATTGGGCCGAGCGCCACCTCCACCGGCTGATCGCGGCGCCCCTGCTGCCGCAGGTCA
Source organism: Rhizorhabdus phycosphaerae (assembly GCF_011044255.1). NCBI lineage: Bacteria > Pseudomonadati > Pseudomonadota > Alphaproteobacteria > Sphingomonadales > Rhizorhabdaceae > Rhizorhabdus > Rhizorhabdus phycosphaerae. The sequence continues at coordinate 2,382,531 of NZ_CP049107.1, forward strand.
TGGTCCGGCGGATCGACGAGCGGCACGTCGCCTGGGGCGCGGCGGCGGTCGCGGTGCTGGCCGTGCTGCTGGCCGCGTTTGGGCTGTTCTGGGGCGCGGTCCTGCTGCTGCCGCTCGCCGCCGCCGGGGGCGCGCTGGCGCGGCGCATGGGGCTGGTCTGGGGCGAGGCGCCGGCGGAGTTCCTGCCCGGCGTGGTACGGATGCTGTCGGCAGCGGCGGTGCTGGGGCTGCTCGCTCGGCAGGAGGCGGCCACCGGGGGCTGGGGCTGGTGGACGATCGCGGCACTGGTGCCCGCAGCGCTCGCCGGCATGGCCGCGCTGAAGCCGGTCGCGCGCGCGCTGCGCGCTGCGCCGACGCCGCTCTGGACCGCGAGCGGCGATGCGCTACTGTGGCTGGCGCCCGCGCTGACGGTGCTGGGCGGGTGGCGCTGGGCGATCGCCGCGCTCGCCGTCTATGCGGGGGCCTCTTTCCTCGAACGCTTCCGGGCGGTGTGGAAGAGCGCAAACCTTTGTGACGATTGATCGCTTAGCTTCGATTTAACGACATTTCGATACGAACGAAGCATGATGGGGTTGGACGACGAGTGGCGGCCGGAAGGGCAGTCCGCGGCGACGCGATGGCTGCATGATGCCGCGCGCGCGCTCGACAGCGTCGAAAGCCGCATCGGCCGCGCCGCCAGCGATCTGTTCCACGACGACGCCGTCACCCTGTCCGACCAGCACCGCGCCCAGATTGCGCAACTGATCCGCGCGCTGATCGGCGCAATCGAGGACGAGCTGCGCATCCGCCTGATCGCCGGGCTGGAAGCCGCAGAACCGCCCACAAATGGGGCCTTTCCCTCCGAGATACCGCTTGCGCCCGCCCCAGGCGCGGCCCACCCGCACCCCGATGCCGCGCTGATCGCACAGCTGGGGTCCACCGCGACGCCGATCGCGCTGCCCCTGCTCGAACCCACCCCGCTGCTGCGCGAGCCCGACCTTGTCGCGGCGATGCTGCGCCGGGTGGACGAGCATCGGCTGGCGCTGATGCTGGGCCGCGACTCGCCCTATCATGTCGCCGACCTGGCACAGCGGCTGCTGGACATCGGCGACCCCGCGATCGCCGAGGCGACGATGGCGCTGCTGATCGCCGAGAGCCGCCGTTACGACCAGTTCGGCGACCCCGCGCTGGCCCGCACCGACCTGCAGCCCGGCCCCCACCGCAAGCTGCTCTGGGCGGTGGCGGCGGCGCTGCGCCATTATCTGGTCGTCGGACAAGGCATGGCCGAGGCGCGCGCCGACCTGTTGCTGGCCAGCGCGGTGCGCGGCCTGTTGGCCGAGCATGACGATGCCGACACGCTCGAGGCACGGGCGGATGCTCTGGCTAAGCTGCTCGACGCCCGCGACCTGATCGACGACCGGTTGCTGGTCGACGCGCTGGAGGAGGGCTGGCTGGCGCTGTTCACCGCCGCCATCGCCGCCCGCGCGGGGATGGATTCCTCGGGAGTCTGGTCGATGGTGACCGATCCCGGTGGCCTGATGCTGGGCACCGTGCTGCGCGCGATCGACTGCGCGCGCGAGGCGGCGGTGACGATGCTCTATCGCATCGGATCGGCCGAGGGCGTGGCCGAGGACATCATCGTAGCCCGCGCCGAGGCGTTCGACCGACTGGGCCGGCGCGAGGCCGCCGAGGCGGTGCTGATCTGGCGGCTGGACCCCAATTATCGCCGCGCGGTGATCGAGATCGGCGAAGGCGGCCGCCGCCGATGAACGCACCACAGGGGGTGCGGCCGGTGTTCGGCCGGATCGACGCGCAAGGCCGACTGGCCGAGGCCGATCCCCCGCTGCTGCGCCTGCAGCAGAAGGCGGGGGGCGTCGCCGGCGGCCCGCTGGCCCTTCCGCAGCTCGGACAGATTGCGCGGCTGTCGCGCCGGCTGGGCATACCGATCGCACGGCAGGTGATCGCCGCCTGCGACGATCAGGACGTCGCCCTTTGGGTGTCGGTACGGCCGGCCGAGGACGGCGACGGCGTCGCGCTGGCGATCACCGGCTGGCAGGAGAATGCCGCCTCCCAGCCCGCCCCGGCTATCGAGGCGATGCGCTGGCGCGATTTCAGCCGCGCTGCCGCCGACTGGATCGTCGAGACCGACGCGCTGTTCCGAATTGCCCACGCTCCCGCCAGCCTGCCGGCGACGATCGGCGAACCGGTCGAGACGCTGCTCGCCTTCGGGCGCGACGAGGCTGGCGCCACCTCGATCATGGCAGCGGCGATGCGCGCCGATCGCTTCGAGGATGCGGAGGCGCGCTTTCTGCTTGGTCCCGGGGTGGCGGTGCATGTGGCGGGCGTCCCCCTGTTCCGTGCGAGCGACGGCTTTTCGGGCTATCAGCTGCTGATCAGCCGGCGCGAGACCCCGCGCCTTGCCGCATCCATCGCGGCCGGAGCGATCGGCCGCGCCGATCCGCCCCCGCTCGACGCGGCCTTCGGCACCGCGCTGGGCCGGGCGATGCGCGAGCCGCTCGACCGGATCATCGCCCATGCCGACAGTATTTCCGACCGGGGCGACGGCCCGGTGCGGCGCGCCTATGCGAGCTATGCCGAGGACATTGCTGGCGCAGGACGCCACCTGCTCGCGCTGGTCGAGGATCTGGTCGACCTGCAGACGATCGAGCGCCCCGACTTCCGCCCCGATGCCGAGCCCGTCGACCTGATCGACGCGGCGGCCCGCGCGGCGGGTCTGCTGGCGGTGCGCGCCGACATCGCCCAGGTCCGCATCATCGGCCCCGCCACGGGCACGGGCGGTGCGGGCCAGCTGGGCAGTAGCACGCCTAGCGCGGACGCGGCCTTTGCCCCACAGGCTCTCCCTGGCGCCGCCGCCTCCGCCACCCTGGGCGACCCGACCGACGGCATGGCGGCACATTGGCGTCCGATCCCCCGCGCGCCACGGTCGCCCATCGTCGCGCGCGGCGATTTTCGCCGAATCCTGCAGGTGCTGATCAACCTTCTGAGCAACGCGATCCGCCACACGCCCGCCGGCGGAACCGTGCGGATCGACTGCGCGCGCGAAGGCGATATCGCCGCCGTGATCGTTGCGGACCAGGGCGACGGCATCGCGCCCGACGATCAGGAGCGCATCTTCGACCGGTTCGAGCGGCTGGGCCTGCACGACGGCACCGGCAGCGGTCTCGGCCTCTACATCTCCCGCCGCCTCGCCCGCGCGATGGGCGGCGAACTGGGCGTCGACAGCGCACCCGGCGACGGCGCGCGCTTCGTCCTCACGCTGCCGGTGGCCGAGTAGGATCAGCGCCCGATCTCCTGTGGCCCGGCGCGAGCAACCGAAACCGCTTTGCAGCCCGAAAATGAAACTCTGTCGGCGATATGACCGCCGTTGCCGATGTCGGGTGGTGCGCAGACGTGCACACGGCCTGGGTTGAATTCCGGCATTCCTGATCCGACATCCTCACCCCTCGCTCGATAGGTCAGATCGCCGCAGTGTCCGCTTCAGAGTACTCCGCCCAGCCTTTGGCGCTCGATCACCTGACCATCGTCTCGCGCTCGGAAGAAGCCGGCGCTGCATTTTATGGCCTGCTGCTTCCGCATCTTGGCTTTTCTCGGGTGAAGCCCGGCATCTGGCGCAACGCCAGTGGTCTGCACCTACAATTCCGGGCCGCAGACGACGATACGCGCGACTATGAGCGTTATGGCCCCGGCCTGAACCATTTCGGGTTCACCGCGCCATCGCCTGACTTTGTGGAGGCCTTGCACAAAATCGTGACCACCGCCGGCTACGAAGCGCGCCTCCAGACATTCGGCGATGGTACGGTTGCCCTGTTCATCCCGGACCCGGATGGTCTGCGCGTCGAAGTGTCGTGGTATCCGGAGGGTGTGCCGCCCGTCGACTAGAGCGACTGTCGCAGCTTCGGCGCCGACCGGCGGACACGCGTGCCGTCCTCGCGTCGCCGGACGCGGGGTGATGGGCCAAGCGCCTCGCAGATCAGCTTTCGCTCAGTTCCACGATCTCGAACGCGAAGGACCTCCAGCCCCTGGTCTTCGCTGCCTCTGCGGTCGCCACCCTCTTGGCTGCCGCCTCTCTGGCTGACTTGCTATGGCCCCAGAAGACCTCGGTCTTTCCGTTTTCGAGAATGGCTACGATACGCCAGAAATGCGTGAAAGGCGCGGCGGTGGGGCCGATCGTCTTCACATAGCCGTCGGCCATGGTTGCGGTCAGGTAGCGCTTCTTTCTCGCCATCAGGCGCTGATAATGGTCAGCGCCCCCACCGTCACGGCCTCTCGTCGACCGATCGAGCGGAACGCTCACCAATCTGCCGATCATGCACCGCGCTCAACCCCATGAGCGCCGCTGCCGCGCCGATCAGGCACATCAGCATGTCCCACTGGGTGTCCCACACATCCCCCTGCGTGCCGAGGAACTCGTCGGCGCCCTGGCCGAGGAGCATCGCGGCGGTGAACTCGATCAGTTCATAGCTGGCGCTGACGGCAAGGCAGCAGGCGAGGACGATCGCGCTCAGCAACTTGCCCGGCGCGATCCCGCCCAGGCGGATCAGCAGTTCGCGCAGCACGATCGCGGGGACGAAACCCTGCATGAAATGGCCGAGGCGGTCATAGGGATTACGCGCCAGATCGAGCCAGTCCTGCACGACGAAGCCGATCGGCACGCGCGCATAGCTATAGGCGCCGCCGACGATCAGGATGAGGCCGTGAACCGCAATCAGGCCGAGTGCGAGGCCCGTCAGCGGAAAGCGCGCGGCGGAGATCCAGAGAACCGGCAGCGAGATCAGCACGGGCGCGACCTCCATCCACCAGGTCGTGCGGTCATAAGGATGCCAGCCCGACCAGACGAGCGCGACGAGCCAGAGCGTAGTGACAGCGAAGAGCACCTTTCGCTGCCCTACAAACTGCAATTCCTTCATCCTTTTGGACTCCCTTCAGGAGACGCTATCAGAGAAGGCGCCGATGGAAAGACTGAGGTTGGACGTCGCTAGAAGGCGAAATCATTCAACTCGAACGTCGTGGCTGACACCGCTTGCGCGAGGATGGAAACGCTGAGCGTGCCCTCATTCGCAATTCCGCCATAGAAGAGATAGGTGTCGCTTCCCACCTGGATCGCAGCAACTTCGTGGAGGCCCTCGTGGCCATCGACAAGTGCTTGAGCAGTTGTGAGCGCAGCCTGATAGCTATCGGCACTCCCCGTCAGAACCGAGCTCGGCCTGGCCCCCGTAGCCGAGGACAATACAATGATATCGTCTCCCTCAGTGAAGTCTGTGATGACGTACCTCGGGGCTGCCAACACCGGGTAATCGCCATTCCTTATCGAGAGGACAAAGCGATCTCTGCCCTGGCCTCCGGTAATGGTATCGGCGCCGTTGGCATTGATCGTGTCATTGCCCAGATCACCCATGATGACGTTGTAGCCAAAGCCGCCGGTAATGACGTCATTGCCCTGCCCTCCCCGGACAGAATCGTCGCCATGCCAGCCGTCTATGGAGTCATCCCCAAGATTGCCGTTAACGGTATCGTTGCCGATCCCACCGAAGATGAAATCGCTCCCAGCGCCGCCGAAGATGCGATCTGAACCGTCATCACCGCTCAAGTCGTCGGATCCGGCATTGCCCTGTATATAATCGGAACCGGCACCTCCGGAGATCGTGTCGTCCCGATCCGGTCCGCCATTAGGCGACTGACCATAGAGATGGTCGTTGCCGTCATCGCCGTTCAACCAGTCGCTGCCATCGCCTCCCATGATCACGTCATGCCCGCCCCAGCCACTATAGATGTCGCCCAGCGAGCCCCCGAAGAAGCTGTCGTTACCGTCCATGAGGTTGATCTTGCCACCCAGCGCACGTGTGTCGGGCGTGATCCTGAGCAGCAGCGCGATGGTCAGGCTTGCATCGGTAACGCTGTAGGCGAGATTGCCCTCAACATAGCCGTAGATTGCTGTAATCAGACCTGACGCAGGGCGCCCGCCCTCATCGTAACGAAAATCTTCTCCGGCCATGCGGATACGCGTCGTTGCGTCAGGCGCATATTCAAAGCCTGTTGAAAGCGCCGAGTCGATCGTGCTGGTGAACGGGAGCGCGAGGCTCAGACGGGAGTCCCGGTAGAAGAAGCCGTCGCTGACTGTAATCCTTGCCATACCCATGGCTATGAAGCCGGCTGGAAAGGGTCAATTTGCGACTGGTCCATTATGGCGGGATCAGTCCGGAGCGAGCGAGGACAAATGAAAAGGGGCCCGGCACAATGCCAAGCCCCTTTCATCGTAGGACGGTGGCTGCCGCCCCTGCCGTCACTCCGCAGCAGGCAGGTAGATCTCGCCGCCCTTCTCGCGGAACACGTCGCTCATCGCGCGCATGCCGGCCTCGGCCTCGCCGGCGGCAATGAACTGGTCGGCGGGAGCATTCTTCGTGGCGGCGAAGTCGCGCACTTCCTGCGTGATCTTCATCGAGCAGAATTTCGGCCCGCACATCGAGCAGAAATGCGCGGTCTTCGCGCCTTCGGCCGGCAGCGTCTGGTCATGATATTGCTCGGCCGTGTCGGGATCGAGCGACAGATGGAACTGGTCGCGCCAGCGGAACTCGAAGCGGGCGCGGCTGAGCGCGTCGTCGCGCAGCTTGGCGGCGGGATGCCCCTTGGCGAGGTCGGCGGCGTGGGCCGCGAGCTTGTAGGTGACCACGCCCACCTTCACGTCGTCGCGATCGGGCAGGCCCAGATGCTCCTTCGGGGTGACGTAGCAGAGCATCGCGGTGCCGAACCAGCCGATCATCGCGGCGCCGATCGCCGAGGTGATGTGGTCGTAGCCCGGCGCGATGTCGGTCGTCAGCGGCCCGAGCGTGTAGAAGGGTGCCTCGCCGCAGGCTTCGAGCTGCTTGTCCATGTTCGCCTTGATCTTGTGCATCGGCACATGGCCGGGGCCTTCGATCATCACCTGGCAATCATGCTTCCAGGCGATCTGGGTCAGCTCGCCCAGTGTCTTCAGCTCGCTGAACTGCGCTTCGTCATTCGCGTCCGCGATCGATCCGGGGCGCAGGCCGTCGCCCAGCGAGAAGGCGACGTCATAGGCCTTCATGATCTCGCAGATTTCATCGAAGCGCTCGTAGAGGAAGCTCTCGCGGTGGTGCGCCAGGCACCATTTCGCCATGATCGAGCCGCCGCGGCTGACGATGCCGGTCACACGCTTCGCCGTCATAGGGATGAAAGGCAGGCGCACGCCGGCATGGATGGTGAAATAATCGACGCCCTGCTCGGCCTGCTCGATCAGCGTGTCGCGGAAGATTTCCCAGGTCAGGTCCTCGGCGATGCCGCCGACCTTCTCGAGTGCCTGATAGATCGGCACGGTGCCGATCGGCACGGGCGAGTTGCGCAGGATCCACTCGCGCGTGTCGTGGATGTTGCGGCCGGTCGACAGGTCCATGACGGTGTCGGCGCCCCAGCGGATCGACCAGACCATCTTGTCGACCTCGGCCGCGACGTCGGAGGCGACCGCCGAATTGCCGATATTGGCGTTGATCTTCACCAGGAAATTCCGGCCGATCGCCATCGGCTCGGATTCGGGGTGATTGATGTTCGACGGGATGATCGCGCGGCCGCGCGCGACCTCGTCACGGACGAATTCGGGGGTGACGAAATCGGGGATCGACGCTCCGAAATCCTCGCCGTCGCGCAGCAGCTTTTCCTTGAGCGCGGCGCGGCCGACATTCTCGCGGATCGCCACATATTCCATTTCGGGCGTGATGATGCCGCGCCGGGCATAATGCATCTGGGTGACGTTCATCCCCGCCTTGGCGCGCAGCGGGCGCTGCACGACATTCGGGAAGGGGGTTACGCCGCCCGAGCGATCGGGACCCTTGAGTCCATTGTCCTCAGGCTTCACCGCGCGACCCTGATACTCCTCCACATCGCCGCGGCCGAGGATCCAGTCGCGGCGGAGCGCAGGCAGGCCGGCCAGGATGTCGATCTGCGCATTGGGATCAGTATAGGGGCCGGAGCAGTCATAGACGCGCACCGGAGGCTCATTGGCCGAAGGCTCCAGCGCAATCTCGCGCATGGCGACGCGAACGCCCTGCGGCCCTTCCACATGGATCTTGCGCGATCCACGGATGGGGCCGGTGGTGACCGCCATGGCGGGGCGTGCGCCGCCGGCGGACGGGTTGGTCGGATCTGCGTCGGCCATGTCGTCTCTCTCCTCCAAAAGCGCGTCCGGCAGGAAAAGGGAGACCGCGTGCGGCATTCCCTCCCTACGCCGGTACGAGCCGGATCAGGTTCAGCGGGTCGTGGGCGTCGCAGCACCACCTCTCAGCCCTTGTGTCCGTCAGCCGCGAACCGGCCGGCGGGGGCTCCCCGGGGATGGCCGCGATCGTAACGAATGTTGCGCCCGGGCGAAAGCTCCGTCTGCAAGGCTGGCTAAAGGGCCAGCGGCGCCTATATGCTGAAGCCGATGAATGGCCCCAGTTGCGACCTTGCGATCATCGGCGGAGGCCTTTCGGGCGGCCTGCTGGCGCTTGCCGCGCGGCGGGCGCGCCCCGACCGGCGGGTGATCCTGATCGAGGCGGCCCCTGCGCTGGGCGGCGCGCATCTCTGGTCCTTCGTCGACAGCGACGTCGATGCAGAGGGCAAGGCGCTGCTCGAGCCGCTGGTCAGCTATGGCTGGCGCGAATTCTCGGTCGTGTTTCCGCTCTACAAGCGTGCCCTGCCATTCCCGCTCTACAGCATAAGATCGGATCGATTCGACGCGGCGCTACGCGAGGCGATGCCGGCAGAGAGCATCCTGACCGGGCGGAGGGCGGTGGCGGCTAGCGCGACCGAGGTCCGGCTCGAGGACGGGACGTCGATCCGCGCACGGGGCGTGATCGACGCGCGAGGGCCCGGGGACCTGTCGCTGCTCGACCTCCACTGGCGCAAATTCGTCGGCTATGAGCTGACGCTGGACGGGCCCCACAGCGTGCGCCGTGCAACGATCATCGACGCCGCCGCCGACCCGGCCGAGGGCTTCCAGTTCATGACGATGCTGCCAATCGAGACCGACCGGTTGTTCATCGAGGACATACGCTACGAGGCCTGGCCCGAACTCGACATGACCGACCATGGCGCGCGAATCGTCAACCACGCCGCGCGCTTCGGCTGGCGAATCCGCGGCTCCGCGCGGGGGCAGGCCGGCATATTGCCGATCGTGCTGGGCGGCGATTTCGAAAGCTACTGGCGATCGGGCGGCGAGGGCGTGGCGAAGGCAGGCCTGCGATCGGGACTGTTCCACCCGATATCGGGCAATTCGCTGGGCGACGCAGCGCGGACCGCGCAGCTGGTGGCGGGGACGGACGACTGGTCGGGCGACGCGCTCCACGCGTTGCTCCACGACCATGCCGCGAAAAACTGGGCCCGGCGCGACTATTATCGTCGCTTCGCCCGGCAGATGCTGCGCGAGACCCCGGTGGCACAGGGCTACAAGATGTTCGAGGCGCTCTATGCGATGGATGCCGATCTGATTGCGCGCTTCCACGCAATGAAGCTGGGCTTCACCGACCGGATGGCGCTCAGCCTGGGCGAAGGGCCGATGCCGGTCACCGCCTTCCTCAAGCGATAGACATTCTCCAGCGACGGACCGACGGCCATGACGATTTCCACCCTGTGCGTCTTCTGCGGCTCCAGCCCCGGCCATGACCCGGTGCATGGCGAAGCCGCCCGCGCGCTGGGCGGCGCGCTGACCGATGCGGGTATCGATCTGGTTTATGGCGGCGGGCATGTCGGCCTGATGGGGATGGTCGCCGACGCGGTGCTGGCGGGCGGCGGGCGCGTGACCGGCGTGATCCCGCAGGCGCTGCACGAGCTGGAGGTGGCGCATCACGGGCTGACCATGCTGCACGTCGTCGGATCGATGCACGAACGCAAGGCGATGATGGCGGATCTTTCGGGCGGCTTCATTGCCATGCCAGGCGGGATCGGGACCTTCGAGGAGCTGTTCGAAGTGTGGACCTGGGGGCAACTCGGCTATCATTGCAAGCCGGTTGGCCTGCTCAACGTCGGCGGCTTCTACGACCGGTTGGTCGACTTCATCGACGAGGTCGTGGACGCGGGCTTCCTGCGCTCGGCGCACCGGTCGATGCTCATGGTCGAGGACGATCCCGCCGCGCTGGTCGCACGGATGCAGACCTACGAGCCCCCGATCGTCGAGAAGTGGATCGGACGCGAGCAGCGGTGAGCTGGTCCGCTCCATTCACCGCGGGGAAAGCCCGGGCGGCCCAGGATGCGACGATGAAAGCCCTGCTCCCCCTCGCCCTGCTGCTCGCGCCCGTCCTCGGCGCGGCACCGGCCGCCGCCGCCGACCGCAAGCCGATCGATGCGAGCCCGCCGCCGCGCGTCGCGACGCTGGTCGTCTACGGCGACGACCCCTGCCCGCGCAGCTCGGACGAGGAAATCGTCGTCTGCGCCCGCCAGCCGGAGAGCGAGCGCTATCGCATCCCCAAGGAGCTGCGCAACAAGCGCAAGACCGACATACCCTCGCAGAGCTGGGCCTCGCGCGTCCGCACGCTCGATATGGTCAGCAAGCGCGGCCTGCCGAACAGCTGCTCGCCCGAGGGAACCGGCGGCCAGACCGGATGCATGCGCCAGTTCCTCGAGGCCGCACGCGCCGAGCGGGACGCAGCGAAGGCCGAAGCAGAGCAATAGGCCCGACCGGTTTCCGCTACGAAATGCGTTCGTCGGCGCAGCTCCGCTTGGGATATCGGTCCGGGGGCGCTATGATTGCCCCGGATCCGGCACATATATGAAGACGATCGACCCCGACCTGCTCCTCAGAGCCTATTCGATCGGCGTATTCCCGATGGCCGACAGCCGTGGCGCGGACGACGTCTACTGGGTCGAGCCGAAGAAACGCGGCATATTGCCGATCGACCAGTTCCGCCTGTCGCGGTCGCTAGCCAAGACGATCCGGTCGGAGCGCTTCACCGTGACCTGCGACACCGCCTTCGCCGAGGTCGTGGCGCAATGCGCCGAATCGACCGACGACCGGCCCGATACCTGGATCAATACCGCGATCGAATCGGCCTATGCCGATCTTCACCGGCGCGGCCATGCCCATTCGGTCGAGTGCTGGCGCGACGGCCGGCTGGTCGGTGGCCTGTATGGCGTGCGGCTGGGTGGCGCCTTTTTCGGCGAGAGCATGTTCAGCCGCGAGAGCAATGCGTCGAAAGTCGCGCTTGCCTGGCTGATCGCGCGACTCAAAGTGGGCCGCTTCCGCTTGCTCGATTGCCAGTTCATCACCGATCACCTCCGCTCGCTCGGCGCGATCGAGGTGAGCCGCGACGATTATGTGGCGTTGCTGGACGGCGCGCTGGGCGTGGCCGGCTTGGGATCTGGCGCGGCCGGCACCGCCGGCGCGGAGGGCTGGTCTCCACCCGACTTCTTCGCGCTCGATGGCGACGCGACACGCCCCGACAGGCGCACCGTATCGGGCCCGATATCCGGGTGCACCATCGTGCAGCTCTTGGGCCAGACGTCGTAAACCGGATCCTCGACCGCGTTGAGCGACGGCGATTCCTTGAACAACCAGCCCGAGAATATCCGCCGCCAAGCGCCATCCCGCCCACGCACGTCCGTCTGCACGAAGGCACCGGTCAGCTTCTGGTCCTCCCACGGCGCGGTCGTCTCGCAGGCGCGCAGCCGCACGATCACGTCACCGACGCGAATCGCCTGCCCCGGACGCATCTTCAACTCGCGCGATTCGCCGTTGCGCTTGTTGAGCAGGCCGAGCACCGCGACGCGGTTGCCCATGGGCGTGCCTTCGGTGGTCAGCGGCTTGTCGGGAATAGGATCGGCGACGGGCACCGCAGCCTGGGTCGCATTGGCGGGCTCGGCCGCTGCACTCTCGCTCACCTCACCGGCGGGATCGAGCGGAACCGCTCCCGCCTGTTCCTCGGACGGGAGCGCCTCGACCGGGGCCTGCTGCTGACCGATCGCCTGCCAGGCGCCGATGGCGACGAGGCCGCCGAGCGCGACCGCGCCCAGCAGGAACCGCTTCACGGTTTCGCCGCTTCGTCGCTGCCGCCGCCCGACGAGCCGCCGGACTTGTTGATGAACTGGCCGACCATGCCCATCAGGTCCATCGCGCCCTGGGTATCGGCGATCGTGTCGCCGTCCTTCAGCGCAACCGTATCGCCGCCCGGGATCAGCGAAATGAAGGTCGCGCCCAGAAAGCCTTCGGAGGTGATCGCCGCGCTGCTGTCGGCCGGCAGCTTCACCGCCGGATCGAGCGCGAGCTTCACCTTCACCTGATAACTTTGCGGATCGAGCGCCTGTGCGGCGACCGTCCCGACCTTCATGCCGGCGACGCGAACGTCGCTGCCGACGTTGATGCCGGTGCTGTTGGGGAAGAAGGCGGTGACGTGGATCGCCCCGGCCTTGGCGCCGCCGCCGGTCGCGCCATAGGCGAACCACACGAACCAGCCGGCGAACAGGATGACGAACAGGCCAACCAGCGCTTCGCCGATATTTTCACGCAACAGCGGTCTCATGACTCAGTTCGGGCTCCATGCCTCATAATCGCCGGTCGCCGCCGCTCGGACGCCGCCCCGCTCCAGGGCACCAGACGGCCGATAGGCCGCTTCGGTTCCCGTTAGGTTCGGCACCGCCGGCTGCTGCCAGGCGCGGGGCGCGGGCAACTGGTCGGGGGTGAAGTCGGTGCTGTGGTGCAGCCAGCCATGCCATTCGGGCGGAACCCGGCTGGCGTCATTGGCGCCGGAATAGATCACCCAGCGGCGGGGGCGGCCATCGGTCGCCTTGCCGCCTTCATAATAGACGTTGCCCAGCGAATCCTCGCCGATCCGCGTCCCGTTCTTCTTGGTGAAGCGGAGCGTGCCGATCGTGGCACCGTCCCACCAGGTGAAAATCTTCTTGAGCATGCCGTTCGCTTAGCCTCTGCCGCCCATGCCGCGCAACCGTTTAGACGCTGAACCCGGCCAGCTTGCGCAGGGCTGAACGTCGCCGACGGGCTTTTGGATCATTGACCGGCCCAAGAAACGCGATCGCCCTCGACAATCCCGTGGCGCGCCGCGCCGCCGCCGGCGATCTCGAGCACGGCCGCGACCGGCTCGCCCGAAGGGATCGGGCTCAGATCTTCGGGGACAGCATTGGCGGCGATCCGCGCGATGCTGCCGTCGGTGCGGATGAAGATCAGGTCGAGCGGGATATAGGTATTCTTCATCCAGAAGCTGGCGAAGCGTGGCGGAACCATCGGAAAGATCATCCCGCGGTCCTCGGCGAGGCTGGTGCGGTACATCAGGCCCCGCGCCTGTTCTTCTGAAGTTCGGGCAACCTCGACCTGAAAGGCAATCTTGCCCGCCTTGGTAGCGATGCTCAGCGGCACCGTCGCGGCGGCGGCTTCACCGGCCGCCGCATCACGCGCGCCGGCCGGCCCGGGGGCGCAGGCGGCAAGCAAAAGGGCGGCGGCGAACGCGCCCGGAATACGCATCGATTGCATGATCAGTCGGCGATCAGTTCGACTGCGAGCGGCCCCTTGCGACCCTCGGCGATGCGCGCGCGCATCCGCGTCTCGGGCAGCAGATCGGCCAGACCCGCGCGACGGACTGTCTCCATGTGCACGAAAATATCCTGCACCTCGCCCTCGCGGACGACGAAGCCATAGCCCTTGAGGCGGTTGAACCATTTGACAACGACCGGCTCGGGCTCTCCGGCCGCATCGATCAACGCGGTGGGATCGACGCGGTCGGCATTGCGCTTCGCGACAAGGTCGGGATCGGGCCCGGTCGCCGTCGAAAGGTCGATGGCAAGGATGCGGCGCGCCTGCAGGCCCCGGTCGCGAGCGACAACCTCGCACGCCACGCGTGCCCCCTCGGGAAGCGTACGGCGGCCATGATCGCGAAGGACGGAGAAATGCACCAGCACGTCGCCACGATCGCCATCGGTGGCGATGAAGCCGAAGCCGCGCGTGGCGTCGAACCATTTGACCGCGCCAACCACGGTTTCGGCGGGCTCGCCTGCTGCCATCGATAGCCGTTCCTGACCGCTGTCCAAGCTGACATCGCGCAACGTCACAGACGCAACTGACTTATCATTCATTGTCGAGACACCCGCTGCTTGACGCACCAGCCTATCACAGCGTCCCGCTGAAACGAAGCTCTTACGTGCCGAACCGTCATCCTTGGCTCGTTACGTCGCCGACATCAATATCCAGTTCGGCGGCGTCCATCGCGAGCACGCGCATGACCGTATCCATCGCATGCCCCGCCCGCGCCATCGCCGCCACCCAGCGGCGGCGTTCGTCCCGGTCCGGGACATGATCGGCATAGGGGCCGATACGGCGGCGGCGGGCGAAGCGCAGGGCGGCGTCCTCCGCGCCGGAATCGATCTCGTCGCGCAGACTTTCGGCAGTATCGGCCTCTATGCCGGCGGCGCGCAGCGATGCGGCAATGCGTCGCGCGCCATAGCCGCGGCGCAACAGCGACTGGGCACGGGCGTCGGCAAAGGCCAGGTCGTCGACATAGCCATGGTCGGCAAATCGGGCGACAAGCGCATCCACCCCGGGATCGCCTTCCCCCGCCCAGCCCCGCTCCTTCAGCTTGCGTCGCAGATAGGCGGCCAGTTTTGCCCGCGTCGTTGCATAGCGCGCGGCGTAATCGAGCGCTGCGCGCGCAAGCGTCTGGGCGTCATAGGGACGGGCTTCACGGGGGGGAGTTCGGGCCATGCGCCATCTTTGTGCCACAGTCGGGCCGGATTTTGAACGCGCGGCTGGGTGAAGGCTGCCAGCTTGTACAGGCCTGTCCGGCGATCGGGCCGCCGCCACGGAGGTGCGTCGATGCTGGATGGAGCCGAGATCATTTCTGACAGACAAGGGATCAAGACGAGAATGGCATTGGTGCCGACGCCGACAGTCGATGCGCTGCCGCGCCGCTTCGCCGATTTCGAGACGCTGAGTGCGGCGCTCGACTATGCCGCGACCGGAGTTCGCGGGCTGAACTTCCACGATGCTCGTGGAACGCTGACCACGCCCTACCCCTTCGCGCAGCTGCGGGTCGATGCCCTTGCCAATGCGCGGCGCCTGATCGCCGCCGGGATCGCGCCCGGCGACCGCATTGCGCTGGTGGCCGAGACGGGCCCCCATTTCGCCGCACTGTTCTTCGGCGCGGTCTATGCCGGCGCCTGGCCGGTTCCGCTGCCGCTGCCGACCTCGTTCGGCGGCAAGGACAGCTATATCGACCAGCTGGTCGTGCAGCTTTCGAGCTCCGATCCGCGCATGCTGTTCTATCCGGAGGAGCTGTCCGAGATGGCTTCGGCGGCCGCCGCGCAGCGCGGGGTCGAAGGCCTCACCTACGAAGGCTTCGAAATGCGTGACGCGCCGGACGCGCCGCTGCCCGGGTCCGCACCCGACGACATCGCCTATCTGCAATATTCGAGCGGCTCGACCCGCTTCCCGCACGGCGTCGCCGTGACGCATCGTGCTCTGCTGAACAACCTGGCAGCCCATTCGCATGGTATGCTGCTGGAACCACAGGATCGCTGCATCAGCTGGCTCCCCTGGTATCATGACATGGGGCTGGTCGGCTGCTTCCTGTCGCCGGTCGCGAACCAGGTCTCGACCGACTATCTCAAGACCGAGGATTTCGCGCGCCGGCCACTCGCCTGGCTCGACCTGATCAGCCGTAACGAGGGCACCTCGATCAGCTATTCGCCGACCTTCGGCTACGATATCTGCGCGCGGCGCATGTCGAGCCAGACCAAGGCATCGGACCGGTTCGACCTGTCGCGCTGGCGGCTGGCGGGCAATGGTGCCGACATGATCCGCCCCGACGTGATGCAGTCCTTCGTCGACGCCTTTGCCGAGGCAGGCTTCAAGGCCAGCGCCTTCCTGCCGAGCTACGGCCTGGCCGAGGCAACGCTGGCGGTGTCGATCATGCCGCCGGGCGAGGGCATCGTCGTCGAGCTGGTCGAGGAAACCCAGCTGTCGGGCGGCGCGCATAGCCAGGATCGCCCGCGCCGCTTCCGGGCCGTGGTCAATTGCGGCAAGCCGGTGCGCGACATGACGGTCGAGATCCGCGACGAGGACGGATCGC
This sequence comes from Rhizorhabdus phycosphaerae, assembly GCF_011044255.1. NCBI lineage: Bacteria > Pseudomonadati > Pseudomonadota > Alphaproteobacteria > Sphingomonadales > Rhizorhabdaceae > Rhizorhabdus > Rhizorhabdus phycosphaerae. Next base: position 2,398,583 of record NZ_CP049107.1, read on the forward strand.
CGCTGCCCGAGAAGATGATCGGCAAGCTGTGGGCCAAGGGCCCGTCGATCATGACCGGCTATTTCCGCGACCAGGAGGCGACCGACGCCTGCATGGTCGACGGATGGCTGGATAGCGGCGACATGGCCTATATTTCGAACGGCTATATCTACATCGTCGGCCGCGCCAAGGACATGATCATCATCAACGGCAAGAATCACTGGCCGCAGGATATCGAGTGGGCCGTGGAGCAGTTGCCGGGATTCAAGGCGGGCGACATCGCCGCCTTCTCGATCACGACGCCCGGCGGCGAAGAGGCGCCGGCCGTGCTGGTCCAGTGCCGCACCTCCGATCCTGCCGAACGCGCCCGCCTGCGCGACCAGATCCGCGACAAGGTCCGTTCGATCACCGGCATGCATTGCGTGGTCGAACTGGTGCCGCCGCGCACGCTGCCCAAGACGAGCTCGGGCAAGCTCAGCCGCGCCAAGGCGCGCAACCTCTATCTGGCGGGCGAGATCCAGGGCTACGATATCGCCGCCTGACGCGCGACGGGCGGCGATGCCGCTTGATTCGCGGGTCCGCGGTGCATCAGGGTGTCCCGGCTTCGGCCGGTCGCCCGGATCGCCGCCGGTGCGGAGACCATTGCCCATGCGCTTCCGATTCGTCGCTCCGATACTGCTCGCACTGGCCGCGACGACGGCATCCGCGCTGCCGCTCGATCCGCTGGGCGACCCCGACCAGTTCCGGCGGGACGTCGAGGAGATCAACAGGAGACCGCTCCCCGACGGCGAGCCCCTCGCGCGGGCGGTCGGCGAGGCCGTGGCCTTCGATGCCCGGATGCGCGGACGCTGCCAGCCCAAGAAGCTGCGGATCGGCCCGCTTGCTCCGGTCACGCTCGACGGCATGGTCACCGGGCTGATCGTTGCCGGCAAGATCGAGAATGGCTGGATCAGTACTGTCACGCTCGAGGACTGCCCGCCCGGCGACCCGATTCGCATTCTCATCCTGCGCGACGCCGACGGCACCACGCTCCAGGGGATATTTGCCGGCCAGGGCGAAACGCTGGCCTGGCCTACCCTTGCCCGCGAGGCGCTGCGCGCGACGGTCGCGATGGCTGTCCAGCGGCTCAAGGTGGAGGACCCGGCCTGTGCGCCGAAAGACCTGACACCGACCAGCGTCAGGGTCACCGGCAGCAGCGCCGACCTGAGCCCCAGCCAATATGGCATAAGGCTGAAAGGCTCGTGGAACGAGGTCTGGACGTTCGAACCTTGTGGCCATCGCCTGTCGATTCCGATCGGCTTCCGCACCAATGGCAGCGGTGGTACCTATTGGGACCTGGATCGGGGCGGCGTCCTGTTCGTGCACTGACCCATCGGTCCACGCGACCGCCGGCGGTTCGTGGCTGCAACCCCTTGCGCTTCCACCACCCCACCGCTATGTGCCCGCTTCTCGGACCCGGAGGAGTGTAGCTCAGTTGGTAGAGCATCGGTCTCCAAAACCGAGGGCCGGGGGTTCGAGTCCCTCCACTCCTGCCATTTAAAATGGTCGGCTGGCCGAAGGGTACGAGGTGCGAGAAGAGGTCGGGTCCGCCGGTCGTTAAGGCCGGATAAGCGGACAGCGGCCTCTTGTCGCTATTTTGGTGTTTTCCCGGATTTTCGGATCGGGGCAGGATAGGCTGGGAACGTGGCGAAGACTTCTCCCGTCGAGTTCATCAATCAGGTGAAGGCCGAGACCCGCAAGGTCGTCTGGCCGAGCCGGAAAGAAACCGTGACGACCACCATCATGGTGGGCATCATGACGACGATCCTCGCCTTGTTCTTCTTCGGGGTCGACCAGTTCTTCTCGGCGATCGTGAAGTTCCTCCTGTCCCTGCTGGGCTAAGAAACGGAGACGTTGGCGTTCATGGCGCGCTGGTACATCATTCACGCCTATTCGGGCTTCGAGAACAAGGTCCGCGAAGCGATCCTGGCCGACGCCGCCCGTCTGGGCTTGGAGCAGCTCGTCGAGGCCGTCGAGGTTCCGACCGAGAAGATCACCGAGGTTCGCCGCGGCAAGAAGATCACCTCGGACCGCAAATTCTTCCCCGGCTATGTGCTGGCGAAGCTGAGCATGAACGACGACGTCTATCACCTGGTGAAGAACACGCCGAAGGTGACGGGCTTTCTCGGTTCGTCGGGCAAGCCGCAGCCGATCAGCGAGGCCGAGGCCGCACGCATCCTGAACACGAAGGAAGAGGCCGCGGCCGCCGCGCCGAAGACCAAGCTGCGCGTCGATTATGAGATCGGCGACCAGGTCAAGGTGCTCGACGGTCCTTTCGCAAGCTTCAACGGCGTCGTCGAGGAACTCGACTTCGACCGCAGCCGCGTCAAGGTTTCGGTGTCGATCTTCGGCCGCGCAACGCCGGTCGAGCTCGAGTTCGAGCAGGTCGAACGCGTCAAATAATTCAGGCGCTCCGGCTCGCGCCGGGGCGACTCACCAATTCCGGAGCGATCCGGGAAGGCGCCTTTCAGGCGCCGCACGTCGCGGGAGAAGGCTCCGGCCTTCGCAGGAACCGCTAAACTTGAACGGCCGGATCGCAGGATAGGTGCACGCATCTTCCCCGCACGCGACCCGACCTACGACAGAGTGAGTGAGACATGGCAAAAAAGATTACGGGCTACATCAAGCTCCAGGTGCCCGCTGGAAAGGCGAACCCCTCGCCGCCGATCGGCCCCGCACTCGGTCAGCGCGGTGTCAACATCATGGACTTCTGCAAGGCGTTCAACGCCCAGACCGGTGACCAGGAAGTCGGCACGCCGCTTCCGACGGTCATCACCGTCTATGCGGATCGTTCGTTCAGCTTCGTCACCAAGACGCCGCCGGCCAGCTATCTGCTCAAGAAGGCCGTCGGCCTGAAGTCGGGCTCGAAGGAGCCGGGCAAGGCAACCGCCGGCAAGATCAAGCGCTCGCAGCTGTCCGAGATCGCCCAGATCAAGATGAAGGATCTCAACGCCAACGACATCGATGCGGCGACCCGCATCATCGAAGGCTCGGCCCGCGCGATGGGCCTCGAAGTGGTGGAGGGCTGAGATCATGGCCAAGCTGAGCAAGAAGCAGAAGAACCAGCAGGCGTCGGTCGACAGCGTGAAGCTGTATGGCATCGATGAGGCAATCGCCCTCGCCAAGCAGAACGCGACCTCCAAGTTCGACGAGACCATCGAAGTCGCGCTGAACCTGGGCGTCGATCCGCGCCACGCCGACCAGATGGTCCGCGGCGTCGTCACGCTGCCGAAGGGCACCGGCAAGGATGTCCGCGTCGGCGTGTTCGCTCGTGGCGCCAAGGCCGATGAAGCCAAGGCCGCCGGTGCGGAAGTCGTCGGCGCCGAAGATCTGCTCGAGCAGATCCAGGGCGGCACGGTCGATTTCGACCGCTGCATCGCGACCCCGGACATGATGGGCCTCGTCGGTCGTCTCGGTAAGATCCTGGGTCCGAAGGGCCTGATGCCGAACCCTAAGCTGGGCACCGTCACGATGAACGTCGCCGAAGCCGTCAAGGCGGCCAAGGGCGGTCAGGTGGAGTTCCGCGTCGAGAAGGCCGGCATCATCCATTCGGGTATCGGTAAGGCCAGCTTCCCGGCCGAAGACCTTCGCGCGAACTTCGACGCCTTCGTCGACGCCATCGTCAAGGCGAAGCCGTCGGGCGCCAAGGGCAAGTATCTGCGCAAGGCCGCCGTCAGCTCGACGATGGGCCCGGGCGTGAAGATCGACGTAACGGAAGTCGCGGGCGCCTGATCGCCAGCGATACCGATCGAATCGAAAGGGGCCGGGAGCAATCCCGGCCCCTTTTTCGTTGTGCAGCCGTCACGCATTAGACCTTCGTCGTAGAGACGGCGTCGAATCCAATTAGCCGATTAGCACCGTTTTAAGGGCGCTCGTGCCACTCCGATAGCAGCCGCCCGGGTATTCCCCTGTACCCGGCGGCACCCAATTTTGCGTGGATGGAGACGTGCGTGGCTCAGGACTTGGGCAAAATCGAAGGCTGGGTGACCAGCAGGGCGCTGGGTGAGCGGCTATCGCTGCAGACGCGGGCAACGCTGATCTCCAGCCTGTTGATCATGGTCGCGATCATCGGCGGCTCGCTTCTCAGCCTGCAGATGATCGGCCAGGACAGCCATGTGTCGAATCAGGCGCTGTCTTCGGCGCTGCTGGAAAAGGACTTCGCTTCGCTCGAACGCGACGTGTTCAGGAACGCCCTGCTCCATTCCGAAGAGAGCCGCGGCGACGTGGTCGGCAATCTCGGCGACATGTCGAAGGCTATCGCCGCCGTTCGCGCCGACTCGGACGAGGCCGACCTGCCGCTGATCGACGCGATCACAGCCGCACAAACCAAATATGCCGGCCTCGTCAACGGATCGATGGAAAATGGCGGCCCCAATCCGGGCGAGCTCACTGCGATCATGACCGCCGGCAACAAGGTCGATGATGCGATCGAGGCGATCCGCAACCCGATCATCGCCCGCGCCGAAGCCATCGCCGCGAAGCAGATGGCGCTCGCCTTCGTGACCATGGCCCTCACCGCCCTGATCGCCCTTGTCGGCGGCTGGCTGGGTTACAAGATCGCCCGCTCGATCCGCACCAGCGTGGGCGAGGAGCTTGGCGAGGTGAGCGGCGCGATGACGCAGATCACCAATGGCCGCTATGACGTGACCGTGCGCCACTGCGAGCGCGGCGACGAGATCGGCGACCTGTCGCGGGCCGCAGTCCGGCTGCGCGATGCCAGCCGCGAGCGGGATGAAGCGGAGCAGGCGCTGCGCAACATGCTCGACATCGTGGGCGGCAATCTCCGCCAGCTGGCCGATGGCGACCTGCGCGTCGTGCTGCCGCCGCTCGGCTCCGGCTATGAGACGCTGCGCGACGACTTCAACCGCACCATCGGCGCCCTCCACGACGCCATGTCGGAAGTCGCCCGCTCGGCCGAGTCGATCCATGTCGGCTCCTCGGAAATCAGCCGCGCCACCATCGACCTCGCGCAGCGTTCGGAGCAGCATGCCGCCGAGCTGGCAGTAACCGCCGAAACGATCTCGGGCGTGACTGCTGCCGTCGGTGCCACCTCGACCCGCACCGCTCAGGCGGACGAGTTCGTGCGCTCTGCCGTCCATGAAGCCGATGCCGGCAGCGAAGTCGTCCAGCGCGCTGTCAGCGCCATGGCGAATATCGAGAAGTCGACCGCCGAAATCGGCCAGATCATCTCCGCGATCGATGCGATCACCTTCCAGACCAACCTGCTGGCGCTCAACGCGGGCGTCGAGGCGGCCCGTGCCGGTGAGGCGGGCAAGGGCTTCGCGGTCGTCGCCAACGAAGTCCGTGCGCTGGCCCAGCGCTCGGCCGACTCGGCTGCGGACATCCGCGCGCTGATCGACACCAGCGTCACCCAGGTGGCGTCGGGCGTCGAGATGGTCCGCCAGGCGGGTACCGCCTTCGACAGCATCGGCTCGCGGATCCGCGAGATCACCGCGATCGTCTCCGAGATCAGCGAGAGCGCTGCCGATCAGGCCGCCAAGCTGTCGAGCAGCAACAAGGTCATGGCCGGCATGGACGGCGTGACCCAGCAGAACGCGGCGATGGTCGAAGAAAGCACGGCGTCGGTCCGTCAGCTTGCCGACGAAGCGGATAATCTGGCAGCCCTCGTCACGCGCTTCCGCTTGCGCGAGGCTGAGAAGAAGGCCCGGATCGTCACCCCGATGGCCCCCGCCATGCGCTCCACCCCAAAGTCGGCCGCCAGCCGGCCGATGGTGAGCGGCAACCTCGCGCTGCGCGACGAGCAGGATTGGGCCGGCTTCTGACGCCGTAGGCCAGACGGCGTCCTCCCGAGGGGGCGGTCGGAGCGATCCGGCCGCCCTTTTTCGTGTCGGAATATTTGACAGGATCGTTTGGCCGTTAACCTGCGGCGATGTCGCGTGCCCCGGAAAAGCGACCTTTTCTGGGTTTGGCACGGTTCTGGCTTAACATTTCACGAACCCGTTTCGGCTCGTCGCGAGGGCAGCGCGGGGGAAGGAGAATTGATCGTGAGTATCGCAGTCCGGGGGGTTTTTGCGCTGCTCGCAGGGGTCGCTCTCGCTTTCCCCGCCATGGCCCAGGTCGAGGCGGTTTCGGAATGGCTGGGCAACATGCCCCAGCCGAGTGCGTTGATTTTGCTTCTGGTCGCGGTCGCTGGTGTGCTGGTGGGGCGCATTGCAAGCCGCCGGCGGCGCGACCCCTGAAGCGAATTGCGGGTAGCTTTGACGAGTAAAGTGTCGAGTGGATTTGCGTACGAGTTTGCTTTTTCCCCTGTAGCGTTGCGCGGCGTGTTCGGCCCCCGTCCGCCCTTCTCCGAGGCTCTCGGCGAACGGCAGACGGGGGCCGTGTCGTTTCGGCCTGCCGCGCTTCGACATTGACCTGAGGCGGCGGGCGGGCTTTGAAGCGCGGCATGACCTCGACACTCCACACGCTCGAATCGACCATCGCCGCGCGGCGCGGCGCCGACCCGTCGGCTTCCTATGTCGCCTCGCTGTTCGCGAAAGGCCTGCCCAAGATCGCGCAGAAGCTGGGCGAGGAAGCGGTGGAGACTGTGATTGCGGCACTGCAGGGCGACCCCAAAGCCGTGACCGGCGAGGCCGCCGACCTGCTGTTCCACCTGCTCGTCCTGCTCAACCAGGCCGGAGTGCCCCTATCGGACGTCCTTAGCGAACTGGAACGACGCGAGGGACTGTCCGGTCTGGCCGAGAAAGCCGCCCGCAAGGCCTGAACGACCGGAGACTTCCATGCCCATCGACGCGACCCAGCCCTATGACGACGGCAACATCTTCGCCCGTATCCTGCGCGGCGAACTTCCTTCGAAGACCGTCTATGAGGACGAGTGGGCGCTCGCCTTTCACGACATCAACCCGCAGGCGCCGGTGCACATCCTGGTAATCCCTAAGGGACGCTATGTGTCGTGGGACGATTTCAGCGAGCAGGCGAGCGACGCCGAGATCGCGGGCTTCGTTCGCGCGGTTGGCAAGGTCGCCCGCGACGCCGGCCTGCCCGCTCCCGGCTATCGCCTGCTCGCGAACATCGGCGGCCATGGCCATCAGGAGGTCCCCCACCTCCACGTCCACATTTTCGGCGGCCGTCAGATGGGCGCGATGCTGCCCCGATGAACCGTCGACGCCGGCCGTCGCGCGGCCGGTTCATTGCACATGTTCGTCGAGCCACAACGCATGGGCGTCGATCCGCAGCCGCGTGATGGCCCGATGCGCTTCCGCCCGGGCCTCTATCTCGGCCCGCCGCGTTTCCCGCGCCTGGCGACGCGCATAGAGCAGGTCGGCCAGATCGATATGGCCCAGCGCATTGCCCTGTTCGGTCCGACCTGCGGCAGCGTCCGCAGCGGCGGCGGCCTTCTCCATCTCGATCCAGGCCGCGTGGCGGCTGCGTGCGCCCGACAAATCCGCGCTGGCGGTCGCCTCGACCGACCGCTGTACCGCCGATAATTCGAAGCGCGCGGCGTCCGCTTCGGCCCCGGCCTGGTCCGCCAGCGCCCGCCGATGGCCCCCGCCGAGCGGGATCGACGCGACCACGCCGGCACCACGCTCCATCCCGCTCCGTTCGCTGAACATCCGCACGCCGAAGGACGGGTCCGCCATCCGGTCGGCACGCGCACGGCGGGCCAGCACGTCCATGCGCATCGCCTCGCGATCGGCGGCAACGATCTCGTGGCTGTTCTCGACCACCTTGTCGCGTAGCCGGTCGAGCCCACCGTCCGGCAGAACAGGAGCCGCAAGCGGCGGCGGGTCTTCGCCCATCACCAGATCGGGGAAATTGGCCGCCAGCTTCGCGCGTGCCTGTTCGCGCTCGGCAAGCGAGGCCGCAGCCTGCGCCTCGATCTGGCCGAGCGCGGCAACGGCCTGATCGACCTCCAGGTCCGATGCGTCGCGGAGCCGCCGCCGCAGCCGGACGGCCTCCACCGCCTTGCGCGCGAGGCCCGCGCTGTCGCGGTCGTTGCGATGGAGTTCGCCTGCGGTCAGCCAGTCGAACCAGAGCGTCGCCAGCTCCAGCGCCGTCTGGTGGCGGACATCCTCCATCCGGTTCTCGGCGACATCGACGCCGAGATTGCCTGCTTCACGGTCGAGCCCCGCCTTGCCCGGCAGGCGGAAGGGGCGGCTGACCGTCACGTCAAATTCGTCATAGCCACCCTCACGATCGACGCTTCGGCGAATATAGCTGCCGTTGACGACCGTTTCCTGTGCGCCACGCCGAAGCCCGACCCCCTGCGCGCGGGCTGCCTCCAGTCGGGCGCGCGCCGCCGCAACTGTGGGATGTCCGTCGAGCGCGGCCAGAACCTGGGGGGTGGGCGGCAGACTCGAAGCGGAATATGCCGGCGCAGCCGCCACCGCGGCCATGAGCGAGGCGGATGCCAGAAGGAGCATGATCCTCATCCGATCCTCCCGCGCGCCGACACCGGGGTCGCGAGCCAGCGAACCGGCCAGCGACGGCGTGCGCACTCGACCGCCGCCACCAGCGAAGCCCTCATCGCTTCGTCGACGACCAGTTCGACCGCGCTGCGCCGGAGCGTCGCCAGCACCTGCTCGCCGGTCCCGGCATCGCTGAAGTCACGGCCAAGCACCCGTTCGTCGCGTATGTGGACCGGGGCCTGCGCGACGCCGCGCAGAGCCTCGGCGATCACTTCGGCATCGGCGGACGCGCAATGGAAGCAGAGCAGCACCTCAGCCACGGGCGGCCTCCGTGCGGCTCTCGCCGAATCGTTCGTAGAGCATCGGCAGCAGGATCAGCGTCAGGAGGGTGGAGGTCACGAGCCCGCCGATTACCACGATCGCCAGCGGGCGCTGGATTTCGGACCCCGGTCCGGTCGCGAAGAGCAGCGGCACGAGGCCAAAGGCGGTGATGCTCGCCGTCATCAACACCGGGCGCAGGCGCCGTTCCGCGCCGAGCCGGACTGCCTGCGCCATCGGCAACCCCTCGTCGCGAAGCTGGCGAAAATAGGCGACCAGGACGAGGCCGTTCAAAACGGCGATGCCAAGCAGCGCGATGAAGCCGACCGACGCGGGAACCGAAAGATATTGGCCCGAGATCCACAGGCTGACGAGACCCCCGACCATGGCGAAGGGGATGTTGAGCAGGATGATCACGGCCGCCCTGAGCGAGCGGAGCGTGGCGAGCAGCACCCCGAAGATTAGCAGTAGCGCCCCAGGCACGACCAGCGCCAGCCGGGCAGAGGCGCGGCGCTGATTCTCGAACTGGCCACCCCAGACGATGCGGTAGCCGTGCGGCAGTGTCACTTTCGCCGCGACCGCTGCCTGCGCGTCGTCGACATAGCCGACGAGGTCGCGGCCCGAGACGAAGGCCTGGACGAGCGCGAAGCGCGATCCATTCTCATGATCGAGCTTGACCGGACCCTGCACCCGCTCGACCCGAGCCATATCGCTCACACGGGCAAGCGTGCCCTCGGGCGTGTGCAGTTGAAGGTCGGCAAATCGGGCCGGATCGGCGCGTAAACTCTCGTCGCCCCGGATCAGGATCGGAACGCGCTTCTGTCCCTCGGCGACCACCCCGGCGCGAACGCCCTCGACCTGTGCGCGCAGCGAATCCTGCAGCTGATCGATCGGCATGCCGAAGCGGCCGGCAGCGGCACGGTCGATGTCGAGGCGAAGATAGTCGACATTGGCATTGGCGACGGTCATCACCTCGGACGCGCCGTCGATTCCCGACAGAACGTGCTCCACCTGCCCGGCCAGATCGGCGAGCGTCGCGAGATCCGGGCCGAAGATCTTCACCGCCAGATCGCCCCGGGCACCGGTCAGCATTTCCGACACGCGCATCTCGATCGGCTGGGTGAAGGTCGGCTCGATCCCGGGCAGCCCCTCCATCGCCTTGCGCATCTCGGCGAGGACGAAGTCCTTGTCGCCGCGCCATTCGGACGCCGGCTTGAGCCGGATGAAATTGTCGGTTTCGTTGGGGCCCATCGGATCGAGCCCGATCTCGTCGGACCCGACCCGCGCGATCACTTCGCTGACCTCGGGGATCGCTTTCAACGTACGCCCGACGAGCAGGTCGTCGCGCACCGACTGGTCGAGGCTGATAGAGGGGAGCTTGCTCGTCTGGACGATCATCGACCCCTCGTCCATCGTCGGCATGAAGGTCTTGCCGACCGCGCCATAAGCGATGCCCGCGACGACCAGTCCCGCCGCCGAGAGGCCGTAGACGAGCCGCCGACGAGCGAAGGCCGCCTCGAGCAGCGCATGGTAACGCGGGTTGAGCCAGCGCATGATCCAGGGTTCGCCATGGTGGCCGCTCTTCAATCCATAGGAGGCGAGAACCGGCACCAATGTCAGCGCCAGCAGCAGCGAACCCGCGAGCGCGAAGACGATGGTGAGCGCAACCGGTGCGAACAGCTTGCCTTCCAGACCCTGCAACGACAGAAGCGGCAGGAAGACCAGCGCGATGATGACGATACCCGCCGTGACGGGCACGATCACCTCGGCTGTGGACCGGAAGACGAGATTGAGGCGCGGATGGCCCTCTTCATGGTCGCGGCCCAGTCGCTCGACGATATTCTCGACCACCACGACCGCCCCATCGACGAGCATGCCGATCGCTATAGCCAGCCCGCCGAGGCTCATAAGATTGGCGGACAGGCCCATGCCGCGCATGAACAGGAAGGTGATCAGCGCCGCCATCGGCAAGGTTACCGCGACGATCGCCGCCGCGCGCCAGTCGCCGAGGAACAGGATGAGGAGGATGACGACGAGGATCGTCGCCTCGATCAGCGCCTTTTCGACAGTACCGACCGCGCGCCCGATCAGGTCCGAACGATCGTAGAAGACATCGAGGTTCGTACCGGCGGGCAGGCCGCGTTCGACTTCGGCCAGCCGCGCGCGGACGCCATCGACCACCTGCCGTGCATCGGCTCCGCGCAGGGCGATCACCAGTCCCTGGACCGCCTCGTTCTTGCCATCTTTGGTGACCGCGCCATAGCGGGTGAGACTGCCCATACCGACCGAGGCAACGTCGCCCAGCCGCACGATGCGGCCGTTGCGGCTGGCGACCACCATCGAGGACAAGTCCTCCACGGAAGCGATCGCGCCGACCGACCGCACGATCAGCGCCTCCTCGCCGCTGGTCAGCCGGCCCGCACCGTCATTGCGGTTGCCGCGCTCGATAGCGCTGCGCAGCTCGTCGATCGACAGGCCGGCGCTCGCCAGTGCGACCGGGTCGGGGCGCACCTCGAAGCTGCGGACGAAGCCGCCCAGTGCATTGACGTCGGCGACGCCCGGTACCGTGCGAAGCGCAGGGCGGATCGTCCAGTCGAGCAGGTCGCGCTTCTCCTGCAGACCGAGCGGCCCCTCGATCGTGAACATGTAGACGTCGGACAGCGGGGTGGAGATCGGCGCGAGACCGCCGCTCACAGCGTCGGGCATGTCGGCCAGGACACCGCCCAGCCGCTCCGCCACCTGCTGGCGTGCCCAATAGATGTCGGTGCCGTCGACGAAATCGATGGTGACGTCGGCGATCGCATATTTGGCGGTGGACCGAAGGACCGCCTGGCGCGGAATGCCGAGCATCTCCATCTCGATCGGCGCGATCACGCGGCTCTCGACCTCTTCCGGCGTCATGCCGGGCGCCTTGAGGATGATCTTCACCTGCGTTTGCGCGATGTCCGGATAGGCATCGACCGGCAGGGTCGAGAAGGCCCAGCCGCCGAGCCCCGCCGTGGCGAGCGCCAGCATGACGACCAGCAGGCGATAGGACAGCGCCTGCGCGACGAGCGACCGCAACATCGATCAGCGCGCCAGAGCCAGCGCCTTGAGCGCGCTCGTGCCGGTTACGGCGATCAGCTCGCCCGGCTTCACGCCGGAGAGAAGCAGAGCCTGTCCATCGCTGGTCGCGCCACTGGAGACGGTGCGGATGCGGAAGCCGCTGCGGGTGCGGACGAAGACGACCTCATGCCCGTCCAAATTGGTGACCGCCCCTGCCGGCACCGAAACTGCGCCCGCGGGCGGCGGACCTTCGAGCGTCACGCTGGTCGCACGCCCGGCGATCACCCCCGGAGCCGCAGGCAGCTTCGCCTTGAGCATGATCGAGCGGGTGGCGGGGTCGATCGTGCTCCCGACCGAGGTCACCGTGCCGCGCGCGGTGCCGAGCCGGATGCCCATGCCGGGTCGCGCCTGACCCGCGAGCCGCTCGGGCAGCTGCGCCTCGACCTCGTAACGGTCGACCGCGTCGATGACATAAGGGGCACCGCTTCCATCCACCGGGTCGCCGGCCTGCAAGGCGGCCTTGGTGACCCGACCAGCAATGGGCGCGACCAGCGTATAGGTGCCGCTTCCACCCTGCCCGTTCACCAGGTTGAGGATGCGCGCCTTTTCGGCCACGTCGGCACGCGCCTCGGCGGCCTGCGCCTGTGCCTCGTCCAGGCGCGCACCGGCGACGACGCCGGCCTTCTGGAGCTGCGCCATGCGTTGCGCGCTGGAATGGGCGACGCCGAGCCGGGCTTTGGCGCGGGCGAGATCGCCGCTGAGCGAGACGATGTCGCGGCTGGAGATAATCGCCAGAGGCTGGCCGCGCCGAACGCTGTCGCCCTCGACTGCCATCGTGCGCACGACCACGCCGGGCAACGCGGCGGCGACTGCGATGCGCGCGCCGGGCGGCGGCACCACCACCGCCGGCAGCTGCGCGATCGGCGCGCTGTCGGCGACCGTCGCAGGCGCAGTCCTGATCGCGAGACGACTCAATTGTTCGGGCGTCAGCGTGAGGACATCGGATCGCGCGGCGGGGGCGGCATTGGCGCCGTCCGGCTGCGCCTCGAGCATGGGCTCACCCCCCATGCCCCACCACAGAAGTCCCGCAGCGACAGCCGCCGCAAGTCCCCCGATCGCATAGCCCCGATAATTTCGCATGCGCAGCGATTACAGCGCCAAGCTGACACCGGCCTGACGTGCCGGTCAGTTCGGCCGAAAATCGAGGATAAGCTCGCGCCGCCCCTGGTCGGTCGACAGACGCCCGCCGGCCGCCGCCATGATGCGGTCGGCAATGGCCAGGCCCAGTCCGGCGCCCGTGCGACTGGCATGGTCGGCGCGGCTGTGCCGCTGGACGAGGACGGCCAGTCGTTCGGGAGAGAGGCCCTCCCCTTCGTCGCGGACGCGCAGCGTCGCGCCAGGGCCCGCCGTGACGGTGACCGCGGCGCCCTCGGGCGTGGCGCGGATCGCATTTTCGACGAGGTTGCGCAGCGCTGCCGCAATCGCTTCGCGATGCCCATGGACGACGGGCGGCACGCCCACGGTTTCGATCGCGATATTGCGTCCGGCGTCGATCGCCTGCGCCGCCATCAGCGCAACGACCTCCTCGGCGATTTCCGGCAGGATGACCGCACGAGGGGGTTGCGCCGCAACGGCGCCTGAATCGACCTGCGCGAGCAGCATCAACTGGTCGATCAGCCTCCGCATGGCAGCGAGATCGCGCTTGAGCCGGGGCACGTCGGGATGATCGATGCGGTCCAGTTCGAGCGACAGGACGGCAAGCGGCGTGCGCAATTCGTGCGCCACGTCAGCGGCGAAGGCCTCATGCCGGGCCGCCGCATCGTCGAGCCGGCCGAGCAGCCGGTTCACGGCCTGGGCGAAAGGCAGCGCCTCTGCGGGAAAGCGACCGGTGTCTATCCGGATGCCGCGCTCCGTCCCCTGCGCGCTTTCAATCTCCTGTGCAGCATCGCCCAGCGGGGCGAAGGCGCGGCGGATCACCCAGAGGCTCGCAAAGGCGAGCGGAAGCACCAGCACGAGCACCGGCAGGCCGACATGCTCTGTCATTTCCTCGATCGCCAGATCGAGCGCCGGTCCGGGACCAAGGTCACGGAAGGAAAGGCCATATTCGAGCAAGACGCCGAACATCAGAAGCACCGTCCCGCCGGCGCCGATCAGCGACAGGCCCAGCCCCAGCCGGCGGATGACGGATCGCCGCGCCGGCATCAGTCGGATGCGCGAAGCATATAGCCCAGCCCCCTGATGGTGTGCAGCATCCCCCCGGCACCGGCCTGATCGAGGCGGCGGCGCAGACGCGAGACGATCGCCTCGACCGCATTGGGGGTGACCGGCTCGGCGAAGCTGTACAGGGCGTCTTCGATCGCGGAACGTCGAACCACCGTGCCGGCCTGACGCATGAGGATTTCGAGCAGATCGCCTTCCCGGCGGCCGAGGTCGAGCGCCCTGCCCTCGACGCTCGCCTTGCGGCTTGCGGTGTCGAACCGCAACGGGCCGTTTTCGAGCAGGCTGTTCGCGCGCGGGCCCGGCCGGCGGAGCAGCGCCCGGATCCGGGCTGCGATCTCATCGATCTCGGCAGGCTTGGTGACATAGTCGTCGGCGCCGGCGTCGAGCCCGGCGACGCGCTCCTCCAGCGAACCGCGTGCAGTGAGGATGAGCGCGGGTGCGCTTTCGCCCTCGCGGCGGCGCGCGGCGAGCCAGGCGACGCCATCCCCGTCGGGCAGGCCGAGATCGAGGATCAGCGCATCGTAGCGCGCGGCGGCGATGGCGGCATCGGCTTCGTCGAGCGACCGGGCCACGTCGCAGGCAAGGCCCCGCCTGGCCAGCCCCTCGGCCGTCAGCGCCGCGAGCCGCGCATTGTCCTCGACGATCAGCAGCCGCACGTACTTCTCCCGCGCGCCCTGCGGCGCGACCCGATCCCGCTACAGCAGACCAGCATGACGAGGCAATCTGACCTCAGCCTGACGCAAGGGCTCGCGCAATTCTATTGCGCGGCGGAAATTAGGGGCTAGGCTGCGCTCCCCATGACCGGCCGCGCACCAGAAGCCGGCCAGACAAGGGACATCCGCATGATATTCGGGCGCGTAAAGCCTCTCGACGCCATTCTCGCTACCGCAGCCAAGAAGTCGCTGCACCGGTCCTTGGGCCCCTTCCAGCTGACCATGCTGGGCATCGGCGGCATCATCGGCACCGGCATCTTCGTTCTCACCGCAGAAGCCGCCCAGAAGGCGGGGCCGGGCATGATGCTCGCCTTCGTTATCGCCGGTTTCGTCTGCGCCGTAGCGGCGCTCTGTTACGCCGAGATGGCGGCCATGGTGCCGGTCTCGGGCTCCGCCTATACCTATAGCTATGCCGTGATGGGCGAGCTGGTCGCCTGGATGGTCGGCTGGGCGCTCGTGCTGGAATATGCGATCGCGGCGGGCGCCGTCTCGGTCGGCTGGTCCGGCTATGTGGTCGGTCTGTTCCAGCATCTGACCGGCATAACCATACCCAAAACCTTCATTTTGGGACCGATCGATGGCGGCCTGATCAATATCCCGGCTGCGATAATCGCGCTGGTGGTGACCTGGCTGCTCGTCCTGGGCACCAAGGAAAGCGCGACGGTCAACGCCGTTTTGGTGGCGATCAAGGTGGCTGCGCTGACCCTCTTCGTCGTGCTCGCGCTGCCGGTGATGAACCTGCAGCATTTCGACCCCTTCGCCCCGCTCGGCTTCGCCGGCATCTCGGCGGCGGCGGCATCGATCTTTTTCGCCTATGTCGGCTTCGACGCGGTCTCGACCGCAGCCGAGGAGACGAAGAATCCGCAGCGCAACATGCCGATCGGCCTGATCGGCTCGCTCGGCATCTGCACCATCTTCTACATGCTGGTCGCCGCCGGCGTGATCGGCGGCGTGGGCGCCCAGCCGATGCTCGACAGCGCCGGCAACGCACTGCCGACCGGCTCGACCGAACTCGCCGCCGCCTGCTCGGCGATCGGCGACGCGAAGGTCGTCTGCTCGAAGGAAGCACTGGCCTGGACGCTGCGTGAAATCGGCTGGCCGCAGGTGGGCAATCTGATCGGCCTTGCCGCCGGCCTGGCGCTGCCCTCGGTCATCCTGATGATGATGTTCGGCCAGACCCGCATCTTCTTCGTGATGAGCCGCGACGGCCTGCTGCCCTCGGCCTTCTCGCGGGTGCATCCGAAGTACAAGACGCCGCACGTGGTGACGATCATGACCGGCGTGTTCGTGTCGATCTTCGCCGCGCTGTTCCCCGTGGGCGCGCTGGCGGACATCTCCAACTCGGGCACTCTGTTCGCCTTCGCGGCGGTTTCGATCGCGGTGCTCGTGCTGCGCCGGACCGACCCGACCCGCAAGCGGCCCTTCCGGACCCCGGCGGTGATGCTGGTGGCGCCGATCGCGGCGCTGGGCTGCGTCTATCTGTTCTTCAGCCTGTCGGTCTACACCGTGTCGCTGTTCTTCGGCTGGGCCGCGGTCGGCCTGGTCGTCTATTTCAGCTATGGCTATCGCAAGAGCAATCTCGGTCGGGGGATCATCGACACCCACGAGACCGATGCCGACGCACCGCCCCTGCCGGTGCCACCGGTCGACTGATCGGCCCAATGCGACAAATGCGAGAAGCCCGGCGAGAGCCGGGCTTCTTTCGTTTCAGCGCTGGTCGAGCCGGCTTGCGATCAGCCCGGCAAGATCCTCGTCCATCGGCAGGCGCGGCCCCATCTGCGCGATGATGCGGCCTGCGGCGATCGACCCCATGCGCAGGCAGGTCTCGATATCGCGCCCACGCGCCAGCCCGGCTAGAACGCCGGCTGCGAACAAGTCCCCCGCGCCGGTCGTGTCGACGATCGGGCCGAAGGGTTCGGCCGGCACAGCCACCCGCCGCCCGTCCTCGACCGCGATCGCGCCCTCGGCACCGCAGGTGGCGATCAGCAGCGGGACGCGCGCCGCGGCCCAGGCAAGGCCCGCCTCGAAGTCGGACCGGCCGCTCAGTTCGGCCAGTTCACCCTCATTGGCGAACAATATGTCGATCGTGCGCTGCTCGAGCAGCGCGACGAAATCGTCATGATGCTCACGGACGCAGAACTCGGACGACAGGGTGAAGGCCGTCCGACGGCCATGGCGGCGTGCCATGTCGAGCGCGGCGCGGCAGGCGGCGCGCGGCTCGTCGGTGCGCCACATATAGCCTTCGACATAGAGGATGGCCGTATCGGCCGCGATGCCGGCATCGAAGGCCGCGGCGGGCAGATATTCGGACGCCCCGATCGCGGTGTTCATCGTGCGGTGCCCGTCCGGGCTGACGATGATCAGGCAGCGGCCGGTGGGGGTATCGATCGGCGGCAGCGGGAAATCGATCCCGCTGGCGGTCATGTCGCCCGCGAAGAGCAGGCCCAGCCGGTCGCGGCCGACCTGCCCGACGAAAGCGAGCCGCAGGCCGAGCCGCGCAAGCGCCGCCATACTGTTCGCAGCGGAGCCGCCACAGACTTCCTCGCACAGCCCCATCGCCTCATGCAGGATCACCGCGCGATCAGGGTCGATCGGCTGCATCAGCCCGCGCTGGAGGCCCTGCGCGAACACGAACTGATCATCCTTGTGGCAGAGCACGTCGACCAGCGCATTGCCGATCGCGACGACATCATAGCGGGGTGGAATCATGCGCCTCCCCTAGTGCGAGACGCGGTGGGTGAAAAGGGCGCGACGATGGCCCGCGTCCGACCCGGTTTCGGGATGTTTCGCGGCAACGGTCTTGCGCGTGGACGCCAATGATGCTGATCGGCGCGCATGACGATGCGCCTGCTCCCGCTGACGATCCCCCTTGGCCTGCTCGCCGCCTGCGGCCCCGGCACGCCGCCGCCCGTGCTGACCCCGGCCCCGGTCGTACGGAACGAAGCGGGGCTTGATCGGGTGCTTGGCCGGGATGCCCGGGCGCTGATCGCTCTGTTCGGTACGCCCAACCAGGATGTCCGCGAGGGCACGGCCCGGAAGCTCCAATATGCCAGCGGCGTGTGCGTCCTCGACGCCTATCTCTATCCGCCGGCAGCGGGCCGGGAGGCCGTGGTGACGCATGTCGATGCACGGCTGCCCAATGGCGAGGACATCGACCGAGCCTCCTGCATCGCCGCGCTGAGCCGCCGACGCGAAGCGCGCTGATCCCTACAAGGCCAGACGATCGAGCACGGCTGGCAACAAGGCATCGACTGCCCTTTCGGCTGCTCCCTCGCCGGCACCGAACACCCCGCTGAGCGCCAGCTGCGCGAAGCCATGGACCATGGCCCAGGCGGCGAGAGACGCCGCAGCGTCCGCCTCGCATGGGCTCGCGCCCGCGGCGTCCTCGCCCCGCACGACCCGGTCGAGAATCAGGAAAGCGCGCTGGTTGGCGGCCTTCAGTTCGGCATCCTCGGCGTCCACCAGTCCCCGCCGCCAGATCAGGTCGAAGGCAGGGCGATGCGCGAGCGCGAAGCGGACATAGGCAATGCCCTGCGCGCGCAGGCGGGCGATGCGGTCGCAACCGACATCGGCCTGCTCCAGAGCATCGCCGAAGGACCGGCTTGTCACCGTGGCCAGTGCGGTCAACAGGCCGCGCGCATCGCCGAAATGATGGCCGGGCGCAGCCGGCGATACGCCCGCGCGCCGCGCCGCTTCCCGCAAGGAAAAGGCATCGGGTCCGCGTTCCTCGAGCACTGCGCGGGCGGCCTCGATCAGGGCATCGCGCAAGGTGCCATGATGATAGCTGGTTCTGCGCGCTATCTTGACACTGTTAACATTGTCGGTCATTGGCGATCTGTACAGTGTTAAGATGGGAGCTGCAACATGGGCCTGCCTGCACAGATCTTCTCGATCGCCAACCTGCTGGCCATGATTGCCTGGTTGGCCTTACTGGCAAGCCTTCCTTTCCCGTCGATTCGGCCGGTAACCAATCGGCTGGCCACGATCGCGGTGCCTCTGCTGCTCGCGTTCGCCTATGCAGCGCTCCTGGTGGGCGGAGGGCCCGCACCAGACGGCGGTGGCTTCGGCTCGATCGTCGAGGTCAGGGCTCTGTTCGCCGACGATGCCATGCTGACCGCCGGCTGGATTCACTATCTTGCCTTCGACCTGTTCGTCGGCGGCTGGATCGCACGCGACGCGGCGCGCCGATCGCTGCCCTGGTGGCTGCTGCCGCCCTGCCTGATCCTCTGCTTCCTGTTCGGCCCGACAGGCCTGCTCGCCTATATGCTGTTGCGGATGCTGCTCGGCCGGAGGACCGCGGCATGACTGCGGCTCTGGCATCTGGCGTGCAGGGCCGGCACGCACGCATCATCGCCGACCTGATGGAACGCGACCGGCTGCTCACCCGCTACGGACTTCTCCTCCTGGCTCTGTTCCCGATCGCCCTGTTGCTGCAGCCGATCGATCCGCGCCTGCTGGCCGGCGGGGTCGACCCGTGGGTCAAGCCGGCGAAGTTCCTGCTGTCGCTCGGGCTGTTCGCGCTGACCACGGCCTGGCTCACCGGCTATATTGCGCCCGATGCCCGCTCGACCCCGATGCTGCGTGCCAATCGCCTCCTGATCGTCGGCGCAGCGACATTCGAGCTCATCTATATCTGCCTGCAGGCAGCGCTCGGCCAGGAATCGCATTTCAACCGGGGCACGCCTGTCCACGCCGCGCTCTATGCGCTGATGGGGATCGGGGCGACGCTTCTGGTGGCGGCGATGCTGCCGATCGCGCTTCAGCTGCTGCGGCGGCCGGCAGCCGGACTGCGGCCGATCTTCGTCTTCGCCGTCGCCGCCGGCCTGGTGCTGACCTTCGTCCTCGGCGGAGGCCTGGGGCTCTACATGGGCGCGCAGACGAGCCACGCCGTCGGCATCGAGGGGCAAGGCCTGCCCCTGTTCGGATGGAACCGCCTTGGCGGCGATCTGCGCGTCGCGCATTTTCTCGGCATTCACGCCCAGCAGGCAATCCCGCTGCTCGGGCTGCTCGTCCGCGATCTCGATGGCCGAACCGGCTGGACGCTGCTGATCGGCGGGATCGCGCTCTACGTCGCCATCACGCTGGCGAGCTTCGCCCAAGCCCTGAGCGTCCTTCCCGCCCTAGCCATGTGATGGCGCGGTGACGCTCCCCGGTGCGGAGCGACCCCGCCGGCGCAGCATATGGCCGACCAGACCGAAACCGAGGATCAGCATCATCCACGTGCCCGGTTCGGGGGCGACGATCACCGCCTGGACGAGGAAGTCCTGCTTGCCGGCAACGGTCAGGGCCTGCAGCCCCTGGGCCAGCGGCGCCGACCCGTTGGCCGTGCTCACATAGTTCAGATAGGTCTGCGCCTGCGCCATGACCTGCGAGAAGTTCGACGAGGCCGGGGTCGTGAAATAGGTGTTGCCGCTGGTCACGTCGAACGGGTTGCTCGACGACTCGCTGACGATCTCCCACAGGGCAATCTGCAGCGCCGACGCCTGAACCATGGTCATCGGTGCGGAGAGATTGGGCGCGAACTGGCCGAACAGCTGCGAGATCTGCAGCGCCTTGCCGACGCCGATCCCTCCCGCAATGCTGCTTTTGCCTGCCTGCGCCAGCGGATCGACGGTATAGGTCGAGCTGCTGTTGAGAACGGCGTCCTCATAGGGTTCGACGCAGAAGGCGAAGAAACTATTGCCCGATCCCTGCAGCTGCAGCGTGTCTGTTCCACCGGTGCGGGTGAGGGTCGACAGACCGTTGAGAATCTGGCTGGCAAACGGCGTGCCGTTGGGGCGGATGCCCCGCATGGTGATGGTGTCGCCCGAACCGACGCTGTTGAGCGTCGCGATGATCGTACCGGCCGAGGCAGCGGAAGCGGAGCAAAGCCCCGCCGCCGCGAGCAACATGGTTAGCGCAAGGTCGCGCAGCCGCATCATGATATCGAATCCCCCACTTGGCCTTCAGATCTGGCCAATTCGTTTCACCGGTGGATCCAGCAAGAATCAGGCAATATCCCGGCCCATTGAAATCACGGCAAGATTCGCCGGCGCCTGCCGCAGCCTGTAAGATATTCCGACAAGCCGGACCTTCCAGCGGCGCTGCTCAGCGGTCGTGCAGGCGGCTGAGGTCGAGCAGGTCGGGGGTGATCCAGCCATTCACATAGTTGAGGTAGAAGAGACCGAAGGCCGTCGCCGACACGATCGTCGTCCACAGGAGCGTTCGCGGCACGGAGAAGCGCGGCGTGGCGCTTTCGACCTGCCCGGGGACGGCGGCCTCCGGCTCCGGGCTGCTGCGCAGCCGGAACGGGAGGACGAGGAACAGGCAACCCCACCAGAACAGCAGATAGATGGCGATGATCGACGTGATCTTCATGGCCTCGTCTCCCCGAATGCCCCGTCAGAGCCGGATGATCGACACATCGACGATGGGCTTCTTGCCGGTCCACGCGGTTGCCCGCCGGCGCACGGCCAGGCGAACGGCCTCGCGCATCTTGGCTTCGTCCCGGGCACCCTTGCGGATCGCGGCCTGGGCGGCATCGGCAGCGTCCGACAGGAAGGCCTCTCGATCCTCCTCGACCGGCAGGCCCTGGATCTGCAGCGACGGTTCGCCGCGCAGTCGATCGCCCTTGTCGAGCACGATCGTCACCCCGACGAAACCATATTGGGCGATGCGACGGCGCTCGTTCATCGTCGCCCCGTCGGCCGGCAGAATGACGTCGCCGTCGAGGACGAGGCGCCCGGTGCGTTCCTGCCCTATCGCCTTCGGCCCATCGGGCGCGAGCCGCACGACGGTGCCATTCTGCTGGACGATGCCATGGGGAACGCCGTGCGCCTTGGCGAAGCGTGCCTGCTCGGCCATGTGGCGCAGTTCGCCATGGACGGGCAGAATGATCTCCGGGCGAATCCAGTCGTACATCGCCGCCAGCTCGGGCCGTCCCGGATGGCCCGAGACATGGACGTCGGCCTGGCGCTCGGTGATCATCTCGATTCCCTTGGCGGCCAGCGCGTTCTGAATCCGGCCGATCGCAATCTCATTGCCGGGGATCTGCTTGGACGAAAAGACCACCGTATCGCCCGCCGACAGCTTGACCGGATGACTGTCGAAGGCGATGCGCGAGAGAGCCGCGCGCGCCTCGCCCTGCCCGCCGGTAGCGATGATCATCACCTCGCGCGGGGGCAGCCGCATCGCATCCTCGACATCGATCAGCGGCGGGAAATCCTTGAGATAGCCGCTCGACTTGGCGACACGGATAATCCGGTCGAGCGAGCGGCCCGCGACGCACAGCTTGCGCCCGGTATCGTTCGCTACCTCGCCCAGAGTCTGCAGTCGGGCCGCGTTCGACGCGAAGGTCGTGACCAGCACCCGCGCCTTGCACGCGCCGATGACCTCGTCGAGACCCTTGCGCACCGAGGCTTCGGACCCCGACGCCTCGGCGTTGAACACATTGGTCGAATCGCAGACGAGGGCGAGCACGCCCTTGTCGCCGATCGCGGTCAGCTCCTCGGCGGTCGAGGGAATGCCCAGAACCGGTGCATCGTCGATCTTCCAGTCGCCGGTGTGGAAGATGCGCCCATAGGGCGTGTCGATCAGCAGCGCATTGCCCTCGGGGATCGAGTGGGCGAGCGGAACATAGGTGAAGCCGAACGGCCCGAGCGCAAAGCTTCCCTCATTCTCGATCACGTTGAGCTCGACCTTGTCGGTGATACCCTCTTCGTCGAGCTTTCCCCGGATCAGTTCGGCGGTGAACTTCGTCGCATAGAGCGGGACGCCAAGGTCGGCAGCGAGATAGGGAATCGCGCCGATATGATCCTCATGCCCATGGGTGAGGACGATGCCGAGCAGATCGTCGGCGCGTTCCTCGATGAAGGCGAGATCGGGCAGGATCAGCTCGACGCCGGGATAGCCGGGATCGGCGAAGGTGAGGCCCAGATCGACCATCACCCACTTACCCTGGGTTCCATAGAGATTGACGTTCATGCCGATCTCCCCGGAGCCGCCAAGCGCCAGGAAGAGCAGTTCGTTACCGGGTTTCGTCACTTAGAAAATTGTCCAATCTGTCAAAGCCGGGCCTTCAGCCGGTCATACATGATGCCGAGGCCCTGGATGGTGAGGTCGGGCTCGATGCTGTCGAACAATTTGACATGGCGTTCGAACAGCGGCGCGAGTCCGCCGGTTGCGATGATCTTCACGGGGCGTCCGACCTCGGCCTTCATGCGGCCGACCAGCCCCTCGATCATCGAGACATAGCCGAAATAGATGCCGACCAGCATCTGGCTTGTGGTGGTGCGGCCGATCACGCTCGCGCTATCGGGCGCCTCGATCGCGATGCGCGGCAGTTTCGCGGCGGCCCCGACCAGCGCGTCGAGCGACAGATTGATGCCGGGCGCGATGATGCCGCCCTTGTAGGCGCCGGTATAGTCGACCACGTCGAAGGTCGTCGCGGTGCCGAAATCGATTACGATCAGGTCGCCCGGGTGGCGCCGATGCGCTGCGATGACGTTGACCGCGCGGTCGGCGCCGACATTCTGCGGCTCGTCGACGTCGAGGGTGATGCCCCAGTCGACCGGCGGCCGCCCCGCGACAAGGGCGGTGACGCCGAAATATTTGCTCGCGAGCACCTCCAGATTGTGCAGCGCGCGCGGGACGACGGTCGCGACGATCACGGCATCGACCACCGACCTGTCATGGCCTTCGAGCTGGAGCAGCTGGTGCAGCCACACCGCATATTCGTCGGCCGTGCGACGAGGATCGGTCGCGATACGCCAGCGCGCCTTGATCGCGTCGCCGTCGACCAGAGCGAAAACGATGTTGGTATTTCCTGCGTCGATCGCAAGCAGCATGGCGCGTGTGAGTCCTTCCTTCGGGGCGCCTATAGCAGGAAAACGTCGCCTGCGTGCACCTGATGCACATGTCCGTCGGGGCAGCGCAGCTTCAGCGCGCCTTCGGGGCTCAAGCCGTCGAACAACCCTTCCACCGCGCCATCGGGTGCCTGGACCCGAAGTGCGGTTCCGATCGGATGAGCTCGGCTCTGCCAGCGATCGAGGATCGCGGGCAGCCCTTCGCCGCGCCAGCGGCCGAGCCACGCGGCGAAGCTGCTGGCGAGTTCCTCGGCAAAGTCCGCCGGCGAGGGCGGCGCGAGGCCAAGACCGGCCAGGCTGGTGGTTGCGCGGTCGAGCCCGAGCGGATGATGGGCGAGGTTCACCCCGATTCCTACGACGACCGCGTCATCCGCGCCCTCCAGCAATATGCCTGACAGCTTGGCACCGTCGACGAGCAGATCGTTCGGCCATTTGATCGAGAGTCGCTCCGGCCCGGTCCAGGCCTGCAACAGAGCGTCGAGCGCGACCGCCGCGACGAAGGCGAGGCTCGACGGGGGCGGATCGCCGGACAAGCGGCGCACGAATGTCGAACCGTAGAAATTGCCCGGCGGCGAGACCCAGGGACGGCCCTGCCGCCCGCGCCCTCCGGTCTGCGCGTCTGCGCGAATCCAGCTCCCCTCGGGCGCACCAGCACGGGCCAGCGCGGCAGCGTCTGCGTTCGTCGATCCGGTCTCGGCGATGTGGCGGATGTTCGGTGTCATGATTCCGCGCCTTCCGCCACCACAGGCCAGACAGCCGAAGAGCGCGCGGCCATTGGCCACGCGCCTGTTCGGCAGCCCGCTACTGCGTCGATCAGAATAGCGCGCGTGCCGCCGTCATGCTCGTCGCGTCGAGCAACGGAATGGCAAGATAGCCGAGCGGAGAGACGGCCAGGGCGGTCAGGACGATGATGCCACCTTCGAGGCGCGAGTCTGCCGGCGCATAGCCTTCGGCCGGCTCGTCGAAGTAGATCGTCTTGACGATCTTCAGATAATAGAAGGCTCCGATCACCGAGGTGGCGATACCGATCATCGCAAGCGGCCAGTAGCCGGCCCGGACCAGCGCATCGAACACCAGGAACTTCGGCCAGAAGCCGAACAGCGGCGGAATGCCCGCGAGGCTGAACATGAAGATGGCGAAGGCGGCGGCGAGGCCGGGCCGCGTACGCGACAGGCCGGAGAGGCTGGCGATCGCTTCGACCGGGCGACCGTCGGCATCGCGCATCTGCAGAAGGCAGGCGAAGCTGCCAAGCGTCATGGCGACATAGACCGCCATATAGGTGAGCGTCGCGGCGATGCCGTCGGCGGTGCCCGCAGCAAGACCGAACAGGGCAAAGCCGACATTGTTGATCGACGAATAGGCGAGCAGCCGCTTGATGTTCGACTGGCCGATCGCGGCGACACCGCCCACGATCGTGGAGGCAAGTGCAGCGAAGACGACGATCTGGCGCCACTGGTCGGTGGCCGAACCCATCGCTTCGACCGAGACCCGCATCAGCAGCGCCATGGCGGCGACCTTCGGCGCCGAGGCGAAGAAGGCGGTGACCGGCGTCGGCGAGCCTTCATAGACGTCCGGCGTCCACATGTGGAACGGCACCGCCGAAATCTTGAAGGCGAGGCCGGCGAGGACGAAGACGAGACCGAACATCGTCCCGATACCGATCCCCTTCGACATGGCGTCTGAGATGCCGGCGAACAGTGTGGTGCCGGTGAAGCCATAGAGCAGCGAGATGCCGTAGAGCAGGATGCCCGACGCCAGCGCACCGAGGACGAAATATTTGAGTGCGGCTTCAGCCGCGCGCGTGTCGCGGCGCAGGAAGCCGGCGAGGACATAAGCCGACAGCGACTGGAGTTCCAGACCGACATACAGCGTCAGCAGGTCGCCCGCCGAGACCATCATGCCCATGCCGACTGCGGACAGCAGGATCAGCACCGGATATTCGGCGCGATAACCGCCGGCCCGGGCGAAGAAGCCGGGGGCCAGCAGCACCGAGACCGCCGCCGCGATATAGATCAGAAGCTTGGCGAAGGCCGCAAAGCTGTCGGCAATGTACAGTCCGTCGAAGCCCGGACCGCCATTTCCGGCAGGACCGGTGAGCGAGAAGGCCGCTGCGCCGAACAGCGCGACCGCGCCCCAGCCGATCGCGCGGGACAGGCCGTCTCCACCGAAGGCGCCGACGAGGAGCAGCAGCATCGCCCCGATCGACAGGATCAGTTCGGGGACAGTGAGAGCGAGGGAGGCGGTAATCGACATCAGTGGTGCGCCTCCGCATGCGCCGACGCTTGAGCTGGAACAGGACCGACGACGACCTTGGCGTCGCCATGGGGAGCCGTGGGCGCGAGCCGGGCGAGAATCGCGCCGACATCGTTGCGCATCGGCGCGAGGAAGCTTTCCGGATAGACGCCCATCCAGAGGGTGGCTGCCGCGAGCGGGGCGAGGATCGCCATTTCGCGCGCGGTCAGGTCGGGCATGGTCGCCGCTTCCGCCGTCCGCGCCGAGCCATAGGCGATGCGCGCATAGAGGTAGAGCATATAGGCGGCGCCAAGGATCACGCCCGTCGTGGCGACGAAGCCGACCCAGGACGAAATCTCGTAGGCGCCGACCAGCGACAGGAATTCGCCGACGAAATTGCTCGTGCCGGGCAGGCCAACCGAGGCCATGGTGAACAGCAGGAACAGCATCGCATATTTGGGCATGTTGTCGGAGAGACCGCCGTAGCGGGAAATCTCACGGGTGTGCATGCGATCGTATATCACGCCGACGCACAGGAACAGCGCGCCCGAGACGAGACCGTGGCCCAGCATGACCATGAGCGCGCCTTCGAGGCCCTGGCGGTTGAAGGCGAACAGGCCGATCGTAACGAAGGCCATATGGGCGACCGACGAATAGGCGATCAGCTTCTTCATGTCCTCCTGCACCAGCGCGATCAGCGAGGTGACCACCACGGCGACCATCGAGAGGCCCATCACCAGCCACATCAATTCGGCCGATGCTACCGGGAACATCGGCAGCGAGAAGCGGACGAAACCGTAACCGCCCATCTTCAGCAGCACGCCGGCAAGGATGACCGAACCCGCGGTCGGTGCCTGGACGTGCGCGTCGGGAAGCCAGGTGTGGACCGGCCACATCGGCATCTTCACCGCGAAGGAGGCGAAGAAGGCGAGGAACAGCCAGGTCTGCGCTTCCGGCGGGAAGTCATAGGCCATGAGCGTCGGGATGAAGGTCGTGCTGGCCTCGTTCACCATCCACAGCATCGCGATCAGCATCAGCACCGATCCGAGCAGCGTGTAGAGGAAGAATTTGTAGCTGGCGTAGATCCGGTCGGCGCCGCCCCAGATGCCGATGATCAGATACATCGGGATCAGGCCGGCTTCGAAGAAGATGTAGAAGAGGAACAGGTCCTGCGCCGCGAAGACGCCGATCATCAGCGTCTCCATGAGCAGGAAGGCGGCCATATATTCGGGCACGCGCTTCTCGATCGCCTCCCAGGAGGCGGCGATGCAGATCGGCATCAGGAAGACCGACAGGACGATCAGCAGCAGCGCGATGCCGTCGATGCCGAGCGCCCAGGCGAAGCGCCCGAACAGAGCGACATGCTCGGTAAACTGCCACTGGGCGCCGCCGACCTCATACTGGTTCCACAGCAGCAGGCCGAGCGCGAGATCGACGAAGGTCACGAGGAGCGCGATCCAGCGCGCCCCCTTGTCCCCGGCGAACAGACAGGCGAACGCAGCCACCAGCGGCAGCGCGATCATCAGGGAAAGGATCGGAAAGCCCATCGCGTCAGCCCACAATCGCCCAGGTGGCCGCGGCCGCAAGGCCGAGCAGCATCACCAGTGCATAGGTATAAAGGTAGCCCGACTGCGCCGCCCGCGCGATCGTGCCGGTGCGGACCACCAGCGCCGCGACGCCGTTGGGACCGAAGCGGTCGATCGTGCCCTGGTCGCCCTTCTTCCAGAAGAAGCGGCCGAGCCAGAAGGCCGGTACGACGAACAGATAGTGGTAGAGTTCGTCGAAATACCATTTGTGCAGCAGGAAGTCGTAGAGGACCCGGAACTGCGCGGTGAAGCGCGCCGGAACGCTCGTGTCGAGGATATAGGCCCACAGCGCGATCAGGAAACCGGTGACCATCACGACGGTCGCCGACAGCTTCACCCACAGCGGGACCTGGTGCATCGCATGCATCAGATGCTCGTCGAACATCAGGCTGCCGGCCCAGAAGGCGGCACCATGTTCGGCTTCGATGAAATAGGGCGCCCAGATCCAGCCCGCGAAGATCGCGCCGAGCGTCAGAACGACGAGCGGGATCAGCATCGGGAAGGGGCTCTCGTGCGGATGATAGCCGGCGTCGCCCTCGAGCGCATGACCATGACCATGATCGTCATGACCATGGGCGCCGTGCGCATCATGGGCGTGCGGATCGTGGCCGGCATCTTCCTGCGCAGGGGCGTCGTGGTCATGGCCGTGGCCATGCGCATCGTGCACCGCATGCTGGATATGCTCGGAGCCCGCCCAGCGCGGCTTGCCGTAGAAGGTCAGGAAGACCAGGCGCCAGGAATAGAAGCTGGTCAGCAGCGCCGCGAACACCGCGATGGCGAAGGCGAAGCCGCCCGATGCCGTGCCGCTGGCGAAGGCCGCCTCGATGATCGCGTCCTTCGAATAGAAACCGGCAAAGCCGAAGATGCCGATGACGCCGACGCCTGTGATGGCGAGCGTACCCGCCATCATGGCGAAGAAGGTCAGCGGGATATGCTTCCGCAGGCCGCCATAGAAACGCATGTCCTGCTCATGGTGCATCGCATGGATCACCGAACCCGCGCCGAGGAACAGCAGCGCCTTGAAGAAGGCGTGGGTGAACAGGTGGAACATCGCCGCGCCATAGGCGCCGACGCCTGCCGCCATGAACATGTAGCCGAGCTGCGAGCAGGTCGAATAGGCGATCACGCGCTTGATGTCGGTCTGGGTCGTACCGACCGTCGCCGCGAACAAAGCGGTGGCCGCACCGACATAGGTGACGACATGCATCGCGGTCTGGCTGACCTCGAACATCGGCGACAGGCGGCAGACCATGAAGACGCCTGCGGTGACCATCGTCGCGGCGTGGATCAGCGCCGACACCGGGGTCGGGCCTTCCATCGCGTCGGGAAGCCAGGTGTGCAGGCCGAGCTGCGCCGACTTGCCCATCGCACCGACGAACAGCAGCAGGCAGATCAGCGTCATCAGGTCGACGCGTGCGCCGAGGAAGCCGATCGAGGCATTGGCATAGCCGGGCGCGGCCGCGAGAATCTCGGGGATCGAGACGGTGCCGAACACCAGAAAGGTCGCGAAGATGCCGAGCGAGAATCCGAAATCGCCGACGCGGTTGACGACGAACGCCTTGATCGCGGCCTGATAGGCGGATTTCTTGTGGTACCAGAAGCCGATCAGCAGATAGGAGGCGAGACCGACGCCTTCCCAGCCGAAGAACATCTGTACCAGGCTGTCCGAGGTCACGAGCATCAGCATCGCGAAGGTGAACAGCGACAGATAGGCGAAGAAGCGGGGCTGGCTCGGATCCTCGGCCATATAGCCCCAGCTATACAGATGGACGAGGCTCGACACGGTCGTGACGACGACCAGCATGACCGCCGTCAGCGTGTCGACGCGCAGCGCCCAGTCGACGGCGAGGTCGCCCGACTGGATGAAGGTCAGGACCGGCACGACATGCGCAGTGGCAGTGCCCGCCATGAAGTCGATGAACACAGGCCAGCTGAGCGCGCAGGACGCGAACAGCGCGCCCGTCGTGATGCACTTGGCGACAGTGTTGCCGAGCATGCGGTTGCCGAGACCGGCGACGATCGCGGCCAGCAGCGGCAGGAAGACGATGGCGGTAATCATGCCGCGAAGCTCCCGGGCGTCGTTCCGGCGCGAACCGGGCTATCGGATTGTCGGCGCGTAGCGGGGACGCGCGCGCTGCCGGTCAGCGCCGGCATGGCGGAAAGGGACATGCTCGGACTTACCCCTTCATCCGGTTGATGTCGTCGACCGCGATCGTGCCGCGGCCACGGAAATAGATGACCAATATGGCCAGGCCGATGGCGGCCTCGCCGGCGGCGACCGTCAGGACGAACATCGCGAAGACCTGACCGACCAGATCGCCCAGATAGGCGGAGAAGGCGACGAGGTTGATGTTCACCGACAGCAGGATCAGCTCGATCGCCATCAGGATGATGATGACATTCTTCCGGTTCAGGAAGATGCCGAACACGCCCATCACGAACAGGATCGCCGAGACGACCAGATAATGCTGGAGCCCGATCACAGATCCACCCCCTGGCCCACGGCCGGCTTGACGTTGCGCACCGCATCTTCCGGACGGCGCATGTTCTGCGCGGCCACGTTCTGCGCCTTCACGCCGCCACGGGTACGGTGGGTGAGGACGATCGCGCCGATCAGTGCAACGAGCAGGACAAGTCCCGCACCCTCGAAGATGTAGAGATAGCGCGTGTAGATCAGCGTGCCGATCGCTTCGATGTTCGGCACTTCGCCCGGCGTCGGCGCGATGCGCGACGCCATGTCGACCCCACCGGCCTTCCAGGCGCCGATCGCGAAGATCATCTCCGCCGCGAGCACCAGCACGAGCAGCACGCCGAAGGGCAAATACTGCGCGAAGCCGGCCCGCAGTTCGGCGAAGTCGATGTCGAGCATCATGACGACGAACAGGAACAGCACCGCGACCGCACCGACATAAACGATGACGAGCAGCATCGCGATGAACTCGGCGCCGACGAGCACCATGAGCCCGGCCGCGTTGAAGAAGGCGAGGATCAGCCACAGCACGCTGTGCACCGGGTTGCGCGCCAGGATGGTGAGCGTCCCGGAGGCGATCACCAGCGAGGCGAACAGGTAAAAGGCGATGGTCTGGATCACGATTGAACCTCAACCCCTGGACCGACAAGCCCCTCCCCTTCAGGGGAGGGGTTGGGGTGGGGTCTCACCCCAAGGAACGCGCTGGCGGATAGGCCCCACCCCCGGCCCCTCCCCTGAAGGAGAGGGGTGAAGGAGGGCCATCCCTGACGCCGGAACGAAATCACGCGCGCCATTACCGGTACGGCGCGTCGGCGGCAAGGTTGGCGGCGATCGCGGGTTCCCAGCGGTCCCCGTTCGAAAGCAGCTTCGCCTTGTCGTAGATGAGTTCCTCGCGCGTCTCGGTCGAATATTCGAAATTCGGACCCTCGACGATCGCGTCGACCGGGCAGGCTTCCTGGCAGAAGCCGCAGAAGATGCACTTGGTCATGTCGATGTCGTAGCGCGTCGTGCGGCGCGAGCCGTCGTCGCGCGGCTCGGCCTCGATCGTGATCGCCTGCGCCGGGCACACCGCCTCGCACAGCTTGCACGCGATGCAGCGTTCCTCGCCGTTCGGATAGCGGCGCAACGCATGTTCGCCCCGGAAGCGCGGCGACAGCGGGTTCTTCTCATAGGGGTAGTTGATCGTCGCCTTGGGCTTGAAGAAATACTTCAAGGTCATCCAATGCGCCTTCACGAACTCCCAGAGCGTGAACGACTTGATGATGTAGCCGAGGCTCATCGAGCTCAAACTCCGTAGCGGGTGAGCATCAGCCACCCCGAGACAAGGAACACCCAGAACAGCGACAGCGGCAGGAACACCTTCCAGCCCAGCCGCATCAGCTGGTCATAGCGATAGCGCGGCACCGTCGCCTTCACCCAGGAGAAGATGAAGAAGAAGACCATCAGCTTGACGAAGAACCAGACGATGCCCGGCACCATGTAGAGCGGCGCCCAATCGACCGGGGGCAGCCAGCCGCCCCAGAACAGGATCGCGTTGAGGCCACACATCAGGATGACGTTCGCATATTCGCCGAGCCAGTAGAGCGCGAAGGCCATTGACGAATATTCGGTCTGGTAGCCGGCGACCAGCTCCGATTCCGCCTCGGTCAGGTCGAACGGGGCGCGGGCCGTCTCGGCCATGGCCGAGATCAGGAAGACCACCGCCATCGGGAACAGGAGCGGGTTGAAGCCATAGCCGTTGATGAAGCCGAAGATGTGGGCGCGCTGCCCCTCGACGATCGCCGACATGTTGAAGCTGCCGGTCCACAGCACCACCGATATGAGCACGAAGCCGATCGAGACTTCATAGCTGACCATCTGCGCAGCGGCGCGCAGTGCCGAGTAGAAAGGATATTTGGAGTTGGACGCCCAGCCCGCGATGATCACGCCATAGACGCCGATCGACGAGGCGGCGAGCACATAGAGCAGGCCGATGTTGATGTCGGCAAGCACCACGCCCGGCGCGAAGGGGATCACCGCCCAGACGATCAGCGCGACCGTGAAGGTGATGATCGGCGCGAGCAGGAACAGGCCCTTGTTCGCGGCCGCAGGGATGATCGTTTCCTGCAGGAAGACCTTCGCGCCGTCGGCGAAGCTCTGCAGCAGGCCCCAGGGACCGACGACGTTCGGGCCACGGCGCAGCGCCATGGCCGCCCAGATCTTGCGGTCGGCATAGATGATCATCGCGACCGCGAGCATCAGCGGCAGCGCGATGACAAGGATGCCGATGATCGTCGAGGCGAGCCACGCCCATTCGAAGGCGAGGCCCCAGCTTTGGAACAGCGCGGTCATTCGGCGGCCTCCGCGAAGCTCTGGCCGTGGATGAGCTCGGCCGAGCAGCGCTGCATCGTGTCGCTCGCGCGAGCGATCGGGTTGGTAAGATAGAAGTCCTTGATCGGATAGCCGACCGGACCGGACGCGCTGGCGACGAGGCCGGCGGGCACCGACCAGCCATAGTCCGCTAGGCCCTCGACGCCGAGTGCCGGAACATCGGCAATCATTGCGGCCCGCAGCTGGTCGAAATTGTCGAACGGAAGCTTGTGGCCGAGCACGTCGGACAGAGCCCGGAAGATCGCCCAGTCCTCGCGGGCGTCGCCGGGCGGGAAGACCGCACGGTCGCTGCGCTGGACGCGCCCTTCGGTGTTCACATAGGTGCCGGGCTTCTCGGTATAGGCCGCGCCCGGAAGGACGATGTCCGCCCCCGCTGCGCCGACGTCACCATGGTGGCCGACATAGACCTTGAGGCTCTCGGCGAAGCGCGACAGATCGACATCGTCCGCGCCGAGCAGGAAGAGCAGCTTGGGCGCCGCAGCAGCGAGGTCGGCGATGCCACCCTTCTGCGCATAGCCGAGCATCAGCCCGCCCATACGCGCGGCGGCGAGATGCACGACGTTATAGCCGTTCCAGCCGTCCTTCACGAGGCCGAGCGGCTCGACCAGCGCCAGGGTCGCACCCTGGGCACCCGCCTTCAGCGCGCCGCCACCGACGATCAGCGCAGGCCGTTCGGCCTTGGCGAAGGCGTCGAGCACCTCCTGCGGAAGCTTGCCGAGCAGGCCGAGGTCGTTGCCGAGCCAGCTGACCGGATAGGTCAGGTCGACCTCTTCGCCGATCGCGAAGACCTTGGCGCGCTTCTTCACCACCGCCTTGCGGATGCGGGTGTTGATCAGCGGGGCTTCCCAGCGGAGGTTTGAGCCGACGAGCAGGATGACGTCGGCGGTCTCGAGGCCGGCGATCGTGCTATTGAGGTTCACTGCCGAGAGACTGGACGTGTCATAGTCCATGCCGGTCTGGCGACCCTCGATCAGGGTCGAGCCCAGCGCGCCGAGCAGTGCCTTGGCGGCGTACATCGTCTCGCAATCGAGCTGGTCGCCCGCGATCGCGGCGACCGATGCGCCCGCGTCGACCGCCTTTATCGCGGCGAAGGCATCGGCCCAGCTCGCCTCGACGAGCTTGCCGTCCTTGCGTACGAAGGGCCGGTCGAGGCGCCGACGGACGAGACCGTCGACGGCATGGCGCGTCTTGTCCGACGCCCATTCCTCGTTCACGTCCTCGTTGATCCGGGGCAGCACGCGCAGCACCTGGCGGCCACGGCTGTCGAAACGCACATTGGTGCCGACCGCGTCCATCACGTCGATGCCGAGCGTCTTCTTGAGCTCCCACGGACGGGCCTCGAACGCATAGGGCTTGCTGGTGAGCGCACCTACCGGGCACAGGTCGACGACATTGCCCGAAAGCTCGCTCGTCACCGCCTTTTCGAGATAGGAGGTGATCTGCATATTCTCGCCGCGATAGACCGCGCCGATCTCCTCTACCCCCGACACTTCTTCCGCGAAGCGGACGCAGCGGGTGCACTGGATGCAACGGGTCATCGTCGTCTTGACGATCGGGCCCATATATTTGTCGGTGACCGCGCGCTTGTTCTCGGCGAAACGGCTCTGGCCGCGGCCATAAGCGATCGACTGGTCCTGCAGATCGCACTCGCCGCCCTGATCGCAGATCGGGCAATCGAGCGGGTGATTGATCAGCAGGAATTCCATCACGCCTTCGCGTGCCTTCTTCACCATCGGCGACTGGGTCAGGATTTCCTGATTGTCGGCGGCGGGCAGCGCGCAGGAGGCCTGGGGCTTGGGCGGCCCCGGCTTCACCTCGACGAGGCACATGCGGCAATTGCCGGCGATCGACAGCCGCTCATGGTAGCAGAAGCGCGGGATTTCCTTGCCCGCGGCTTCGCACGCCTGGAGCACCGTGGCGCCGGCGGGGACTTCGACTTCGATCCCGTCTACGGTCAGTTTCGGCATAGGTCCTCGACGGTCATCCCTGGATGTCAGCGGGCGGCGGAGCCACCGCGCGCTGATAAAGAGCTTCGGCCAGCACTGCACGCAGCGACTGGCGGTTTGCCTTGAGCGTGGCGCCCTGCGGCAGGCACGGCCCGAGCGTCGCGCCCAGCGCCTTCGTCGCCGCGATTTCCTCGGCACTTTCGGGCGCGGTTGCCAGCAGCGCATGGATACCGGCCGGGTTCTGGTCGGCCGTGCAGGCGCCCATCTCGTCGATCGCGGCAGGGCGGCCGGTGACTGCGAACCAATCGCGCGCATAGCTCGGCTGGGCCGGCAGCGGCTGGAGCGCGTCGTCGGTCTTCATCTTGAGCAGCGCGGCTTCGGCATACATGCCCCGCATCACGTCGGCCGGCGCCATGACAGCGGCGCCCTCGATGCTCGGCGTATCGGTCAGCTGTGCGCGGGCGCATTCGACGCTCTTGCTCAGGGCGCGGCCATAACGCTGCAGGTCGGCATCGTTCCTGGCCGCCAAGAAGGCGCGCACATCGCTGCCGCGCTTGAAATAGAGGCATTCTGCCGTGCGATGCGCCGTGCGCAGCGCGTCATAGCCGATGCGCTGATTGACCGTGCGCGTGCGCTCGCCGAGGCGCGAACCGATCGGCGGCTCGGCCGACACAGACTGAGCGACGAGCGCGCCCGCAACGATCAGCAGGGTGGAAGCCGCCTTCATTCGGCCGCCTCCATCATCGGGCTGCCGCCGCGCTCCGCGATGCGGCGCTCGACCTCGGGGCGGAAATGGCGGAGCAGGCCCTGGATCGGCCAGGCGGCCGCGTCGCCGAGCGCGCAGATGGTGTGGCCTTCGACCTGCTTGGTGACGTCGAGCAGCATGTCGATTTCCTCGACCGCCGCATCGCCGGTGCGCAGGCGCTCCATGACGCGCCACATCCAGCCCGTGCCTTCGCGGCAGGGGGTGCACTGGCCGCAGCTCTCATGCTTGTAGAAATAGCTGAGCCGGCTGATCGCGCGGACGATGTCGGTCGACTTGTCCATGACGATGACCGCCGCCGTGCCGAGGCCCGATCCGACGCCCTTGAGGCCGTCGAAATCCATCGGCGCGTCCATGATCTGGGCGGCCGGCACCAGCGGCACCGAGGAACCGCCCGGGATCACCGCGAGAAGATTGTCCCAGCCGCCGCGGATGCCGCCGGCATGCTTGTCGATCAGCTCACGGAAGCTGATCCCCATCGCTTCCTCGACGACGCAGGGCTTGTTCACATGGCCCGAGATCTGGAAGAGCTTGGTGCCCTTATTGCCTTCGCGTCCGATCGACGAAAACCAGGAGGCGCCGCGCCGCAGGATCGTCGGGGTAACCGCGATCGATTCGACGTTGTTCACCGTGGTCGGGCAGCCATAGAGGCCAGCACCCGCCGGGAAAGGCGGCTTCAGGCGCGGCTGGCCCTTCTTGCCCTCGAGGCTCTCGATCTGCGCGGTTTCCTCGCCGCAGATATAGGCGCCTGCGCCACGGTGGACGAAGACGTCGAAATCATAGCCCGATCCAGCGGCATTCTTGCCGAGCAGGCCGGCAGCATAGGCTTCCTCGACGGCGGCGAAGAGCACCTTCGCCTCGTAGATGAACTCGCCGCGGATATAGATATAGGCCGCCCGCGCGCGCATCGCGAAGCCCGCGACGAGCGCGCCTTCGATCAGCTTATGCGGATCGTGGCGGATGATCTCGCGGTCCTTGCACGAGCCCGGCTCGGATTCGTCGGCGTTGATCACCAGAAAGCTAGGACGACCGGGCTTCGGCTCCTTGGGCATGAAGCTCCACTTCATGCCGGTCGGGAAGCCGGCGCCGCCGCGACCGCGCAGACCCGAGGCCTTGATCTCCTCGATGATCTGGTCCGGCCCGCGTTGGAGCAGTTGCTTGGTATTGTCCCAGTCGCCGCGTTTGCGCGCCGCCTCGAGGTTCCAGGACTGGAACCCGTAGACGTTGGTGAAGATGCGATCCTTGTCGTCAAGCATGGAGAGCACCCCGAACAGAAAGCGCGGCTCCGGCACAGGCCGGATGACCGAGGGAGAGGCCGGTCGGTACCGGCGCGGTGAAAAGGCCGAAAGCAGCCATCAGATCTTCTTTCCGAACAGCTTGTCGGCAACGAAATAGGCGAGCACGCCCAGACCGATCGCAATCGCGACGCCCAGCAGCTTGAAGGTCACCTTCACGAGGATGACCGCCAGCACGACCGTGACGATGATCGCGATCAGCGCACTCATGCCGGCGCATCCCAGCGTCCGCGATAGTCATGATTCTCGCCGACCATCTCAGGCAGCGTCGTCGGGCCGCCTTCGGGGCAGCTCGTCTGGCGGTCGATCTGCGGGCCGATCTTCGGCTGTTCGCCGCGCGCCAGCGCGTCGAGCACCGCAGTCATGCTGTCGAAGGTCAGATCCTCGTAATTGTCGTCGTTGATCTGAACCATCGGCGCGTTGGCGCAGGCGCCCAGGCATTCGACCTCGGTCAGGGTGAACAGCCCGTCGGCGGTCGTCGCGCCCTTCTTCATGCCCTTCTTGTAGCAGGCATCGAGGACGTCGTCGGAGCCGCGCAGCATGCACGGCGTCGTCCCGCACACCTGCACATGATAGCGGCCGACCGGCGCCAGATTGTACATGGTGTAGAAGGTCGCGACCTCGAACACGCGGATATAGGCCATGTCGAGCTGCTTGCCGATATATTCCATCACCGGCACGGGCAGCCAGCCCTGGGTATTGGTCTCGGCGCCGACCTGGCGCTGCGCCAGATCGAGCAGCGGCATCACCGCCGACTGCTGGCGGCCCGGTGGATAGCGGGCGATGATTGTCTTCGCCTGCTCGGCATTTTCCGCCGTCCAGGCGAAATTGCCCCAGCGGGCGCGGGTCTCCGCCTCGTCGGGAATATGGGCTGCGTCAGCCATCAGCGCACGAACTCCACGCGCGACACCTTGTCGCCTTCGAAACTGTAGATGCTCATCACCTCGAACGGCTCGGCATCGCTGGACCGGTACACCTTCTCATGAAGGAGGACATAGTCGCCGAGCTGCTGGCCGGACAGGATTTCCGCGCGATTCTCGGGGAACTGCGCGAACATCGCCTTGAGCCCTTCGCGGACGCCCTCGCGCCCGTCGCGCAGCACCGCGCCGCGATAGCCGGCCTCGGCCGCGTCGTCGGTCATCAGCGCGACATAGGCGTCGGCGTCCTGCGCATTGTAATGCGCGATCATCTGCTCGGCGATCGATAGCTTGCTGCTCACCGGTCGCACTCCCCGAACACGACATCGATCGCCGAAAGGATGGCGGTGGTGTCGGCGAGCATATGGCCCTTCATCATGAAGTCCATCGCCTGGAGATGGCTGAACGCGGTCGGGCGGATCTTGCAGCGATACGGCTTGTTGCTGCCGTCCGAGACCAGATAGACGCCGAACTCGCCCTTGGGACTCTCGGTCGCGACATAGACGTCGCCCTCGGGAACGTGGAAGCCCTCGGTGTAGAGCTTGAAATGGTGGATCAGCGCTTCCATCGAGCGCTTCATCTCGCCGCGCTTCGGAGGCACGACCTTGCGGTCGAGGCTGGCGATCGGCCCTTCGGGCATTTCGCGCAGGCACTGCTTGATGATGCGCGCCGACTGACGGACTTCCTCGATGCGGACCATGATCCGGTCGTAGCAGTCGCCCTTGGTTCCCACCGGAACCTCGAAGTCCATGCGATCATAGACGTCGTAGGGCTGCGCCTTGCGGATATCCCAGGGGATGCCCGCGGCACGGATCATCGGGCCGGAGAACCCCCAGGCGATCGCGTCTTCCTTGCTGACCACGCCGATGTCGACGTTGCGCTGCTTGAAGATACGGTTGTCGGCGAACAGCGAGACCGCGTCCTCGAACAGGCGCGGCATGCGGTCGTCGAGCCAATCGCCGATGTCCGTCAGCAGCTTCAGAGGCACGTCCTGGTGCACGCCGCCCGGACGGAACCAGGCCGAGTGCATGCGCGCGCCCGAGGCCCGCTCGAAGAAGTTGAGGCAATCCTCGCGAATCTCGAACAGCCACAGGTTCGGGGTCATCGCGCCGACGTCCATGACGTGTGCGCCGATGTTGAGCATGTGGTTGCAGATGCGGGTCAGCTCGGCGAACAGCACGCGCAGATATTGCGCGCGGATCGGCACTTCGAGCTGGAGCAGCTTCTCGATCGCCAGCACATAGCTGTGCTCCATTCCGAGCGGCGAACAATAGTCGAGCCGGTCGAAATAGGGCAGCGCCTGCAGATAGGTCTTGTACTCGATCAGCTTCTCGGTGCCGCGATGGAGCAGGCCGACATGCGGGTCGACGCGCTCGACGATCTCGCCGTCGAGTTCCATCACCATGCGGAGCACGCCATGCGCGGCCGGATGCTGCGGGCCGAAGTTGATCGTGTAGTTCTGGATCTCCGTCTCGCCCTTCTGGACCTCGGGAGTCAGCGTGTCATAGGTCGAAGCCATTACTTCTTCGCTCCGTCGCCGAGCGGGTCGGCCTTGCCTTCGCCGGTCTGCCCCACATGGTCGGTCGTCTTGGGCGTGGACGGCGGCGCCTTGCCCTCGACCGGCTTGGGCGCGGTGCCGGCCGGCGCGGGCGCAGGCGTCGGTGCACCCGGCTGCGTCGCCGAGACCTTCTCATCGCCGGGAAGGATATAGTCGGCGCCCTCCCACGGGCTCATGAAGTCGAAGCTGCGGAAGTCCTGCGCCAGCTTGACCGGCTCATAGACCACGCGCTTGTGCTGTTCCGAATAGCGCAACTCGACATAGCCCGTCAGCGGGAAGTCCTTGCGCTGCGGATGGCCGCGGAAGCCATAGTCGGTCAGGATACGGCGCAGGTCCGGGTTGCCCTCGAACAACACGCCATACATGTCGAAGACCTCGCGCTCGAGCCAGCCGGCGACCGGCCACAGCCCGGTCACCGACGGCACCGGGGTGACCTCGTCGGCGGCGACGTGCACGCGGATGCGATGGTTCCGCGTCAGGCTGAGCATGCAATAGACGACCTCGAACCGCTCGGCACGGTCGGGATAGTCGACGCCCGCAATTTCCATCAGCTGCTGATATTCGAGCTGATCGCGCAGGATCGTCATCGTCTCGACGAGGCTGTCGCGGGCGACGTGCAGCGCATATTCGCCGACGCACTGGCGCAGCTCGATCAGGCGCGCGCCAAGGGCGGCCGTCACCGCCTCGGCAAACCCGTCTTTGGCCGCGAAACGCGGGAAGGTCAGCGAAGTGTCACTCATCTCTCGAGCGTCCCCACGCGGCGGATCTTACGCTGCAGCTGCATGATGCCGTAGAGCAGCGCTTCGGCGGTCGGCGGGCAGCCCGGCACATAGATGTCGACCGGCACGATCCGGTCGCAGCCGCGCACGACCGAGTAGCTATAGTGATAATAGCCGCCGCCATTGGCGCAGGAGCCCATCGAGATCACATATTTGGGCTCGGACATCTGGTCGTAGACGCGACGCAGCGCGGGAGCCATCTTGTTGCAGAGGGTGCCCGCGACGATCATCACGTCCGACTGGCGCGGCGAGGCGCGCGGCGCGGCGCCGAAGCGCTCCAGATCATAGCGCGGCATGTTGACGTGGATCATCTCGACCGCGCAACAGGCGAGACCGAAGGTCATCCACCACAGCGAGCCGGTGCGGGCCCACTGAAACAGCTCCTCGGCGGAGGTGACCAGGAAACCCTTGTCGTTGACCTCGGCCTGCAGCGACTTGAAGAAGTCGGCGTCAGGCTGGACGATGTCGCCGCCAAAGCCTTCCAGCTTGTGCGGGTTGCGCGCCGGATCGAGCGTCACTCCCATTCCAGGGCTCCCTTCTTCCACGCGTAGATGTAACCGATCGTCAGTTCGACGAGGAAGATCATCATCGAGGCCCAGCCGGCGAAACCGATCGCACCGAGCGAGACCGCCCAGGGATAGAGGAAGGCCGCTTCGAGGTCGAAGATGATGAACAGGATCGCGATCAGGTAGAAGCGCACGTCGAACTGCGCACGGCTGTCCTCGAAGGCCGGGAAGCCGCATTCATATTCGGTGAGCTTCTCGGGGGTCGGCTTGTGCGAGCCGGTCGCGCGCGACACGAGCATCGGCAGGAACACGAACGCGCTCGACAGAACGAGAGCGACCCCCAGGAAGATCAGGATCGGTAGATATCCAGCGGCGACTGACGCCATGAACAGGCTCCGAGCAGAGGGCCGGGAATCCGGCCTTTGGCGCGACCTTTAGGCGCGCCGCATGTGCGAAGCAAGGTGTCGGGGAGTGAGAATGACTCGCAAGAAGTCCACGGTTTCCCGGAGCTTTCGGGGAAGCTGGCTCTTGGTGCAGCCGTGCGCTGCCGCCGCCGTTGCAAGGCGGCGGCGTACGCCCTCAGAGCCCCTTGACGCCCTGCGCGACGAGCTTGTGCAGCCGCGTAGCCAGCCCGTCATTGGTGGCGAGATATTCGTTGCGCTCGTGCATCCGGTCACCGCCGCGGAAATCGCTGACGAAACCGCCCGCCTCGCGGACCAGAAGGATGCCCGCCGCCACGTCCCAGATCTTCAGCTCCGACTCCCAGAAGGCATCGAAGCGGCCGGCCGCGACCCAGGCGAGGTCGAGCGACGCAGCGCCGAAGCGACGGATACCGGCGATCTCGGGGCCGACCTGGGCGAAGATGGCGCTCCACTTGCGGATATCGCCATGGCCGAGAAAGGGGATGCCGGTCGCGACCAGCGCATCGGCGAGGTCGCGGCGGGCGGACACGCGCAGGCGACGATCCTGCAACCAGGCACCCCGCCCCTTTTCCGCCCAGAAGCTCTCGTCGGTCAGCGGCTGATAGATCAGGCCATGGCTGACGTCGCCGCGCATCTGGCCCGGCCGGGCCGGCTCCTCGACCGCGATCGAAATGGCGAAGTGCGGGATGCCGTGGAGAAAGTTGGTGGTGCCGTCGAGCGGATCGATGATCCAGCGCGGCTTGGTGGGATCGCCCTCGATCTCGCCGCCTTCCTCGAGCACGAAGCCCCAGTCCGGGCGGGCGCGCTTGAGCTCTTCCACCAGCGTCTGCTCGGCGCGCTGGTCGGCCATCGACACGAAGTCGGCCGGGCCCTTGCGGCTCACCTGAAGCTGCTGGACCTCGTTGAAGTCGCGGCGCAGGCGCGGCGCGGCCTTGCGCGCGGCGCGATCCATGACGGTGATGAGGCCGGAATGGCTGACCAAGATTCTTCTCCGTTCGTGCCGGGCGGGCGGCACAGTCTACGCGAAACGCGTCCCGCGCACTGGCGGAACGAAATAGGCGGGCCGGCCCCAGGGGCCGGCCTCGCGATCAGACGGGATCAGTCCGCGCGGCGGACATATTCCTGGCTGTAGACGTCGACGACGATGCGGGTGCCGCTGGCGATATGCGGCGGCACCATCACGCGGACGCCGTTTTCCAGCAGCGCAGGCTTGTAGCTGGACGAGGCGGTCTGTCCCTTAACCACGGCGTCGGCCTCGACGATCAGCGCCTCGACGGTGTCGGGCAGCTGCACCGAGATCGGGCGCTCGTCATAAAGCTCCATCACGACGTCCATGCCGTCGTTGAGGAAGGCCGCGGCGTCGCCGAGCAGATCGCGCGGCAGCGTGATCTGCTCGTAGCTGTCCTTGTCCATGAAGGTCAGGTCCTCGCCCTCGGCGAACAGGAACTGGAAATCCTTGGTGTCGAGGCGAACGCGCTCGACCGTCTCGGCCGAGCGGAAACGGACGTTGTTCTTGCGTCCGTCGATCAGATTCTTCATCTCGACCTGCATATAGGCGCCGCCCTTGCCGGGCTGCGTATGCTGGATCTTGACGGCGCGCCAGATGCCGCCTTCATATTCGATGATGTTGCCGGGACGGATGTCCACGCCGCTGATCTTCATGGTTCACCTGAGACTGAGGATTTGAAAGAGCCGGCGGCGGCCATAGCCGCAGCGCCGAAAAAGGGCAAGGCGACTCCCTCGCGCGGCATTGCCTTGCCCCTGCGCGGAATGGGCGACCGCGCCGGACCGGAACTGAACGAAGGGGAAGGCGCGCCGGGCTCCGGCATATAGCGGTTCACCTGCCCGGCGGTTCGCGCTACATCGTCGCGATGAACACCTTCTTCTTCATCCTCATCCTGCTGGCGGTGATCGGTACCGTCGTCGCCCTCGTGCGCGGGATCATCGCCTTCCTCAAGACGACCGAAGAGGATCTGAAGGCGGGAACGGTCAGCCGGTCGGGGCTGCAGCAGAACAAGATGATGCGGATGCGCATCGCCTTCCAGGCGATCGCGGTGATCCTCGTGATCCTGCTGCTTATCATGAGCCGTCCCTGAGCTCCGCGACACGATGGTTCGGCTGAACAGGATCTACACCCGCACGGGCGATGCGGGCGAGACGGGCCTCGTCGATGGCTCGCGCCTGCCCAAATGCGCCCCGCGCATGGCCGCGATCGGCGACGTCGACGAACTCAATTCGGCGATCGGTATCGCCCTGACGCACAACATGCCGTCGGCGGCGGGGGCGAAGCTGTCCCGAATCCAGAACGAACTGTTCGACCTTGGTGCCGACTTCGCCACGCCGGGTCCCGATTTCACACCCTCCGATATGGTGCTCCGCATCGTCGAGTCGCAGGTCGAGCGGCTCGAGGCCGAGATCGACGAGATGAACGAGGCGCTGGAGCCTCTGCGCAGCTTCATCCTGCCCGGCGGCCATCCGGCTTCTGCGGCCATCCATCTGGCACGCGCGATCTGCCGACGGGCGGAGCGATCGGCCGTAGCAGCCGACCGCGATGCGGGACTGAATCCGGTCGGCCTCGCTTATGTAAACCGGCTGTCGGATCATCTGTTCGTGCTCGCCCGCTGGATCAACCTGGCCGGAGAGGGCGACATCTTGTGGAAGCCGGGGGCAACCCGCTGAACGGGCTCGCACGCCCGGCGGCGCGCAAAGCCGCGCCGTTCAGACGTGCGAACTCGCCACCATCGCGCCGGGATCGCCGATCATCCGGTCGAGCAGGACGAAGCCCACCGACATGAAGACCACCGCGATCAGG
Organism: Rhizorhabdus phycosphaerae; assembly: GCF_011044255.1. Taxonomy (NCBI): domain Bacteria; kingdom Pseudomonadati; phylum Pseudomonadota; class Alphaproteobacteria; order Sphingomonadales; family Rhizorhabdaceae; genus Rhizorhabdus; species Rhizorhabdus phycosphaerae. Next base: position 2,441,765 of record NZ_CP049107.1, read on the forward strand.
AGCGACTGTACAAGCTCCCGGCGACTGATCAGGCCAAGCATCGCAACCTCCTCCACCAACGGAAAAGCACGTCGCCTCTAGGCGATGCAGGGTTGAGAATCGGTTAACCACCGCCCACATCCCAGGCCGACGGACCGCCTTGCGCGCGGCGAACAAATCTGGAACATTCCCGACATGCTCACACATATCTCGGTGCGCGGCGCGCGCGAACACAACCTCAAGGGCGTCGACGTCGACCTGCCGCGCGACAAGCTGATCGTGATCACCGGCCTGTCGGGATCGGGCAAGTCCAGCCTGGCCTTCGACACCATCTATGCCGAGGGCCAGCGCCGCTATGTCGAGAGCCTGTCGGCCTATGCGCGCCAGTTCCTCGAACTGATGCAGAAGCCCGACGTCGACCATATCGAGGGCCTGTCGCCGGCCATCTCGATCGAGCAGAAGACGACCAGCCGCAACCCGCGCTCGACCGTTGCGACGGTCACCGAGATCTACGATTATATGCGCCTGCTGTGGGCGCGCGTCGGCGTTCCCTATTCGCCCGCGACCGGCCTGCCGATCGCCGCGCAGACGATCAGCCAGATGGTCGACCGCATCCTGCAGCTGAAGGAGGGCACGCGCTTCCTGCTGCTTGCGCCGGTCGTGCGCGGCCGCAAGGGCGAATATCGCAAGGAACTGGCCGAATGGCAGAAGGCGGGCTTCACCCGCGTCCGCATCGACGGCGAAAATTACGAGATCGAGAACGCGCCCGCGCTCGACAAGAAGTACAAGCATGACATCGAGGTGGTGGTCGACCGCCTGGTGGTGCGCGAAGGTATCGAGACCCGGCTGGCGCAGAGCTTGGAGACCGCGCTCCGCCTTGCCGATGGTCTGGCCTTTGCCGATCTGGTCGACACGACCGTGGCCGAAGCGACGGTGTCTGCGGCAAGCAATCCTCCCCGGAACGGGGAGGGGGACCAGCCGCAGGCTGGTGGAGGGGCCGCCGCCGTCCGCGAGATGCCTGTCGCCTTCCAATATGGCGAGGCCCTTTCGGACGTCGCCGGCAAGACGACCGGCGGCATGAAGAAGACGGGAATCCCCGCCAACCGCATCACCTTCTCCGAGAAATTCGCCTGCCCCGTCTCGGGCTTCACCATCGCCGAGATCGAGCCCCGCCTTTTCTCGTTCAACGCACCGCAGGGTGCCTGCCCGGCCTGCGACGGCCTTGGCGAAAAGCTCTATTTCGATCCGCAGCTGGTCGTCCCGAACGAGGCGCTGTCGATCAAGCAGGGCGCGGTCGTGCCCTGGGCCAAGTCGAACCCGCCCAGTCCCTATTATATGCAGGTGCTGAGCTCGGTCGCGCGCGCCTATGGCTTCAAGCTCGAGACGCCCTGGAACGAGATCCCCCAGGAATATCGCGACGTCGTCCTCTACGGCACCAAGGGCAAGGCGATCACGCTGACCTTCATCGACGGCCGCAAGAGCTATGACGTCCAGAAGCCGTTCGAGGGCGTGATCCACAATCTCGAACGCCGGATGCTCGCGACCGAGAGCGCCTGGATGCGCGAGGAACTGTCCAAATATCAGAGCGCGGCCCCGTGCGAGGTGTGCGGCGGCGCCCGGCTGAAGCCCGAAGCGCTGGCGGTGAAAATCGCGGGCGAGGACATTTCGATGTCGACGCGGCGTGCGGTCGGCCCCGCCCTCGCCTTCTTCCGCGACATGCCCAACCATCTCAACGAGCAGCAGCGCGCTATCGCCGAGCGCATCCTCAAGGAGATCGTCGAGCGGCTGGGCTTCCTCGACAATGTCGGGCTCGACTATCTCAACCTCGACCGAACCTCGGGCACGCTGTCGGGCGGCGAGAGCCAGCGCATCCGCCTCGCCTCGCAGATCGGCTCGGGCCTGTCGGGCGTGCTCTACGTCCTCGACGAGCCGTCGATCGGCCTCCACCAGCGCGACAATGACCGGCTGCTGATCACGCTGCGGCGGCTGCGCGACCTGGGCAATACGGTGATCGTCGTCGAGCATGACGAGGACGCGATCCGCACCGCCGACTATATTCTCGACATGGGGCCGGGCGCGGGCGTCCATGGCGGCGAGGTCGTCGCCTCGGGCACGCTCGACCAGATCCTCGCGCATGAGGACAGCCTGACCGGCGCCTATCTGTCGGGCCGCCGGATGGTCGACGTTCCGAAGAAGCGGCGCAAGGGCAATGGCAAGAAGCTGACCGTCCACGGCGCGCGCGCGAACAACCTGAAGGACGTGACGGCGTCGATTCCGCTGGGCACTTTCACCTGCATCACCGGCGTGTCGGGATCGGGCAAGTCGAGCTTCACGATCGACACGCTCTACGCCTCGGCGGCCCGTCAGCTCAACGGCGCGCGGGTCGTCGCCGGGGCGCATGACAAGATTAGCGGCCTCGACCATTGCGACAAGGTGATCGACATCGACCAGTCGCCGATCGGTCGCACCCCACGCTCCAATCCGGCGACCTATACCGGGGCCTTCACCAACATCCGCGACTGGTTCGCCGGGCTGCCGGAGAGCGAGGCGCGCGGCTACAAGCCCGGCCGCTTCAGCTTTAACGTCAAGGGTGGCCGTTGCGAGGCCTGCCAGGGCGACGGCGTGCTCAAGATCGAGATGCACTTCCTGCCCGACGTCTATGTCACCTGCGACGTGTGCCACGGCGCGCGCTACAACCGCGAGACGCTGGAGGTGAAGTTCAAGGGCAAGTCGATCGCCGACGTGCTCGACATGACGGTCGAGGATGCGGTCGAGTTCTTCAAGGCGGTGCCGCCGATCCGCGACAAGATGGCGATGCTGGCCGAGGTCGGCCTCGGCTATATCAAGGTCGGGCAGCAGGCGACGACCTTGTCGGGCGGCGAGGCGCAGCGCGTCAAACTGGCCAAGGAACTGTCACGCCGGTCGACCGGCAACACCCTCTACATCCTCGACGAGCCGACGACCGGCCTCCATTTCGAGGATGTCCGCAAGCTGCTCGAAGTGCTCCACGCGCTGGTCGAACAGGGCAATACGGTGGTCGTGATCGAGCATAATCTGGAGGTCATCAAGACCGCCGACTGGATCATCGACCTGGGCCCCGAAGGCGGCGTCCGCGGCGGCGAGATCGTCGCGGAGGGCACACCGGAGAAGGTAGCGAAGGAGCCGCGCAGCTACACCGGCCATTATCTGAAGCCGCTGCTCGAGGCAGGCGCGCAGGTTGCGGCAAAATGAGCGCTTATCGGCCGGAGTTCGAAGATGCACTTCGAATGCTTGCCGAAATCAGCGCTGCAATGGCGGAACGCCGCCTGCCCCGACCGATATTGGTCGGCGGTGCCGCCGTGGAGTTTTACACTCTGAGCGCCATCAATACGGGCGACTTCGATCTTTGCTCACCTCGCCAGTCGGAATTGGAGGAGGAGATGCAGAAGCGCGGGTTCGTCCGGCCATCGGGGCAGGGTAAATCGACCAGAGGATGGATACATCCCGCGCTGGGGTTGGGGTTCGAAATCGTTGGATCGGCTCTTTTGGATGGACATACAGACCCGAATAAGCTCGTTCTTGTCGAGCACCTTGGCCCGGGCCAGTCGTTAGCGGTTATCGCAGTCGAAGACCTGATTGCCGATCGTATGGGTCAGTTTGCTTCCGGCAGCGCTCCCGAAATGCGGGAACAGGCTCGTTCGCTACTCAAACTTCACCCTGACGTCGATCTAGTTTATCTTGACCGCCGAGTCCGCCATGAGACTGCCGGACTGCTCGGAGCCCAGAATGTCCAAGACTGACGACGCAGCCGACTGGACCGGAAAGAGAATAGATTTCGTCAGCTTCAAGGAGGCGTTGGCGGCGCGGCGTGACGCCCTCGGCGCGGATCTGGTGATACCGCGCAATAGCGGCGCGCGACGCACGCCCAGCAAGAAGGCGCTACTTGCTGCGATCGAGAATACGGGCAAGCGCTGGTGATCTGCATACGCCCCTAAACTTGGGAGGATCGCTGGTCAGCACCGCGTGAAAGCCGTATCAGCGGCCGTGCTGCCGATCATGCAGCCGCTCGACCAGAACGAAGCTGATGATCATCAGCAGATACCAGGCCCCGAGCTTGCCGATCGACACCATCGCCCAGCCGCTGCGCTGATGCGGATAGCTCCACGCGTGGGCGAAGGTGCCTAAATTCTCCGCGAACCAGATGAACAGCGCGACGAGGAGGAAGCCCAGGAGAAGCGGCATCCGGCGATGCTCGCGAAAGGGCCGGAAGAACACCCAGGTTCGCAGATAGAGCAGCGCGGTCGCTGCGAATAGTGCGAGGCGGATGTCGGGAAGCCAGTGGTGGGCGAAGAAATTGACATAGATCGCTACCGCCAGCGCGATCGTCGCGCCGCGCCGGGGGTAATGCGAGAAGCGGAAGTCGAAGATGCGCCAGACGCGCGCGAGATAGCTGCCGACGGCGGCATACATGAAGCCCGAGAATAAAGGGACGTCGCCGATCCGCAGCAGGCCTGCTTCGCGATACTCCCAGCTGCCATGCGCGGTCTTGAACAGCTCCATCACGGTGCCGACGATGTGGAACGCGAATATCACCCTTGCCTCGCTCCAGCTTTCGAGCCGGAAGGCCAGCATCGCGATCTGGATCAGCAGTGCGGCCACGGTCAGGAAATCGTATCGCGCGACCGGCGCCTCCTCAGGCCACCAGAAATGGGTCGCGAGCAGCAGCGCCAGCATCAGTCCACCGAACAGACAGGCCCAGCCCTGTTTGAAACCGAACAACAGAAACTCATAGAGCAATGCCGGAAAACCGCTTTGCGGGGCAGCAGCCTCGAGCCGAGCGCGCACGCCCGCGAAGCGGGTTACTTCCGATGATCGACGTTCGTCGTGCACGGCCATGGACCTAGCCTGCATTGCCGAAGCTTGTCGATGCCGCTATCCGCCGACCCTTTTTTCTCGGAGACCGGACGATGAACCACAAGCGTCGGCGCCCCCGCAATCAGCGCGCGGGCTGCAAATATTGCAAATCCTGGAAGCGCAACGGCCATCGCACCGAGCGCCGCGACGGGGAGCGTTTCTCCGACCATCGCCGTCGCATGGCCGGAGAGTCAGGCTGACGCAGGCGGCGGGGTCTTGCGAGGCCCGTCGCCTTCCCTCACTTTCGAAGCAGACCCACCCGGAGCGTGATGGCGCATGTGCAACGAAGTGGCCCGGCGGATCGAGCTGGGCCTGATACGACAAGACTTCGCCGAGTTGCGCATCCCGCTGCGGTTCGGCGAGGGTGTGCCCAACATGGCACCGCTGCCGAGCGTGCGGATCACCGACCGGACGGTGATCATCCGGGCCGCGCGCAATGTGCCTGTGGAGAAACCCAGTGAGAGCCTCGGCGAGGTACAGGCAGCCGAACTGGTCACACGGCGCTGGAGCTGGCCGGGCACCTCCGGCAAACCTGTCTATAACTACCGCAGCGAAGGGCGCGATTTCCGCAATTCGGCGCGGCAGGGCCGCTGTCTCGTGCCCGTCGATGGCTTCTACGAGTTCACCGCGCCCGCCGATCCGCGCGCGAAGCGCAAGGACAAATGGCTGTTCCGATGGAAGGCGCGCGACTGGTTCGCCATCGCCGGCTTGTGGAAGAGCGATCCCGCCATCCCCGATCCCGCGGGTGAGGCCTTCACCCTGCTGACCTGCGAGCCCGGCCCCGACATAGCCCCCTATCATGGCCGGCAGGTGGTGCTGCTCGACCGCACCGACTGGGCAGGCTGGCTCGATGGATCGGTTCCGGCGCAGGCGCTGCTGCGTCCCACGCCCGGCGGCACGCTGAGCGTCGAGCCGGCGGGAGACGCGCGCCTGCTCTAGTCCTGAGCGGCCTGCCGCTCCCATAGCCTCCGTTTCCGATCATTCTCCGGCTCCAGCGCGCTTGACCCCGTCGCCGGGCAGCGGGCACCACTGATCCCCGACAAGGGGAACGACATGGCGATCATCACCGCACCGGCCGCCGGGCGCCTGCGCATGGACCTGTTCAATTTCGACCGGCTGACCGATTTCGATTCGGTCATCGTGACGCAGACCAGCAGCCTGCTGGCGATCGACGTCGACGGCTATCGCTACGCCTTCACCGGATCGGGCGTCCGCTACAACGGCTTCGGCGAGCCGATCGGCGGCGTGATCACCGGGTTTCGCTTCACGCAAGGATCGACCGTCCTTTTCGAGGCGAGCGGTTTCTCGGTCGATGCCTCGCTTTTCTATCTGCTCACCTATGCGCCAAACGATCCGCTGAGTCTGCTCCTCGCGGGCAATGACGAGTTTCGTGGCGGTGCGCTCGCCGACGTCATCCGCGACGTCTTCGGTCACAATGTCATCATGGGCGGCGGTGACAGCGACACGCTGACCGGCGGCAACGGCAACGACCATATCTATGGACAGTCACCGAGTGGCGGGGCCGACGGCGGGGATCTGCTCAACGGCGGGGGCGGATCGGATTATCTGCAGGGCAATGCGGGGCGCGATACGATCGACGGCGGCAGCGGGTCCGACCGGATCCAGGGCGGCGCCGACGACGACAGCATCCTCGGCGGTGCGGGCCATGACATCATCAACGGCAATCGCGGCAGGGATTCCATTCAGGGCGGGTCAGGGAACGACGCCTTGCGCGGCGGACAGGACGACGACACCATTCAGGGCGGCGATGGCGACGACCTGATCACCGGCGACCGCGGCGTCGACCGGCTGGAGGGCGGCAGCGGTAGCGACATATTCCTGTTCGGGCCCGACAGCGCGCCGATCGGTGCCGATCTCCAGGCGATCGATCGGATTCTTGATCTTTCGACGGTGAACGATGTTCTGTCGCTCGGCTTTCGTCCCGAAGCGATCCTGGAAGGCAGCGTTTCGACCTCGCTGGCCGAGGCACAGGCGCTCGCCCAATCGCTGTTCGACGGTCATGCGGGCAGTCACGAGGTAGCGCTGATCCGGCTCAGCGGTGCCAATGACGCCGTGCTTTTCTGGGCGCAGGATGGCGGCGGCATCGTGAACGCCGCCGTGGGGCTGGGCACATCGTTCGTAACCGGATCGCTCGCCTTCGACGACTTCATCTGAGGCGCGCCGCTGGCACGACCGGCAGAGGTCCGATCCGCGTTCAGACGATCTGGCTGCGCTTCGTCATCGGTTCCAGGCGGCGCATCACCACGCGAATGTCGGGCTCGCCGTGCCGCTCGATGCGGCCCTCGAACAGGTCGGGGCTGATCACTTCTGCCACGACCTCCAGCCGGAAGATGGGTTCGTTCGTTCCGAACATGCGCTGATAGCCGCCGCCGAAGCCGTGCCGCACGATCGTCAGCGCGGCCCGCAAGGTGGTGCCATCCAGCCGGAAGCCGCCATGGAAGATGACATGGCCGTCGCCGCCAGCCATGCGGTCACCATCGACATGGACCATCCCGCCGCGCGTTTCGTCGTCGCGGCAGCCGAAGGGCCCGAAGCGCAGCGTCCACAGGCCTTGGACCTCGTCCGCCGTCACGCTGTTCGCCTGCGTCCCGATATCCAGCCAGCGCCCCGCAACGGGCGGCTGCCGCAGGTCGAACGCTTCGCGATCCGGTCGCTCCATCTCCACACGCCCTCGCAACAGACTGACTTCACGAGGGAAATTGACGCAGCAACCGAGTCGGAGACAGACCCGGTAAAATACCTATCCATTTTGGAGATAAACTTCGTGGCGTGCGTCCCGTCAGTTGCCGCTACGGCGAGCGAGGAAAGCCAGCCGCTCGAACAGCATGATGTCCTGCTCGTTCTTGAGGAGCGCGCCGTGCAGGGGCGGGATCGCCTTCTTGGGATCGCGATTCTGCAGCACCTCGAGCGGCATATCCTCGACCAGAAGAAGCTTCAGCCAGTCGAGCAACTCGCTCGTCGAAGGCTTCTTCTTGAGGCCGGGGACCTCGCGGATCTCGTAGAAGATGTCCATGGCGCGGGACAGCAGCGTCTTCTGGATGCCGGGAAAATGGACGTCGACGATCGCCTGCATCGTCTCGCGATCAGGGAATTTGATGTAATGGAAGAAGCAGCGGCGCAGGAAGGCGTCGGGCAGTTCCTTCTCGTTGTTCGAGGTGATGACGACGATCGGCCGCTCCTTCGCCGCGACCGTCTCGCCGGTCTCGTAGACGTCGAACGACATGCGATCGAGTTCCTGAAGCAGATCGTTCGGGAATTCGATGTCGGCCTTGTCGATCTCGTCGATCAGCAGCACAGGCAGCTTGGGCGCGGTGAACGCCTCCCAAAGCTTCCCCTTGCGGATATAATTGCCGATGTCGTGGACGCGCTCGTCGCCGAGCTGGCCGTCGCGCAGGCGGGCGACCGCATCATATTCGTACAGGCCCTGATGCGCCTTGGTGGTCGACTTGATGTGCCACTGGATCAGCGGCGCGCCGGTCGCGGCCGCGATTTCGTGCGCGAGCACGGTCTTGCCGGTGCCGGGCTCGCCCTTCACCAGCAGCGGCCGGCGCAGTGTAACGGCGGCGTTGACCGCCACCTTCAGGTCGTCGGTCGCCACATAGTTGCTCGTACCTTCGAAGCGCACGCCAATCTCTCCCGCCGGAAAACCGCTGTTTCCGGCGATAAGGTGCGATGGCGCCGCTTGTCCAGCCCCGTGCGGATGCCCGAAGGGGCCGGATCAGAGCAACGCGTCGACCCGTGCGCCCGAGCGGGCCTCGAGCAGATCCCACAAGCCGCGATGCTGGATCAGCAGTTGCTGGGCCCCGAACAGCATCGCCCTTTCCACGGCGGGCGAATCGATCGTCTGCATCATGCCCATCGTCTGGCGCATCGAAGGCAGCGCCGGCGGGGTGAGCGTGACACCGAAGCGCTGGGCGGCCGCATCGACGACATTGCGGATCGCCCGCCAGTCGAGCACCAGCGCCGCCGCTGCGCCGAGCGCGCATCCCCTCCGTTCGGAGCGTGCGAGCATCTCCAGCGCATGGCGCTGCCCGGCCACCGCCGCCTCGCAACCGGCATGGCCGGGGGTGCTCGGAAGCGGGCCGGCGGCCACCACCGTCTGCATCAGATAGGCGCGCTCCGCCGCAAAGCCCTCCGCCGCCGCGTCGAGCCAGCCGCGTACCGCCTCCTCGGGCGGGCGCTCCTGCGCCAGATCGACCACGCCGGGGTGGCTCCCGTGAAGACTGGAGATCAGGTGCACCGCATCGGCAAGGTCGCGCGACGCTTCCCGGCCACGGGCAAAGATGGCGGAGGCGATATAGGGATGGGTCTTGCCGCCGTCGGCTGCAAGCAGCGTGCCGACCGCTTCGGCCGCGCCAGGACACGCGGCCTCCTTGTGTACTTGATACGCCATACGCAACAGGTCCCGAATACAACCGGTTCACACACGATCGGCAAAGACACCGCCTCTCGCGAGACCCTCCTAGCGCAACTGCGGTAAATGGCCCGTTTACGGCGCGAAATTTATTTTGCCGCCTGCATGTTCTGCAATCGCGGGCGATCCTGCACCATGGTGAAGCGACAAAACATCAATTCCCCGTTCACCCCATCGACGCTACAAGGGAAGGCTTATGGCGCGATCTTCCCGTACAAACGACTGGGGCTTCCCCCGCTGGCGCGGCTATGGCAGCGAGCGCGGCGCGACAAAGGTGCGCATGTGCGACCGGCACGGCTGCGACCAGCCGGGCGACTGCCCTGCCCCGAAATCTCCCAACAGCCGCGAGCGCTGGTATTTCTGCCCGCGCCACGCCGAGGAGTATAACCGCAATTGGGACTATTTCGCAGGCCTGTCGGCGGAGGAAGCCGCTGAGCGGGAGGCGAATGAGAAGCGCGATGCTTCGGGCTATGCCGAACAGGCCTATCATGCCTGGGGCGGTCCGGGCGACGGCCGCTGGACCCGCGATGAACTGCGCGCCTTCGAAACGCTCGAACTCGAATCGGATGCGGACTTCGAACAGGTGAAGACGGCGTGGCGGCGGCTGGCCAAGGCTAACCATCCCGATGTCCGCCCCGGCGATTCCGAGGCGGCTGTCCGCTTCCAGGCGGTCCAGGCCGCATTCGAGATATTGCGACGCGCCGAGGAACGCCGCCCGCGCTGATCAGCCGGCGGCTGTAAGCACGGCCAGGCTGGCACGTTCGCTGCGACGCAGGCGAGCGGGCTTGGTCGGAATATTCTCGATCCACCGCCCCGCTTTCGCCATGTCGACAAAGGCCGGTGCGACATAGGATTTGCGGCACACGGCCGGCGTATTGCCGAGTTGGGTCGCCACCTCGCCAAGCAAGGTCTTCACCGATGTCCGCCGGTCGCGCGACAGCATGGCGGCCGCGACTGCGCAGGCGCGCCATGTGCGGAAGGTCTTGGCGGTGCCGGTGCCGTCGGTCAGTTCCGCGATCCACTGGTTGACGTCGGCGGCCCGGACGCGCAGCCCGGAGCGCATCGCGAAAAGGTCTCCCGAACCCGCCCGCTTGAGTTCGGCGAGCGCGGCGGCGAGCGCCGCATCCTTCGCCGACAGATCGGCACGGATGCCATGTTTGCCGTAGAAGCAGAGTCGGATCTCGTCGTCACGGATTCGGGCGTGGCGATTGAGCAGGGTGGTGGCGCCGAAGCTGCCATGGGCGGCCGAATCGGACGAGCCGACGCGGATCGCGAACCCGTCGAGCAGCCGCACTGCGGCGGCACGTGCCTTCTCCCAGGGATCGTCGCTCCGGAGCGCCTTGCAGACGACCGCGCGCAGATGCGGCAGATGCTGGGCGAAGGCCGGCAGCGCGGCGAATTTTTCCTGGTCGCGCTCTTCGCGCCAACGGCCGTGATAGCGATATTGGCGCCGCCCGGCGGCATCGATCCCGGTCGCCTGCACCGGCGCGTCGGAATCGGGGTTTATCCAGACCTTCCGCCAGGCCGGGGGTATGCCCAGGGCCAGAATTCGCATCCGCTGCTCGACATCGGCCACAGTCGTGCCGTCGGGCCCGATGAAGCGCCAGCCGCGCCCGCGTCGCAGGCGCGTGATCCCCGGCGCGGTGTCGATCCGTTCGGCGGGGTCTATCGGTCGATGTTCCATGCCGGCTGAAACGCCGCAGGCAGGGAAACGCTGCACGGCATGTTCGATCCGGCGTGCGGCCGCGCTGCGCTGCCCTTATTCGGACGCGAGGTCGTCGGGTAATGGATCGCGACCGGAAATGCGCCGCGCCAGGGCTTCTCCGTCAGTCAGGCTCCAGCGGCCCGGCAGCTCGATCACCCCATCACGGATCGGCTTGCGGACCAACTCGGCCGCCAGGCTCTTCCCATCGAGCGCGATCAGCAGCGGCTTGCCGACGATCGAGCCGCTGATCCCTTCCAGCCGCTTCGCGGCTTCGGGCGTCAGCGTGATCATCACCCCGACCTTGCCGTTGATGTCGGGCAAGGCGCGCGCGTCGAGCACCTCGGCAGGTGCAAAGGCCTCGCCGCCGATGGTCAGCTTGCCGGTGGCGAAGGGTGTCACGGCCGCATGGGCGGCGGTGGCAGGAACAGCCAGCGGCGACGCCGCAAGCAGGAGCAGGGCCAATAAGCGTGTCATGCGTAACGCTCCGCAGTCGAGCGAATCAGGGCGATCATGTTCGGAATGCCCTGCGTCCGGTTGGAACTGAGCTGGTTGCGCAGGTCGAATGGCGCAAGCGCGCCTTCGATGTCCGCGGCGCGTATCTCTGCAGGTGCGCGGTCCTGCACCGTCAGCAGCACCAGCGCGATGATCCCCTTCGTGATCGCCGCATTGCTGTCGGCGAGGAAGTGCAGGCGTCCGTCGTCCAGCACGGTCGGGTAGACCCACACGCTCGCCGAACAACCGCGCACCAGCGTGGCGTCGGTCTTGAGGGCATCGGGCATCGGCTCCAGTCCGCGCCCCAGGTCGATCAGCAGGCGGTAGCGATCATCTCCGTCGAGAAACTCATATTCCTCAAGAATGTCGGTCAGTCGTGCAGCTTCGGTCATGATCGTGCATCCTAATGCCGGAGACGGCCTGCGTCATCCTGCAGCAAGCGTCAGGCGCCGCCGTCCGGCCGGACGAGCAACGCGAGAAAACGCGCCGCCGCCCGGAAATCGGCGCGCTTCACCTCGCGCCCGCGCAGCGCGAGTTCGTCCTCGCCCCATTGCTCGACCTGCCACAGCTCGTCGAGCTGCCCGGCGGCAAAGGCGCTATCGACGTCGATCTCGCCCTCCGCCACCGCGAGCGCGATCAGCAGCGAGCCCGATATGGTCACGAGCGGATGGAGCGCCACCATGCGGAACGGGTCATAGTCACGAACGGCCGCCGCGAGACGGTCGAGCGTCTCCTGCGGCTGGGGAAGGTGCATGATCCCCGTCGCGATCTCGAACTCGACGCCGTAGCGCTCTCCCGCCCAGTCGAGCAGCGGATCCCAGGCTTCGCACTGGCGGGCGATCAGCTCGGACGGGCCTTCGGCGCGGTAGCAGGTGAGGTCGCTTTCGGCATAAGCCGAAAGTCCTCGCGCAAAGGCGACCGGATCGGCCAGGACGCGGTCCAGCGCCGCATTGGCAAGGCCGGTCAGCTTCATTGTGCCGGGGTCGATCTCCTCGCCCTGCGCGTTCCACTCGCCTGCGATCGCCGCCGCCAGGGCGGCGGTCGGCACCACCAGTTCGGCGCGCGCCGGGGTCTTCACCGCACGGCCATCTAGACGGACGCCGTAACCTCCGGCGACCGCTTCGGTCGCCGCCTGTCGATAGAATCGCTTCATGCGCGCGCTGATAGCGCCAGTTTCAGGATTTCGGGAAGCTGATCCGGCCGGTCGGCGACGAAATGCGCGCCCTCGTCGAACAGTTCGTCCGACGCATGATAGCCCCAGGCGACGCCGATCGCCGCACAGCCGGCGTTGATCCCCATGCCGATGTCGAAGCTGGTGTCGCCGATCATCGCGCTCGTCTCGGGCACTGCGCCGGCCTCCGCCATGGCCAGAAGCGCCATCGACGGGTGCGGCTTCGACGGGTGACGGTCGGCGGTCTGAAGCGAGACGAACAGCCGCTCCAGCCCATGCGCCTCCAGGCAGTGCTTCAGGCCCCGATCGGACTTGCCCGTCGCCACCGCCAGCATCCAGCCGTCGGCGTCGAGCCTGTGCAGCAGTTCGGCGACGCCCGGGAACAGCGGCTCGTCGACCTGGCCGGCACCGCGCATCGCCTGAAACCGGCGCTTATAGGTCTCGGCGAGCTGGACGTGCAGAGCATGGTCGGCATCGGGCAGGAGCCCGGCCACCGCCTGTGTCAGGCTCAGCCCGACCACGCGCCGTATCGCGGGTTCGGGCGGAGGAGGCAGCCCTTCCGCGGTGAATGCCTCGACCATGGCGCGACAGATATTGGCCTGGCTGTCGACCAGCGTGCCGTCGCAGTCGAAGATGGCGAGCCGGTTCGGCCCGGTCATGCGCGACTGCGTCCGCGACGCTCGCCGCGACGCGCCTTGCGAGCGTCCTTGGCCCGGGCGGTCGCCATCCGGCGCTTGCCCTCCTCGGTCTCGGAGAATTTCACCTCGTCGATCGGCAGGTCGCCCTCGGACTGCTGGAATCCCAGATTACGCAGCGTGTCGGCAATATGCTCGGGCGGCTCGGCGAAGATGTCGATCTGGCCGCCATCGGGATGATCGACCCGCAGCCGGCGCGCATGGAGGTGCATCTTGCGGCTGATCGTGCCCGACAGAAAGGCCTCCGGCCCGCCATATTTGCCGTCGCCTACGATCGGGTGGCCGATCGCCGCCAGATGGACGCGCAACTGGTGGGTTCGTCCGGTATAGGGCTGGAGCTCGAGCCAGCAGGCGCGGTTGCCGACCCGGTCGATCATCCGATAGCGGGTCCGCGCGGGCGAACCTTCCTTCTCGTCGACATACATCTTCTCGCCGCCGGTCCCCGGCTGCTTGCCGATCGGCAGTTCGATCATGCCGTCCTCGATCGACGGAACCTCGGTGCAGACCGCCCAATAGACCTTGCGCGCGGTGCGGCTGCTGAACGCCTTGGCGAAGTGCGCCGCAGCGCGCGACGTGCGCGCGAGCAGCAGCACCCCGGAAGTATCCTTGTCGAGCCGATGAACCAGCTTGGGCCGGCTCTCCGCGTCGAACTGGAGCGCGTCGAGCAGCCGGTCGACATGCATCTCGGTCTTGGTCCCGCCCTGCGTCGCCAGGCCCGGCGGCTTGTTGATCACGATCGCCTGCCGGTCGCGATGGATGACGAGGCTCTGCGCGAAGGCGATCTCGTCGGGTGTCAGCGGCTCGCGCGGGCGCTGCGGGCGGGCGCCCTTGGCGGCGATTGCCGTAGCGGCGGCAGCGGCGACGATTTCGGCCGGAGGCACGCGAATCGTCTGTCCAGCCTCGATCCGGTCGCCCGGCGCCGCGCGGCGGCCGTCGACGCGCAGCTGGCCCGTCCGGGCCCAGCGCGAAACGATGTTGAAGCTAGTCTCGGGCATGTGCCGCTTGAACCAGCGATCGAGCCGGATGCCATCATCGTCATAGCCGACGACAAACTGGCGGCCTTCGCCGCCCTCGGCCTTCGGGGTCTCGCTCATCCGAACACCCGCGACAGGCCGACGCCGAGGAACAGCATCAGCACCGATCCGGCGACAGAGGACACGGCATAGGCGGTGGCCATCAGATATTCACCCCGGGTCAGCATGTTGAACGTCTCGAGGCTGAAGGCCGAGAAGGTCGTGAAGCCGCCGAGCACGCCCACGCCGAGGAAGAGCCGCAAAGGCTCACCATCGACCGGGGCGCGAGCCACCACGCCGGCAAGCACCCCCATCAGCAGTCCGCCGAGCAGGTTCACGAGCCAGGTACCATAAGGGAAGGCGGGACCCAGCTGGCGTAGCGCGACCGAGGATATGTGAAAGCGAAAGGCCGCGCCGATGGCGCCGCCGAACATGACAAGAAGCAATGGGGGCATATCGGCTCCTTTAGAGCCTGATCGCCCGGCGCGAAAGCGCTTTGCGCGCCGCCGCCCGACGGACCGGGCGCGACGGCTCGGCCTGCGCCTATTTCGCCGACTTGTCGGTCATCAGGATGACGCCCTGCGTGCCCTTGCTCGCCGGCTGGAGCGTGATGGTCATCGGATCGCCTTCGCCATTCACGGCGGTCACGGTCGACGCCGCGCCGTTCTTGGCCAGCTTCACGCCCGTGAAATCCGCCTGCCCCGCCGCATCGGCATAATAGCGCGCTACGACATCGGGTGCGGCCGGACTCACGAAGCGAATCTCGACCCTGCCATTGCCGCCATCCTTGTCGGTGACGTTGACACCGGTCATCTTCGACCCGGGATAAAGCTTCATCCCGTCGATGTTCATGTCCTCGCCGCCCAGTTCGATGCCCGGCACCTTGATCTTGGCGTCGATCCCCGGGATCGACACCGACAGGGAGGTCGGCTCCTCGGCGGAGGCCATGGCGACATTGCCACCTGCATCGAACGAAATGGCCGCCGAGTCGCCGGCACTCGCATTCGCGTCGCCCTTGGCATCATCGTTGACCTTCACCTCGCACGCGGCCAGCAGCAACAAGGGCAGCGCCGCAACGATGATCGACTTTTGCATCCCCAGCTCCTCTTTGAATCCTTACTGCTGTATTATTAAAATAGTACAGTAGTTGCAATCCCGTCGATCATGGTGGAAGCTGCCCGCCATGTTCAACGTCATTTCCCTCGGCTTCGGATTTGTCGCGCTATGCGGCGCGATTCTCGGCTTCTTTCCGTTCCTCGGCTGGTTCAACTGGGCGGTGGTGCCGGTTGCGCTGATCGGTGCGGCCTTCGGAATCCTGTCGCACAGCGACAGTGGCCGGCGTCTCAACAGCTTCGTGCTGGTCGTCGGCATTGTCCGGCTGATCATGGGCGGGGGGCTGTTCTGATGAGCCTGCCTTCCGATCCCGATGCGCGGCGGATCGTCGAAGCGCTGGAGCTTGCCCCGCATCCCGAGGGCGGCTGGTATCGGGAAACCTGGCGCGAAGGCGGCGACGACGCCCCTGCACGGGGCCATGCCACCGCCATCTATTTCCTGCTCGAGGCTGGACAGCGGTCGCACTGGCACCGGGTCGACGCCGCCGAGCTGTGGATGTTCCATGCCGGCCATGCGCTCGACCTGCTGATCGCTCCCGATGCGGCGGGGCCGACCGAGACGCTCCGGATCGGCCCCGACATAGCCGCCGGGGAAAAACCGCAAGGCATCGTCCCCAAAGGGGCGTGGCAGGCGGCGCGTGCCAGCAGGGGCTGGGCGCTGGTCGGTTGCATCGTCGCGCCCGGCTTCGACTTTGCGGGATTCGAACTCGCCTCACCGAATTGGTCGCCGGCGAACTGATCCGCATTTGCCGCAGCGTCAACCCCAGGGAAATCGTCCGGAGGATCGCTTGCAGAATCGAGCCGTGCCGTGCACGGTGCCCGCCGGGCGGAGTACAGCGTAAACGGGGGCCGGGATGACACCAGCGGAACTGCTGGCGCATTTGCCGAAGGGCAGCGTCTTTGCGGAATGCGCCGAGAGCGAGCTGGCCGACCTGCTGTCGATCGGAACGCTGCAGGCGACCCGGACCAATGACGAGATTTTGACCCAGGGCGACGAGGGCACGTCGCTGGTGATCGTCCTTGATGGCGTCGTGCGCATCTCGATGGTGACGCCCAATGGTCGTGAGATCATTCTCGACTATGCCGAGGCGGGCGCCGTGCTGGGCGAGATCGCCGTGCTCGACGACAAGCCGCGCACCGCGTCTGCAGTCGCGATGTGGCCGGGCCGCGTGATCCGCATCAGCCGCGCCAAATTCTTCGGCTTCATCGAACGGCATCCCAAGGTGGCGATCCGCCTGCTCAAGGAAATGGCGCGACGCCTGCGCGAGACCGACAGCACGATCGAGAGCGACCGCGCCTTCACGACTGCGCCTCGACTGGCCCGCTATCTGAAGCGGCTGACCGACCAGAAGATGCACGGCACCCGCCTGACCCGCGACCTGAGCCAGTCCGAACTGGGCAGCTTCGTCGGCATCAGCCGCGAGAATATCAACCGGCAGCTCGCCGCCTGGGCGAGCGAAGGGGTGATCGAGCTGACGCAGGGCAAGATCCGGATCGTCGATCCCGACTATCTGACCCAGATCGCCGAGGCGGCGGACTAGGCGCGCGAGGATCGAATCGCGCTGATCGGACAGACAGGTTGACGCGAGCGGCGCAGAGTCCGAGAGACCGCGCCATGCCAGACGTCACAGCCAAGATCTGCGGCCTGTCCACGCCCGAAACGGTCGATGCCGCCATCGGCCATGGTGCAGCGCATCTGGGCTTCGTCTTCTTCCCCAAAAGCCCGCGCAACCTTGCGTTCGAACAGGCCCGCGCCCTGACGGCGCGTGCGCCCGCCCAGATCGGAAAGGTCGGCGTGTTCGTCGATGCGGACGACGAGGTCATCGACGCGGCGATCCGGGTGGGTGGCATCGATACACTGCAACTGCACGGCAAGGAGCCGCCCGAGCGGCTCGTGGCGCTGCGCCAGCGGCATCCGGGCATCCCCTTGTGGAAGGCGATCGCCGTCAGGACGCGCGCCGACCTCGAGGCCGCTCGCCACTATCGCTCCGTCGCGGACCTGATCCTGTACGACGCCAAGACGCCCGAGGGCACGCTGCCTGGCGGCATGGGCCTGCGTTTCGACTGGACGCTGCTGAACGGCTTCGTCCATCCTCAGCGCTGGGCGCTGTCGGGCGGAATCGACGCCGGCAATGTCGAGCGCGCCGCCGGCCTGACAGGCGCTCGCCTGATCGACGTTTCGTCGGGCGTGGAAAGCGCTCCCGGCATCAAGTCTGTGGACAAGATCGCCACCTTCCTCCAACGGATCGCATCATTATGACCGCTTCGCTTACGAACACGCTGCGCAACGGACCGGACGAGCAGGGCCATTTCGGCCAGTTCGGGGGCCGCTATGTCAGCGAGACGCTGATGCCGCTGATCCTCGACCTGGAGCGCGAATATCGCGCGGCGCAGGCGGATCCCGCCTTCCAGGCAGAACTCGACGACCTGATGGCGAATTTCGTCGGTCGTCCCAGCCCGCTCTATTTCGCCGAGCGGCTGACCGAGCATCTGGGCGGCGCCAAGATCTATCTGAAGCGTGAGGAGCTCAACCACACCGGCGCGCACAAGATCAACAACTGCATCGGGCAGATCCTGCTTGCCCGGCGCATGGGCAAGACCCGGATCATCGCCGAGACCGGAGCCGGCCAGCATGGCGTCGCCACGGCAACCGTGGCGGCCCGCTTCGGCCTTCCCTGCACCATCTTCATGGGTGCGGTCGACGTCGCCCGGCAGCAGCCGAACGTGTTCCGCATGAAGCTGCTCGGTGCCGAGGTCCAGCCTGTCACCTCGGGCGCGCAGACGCTCAAGGATGCGATGAACGAGGCCCTGCGCGACTGGGTCGCGAATGTCCACGACACCTTCTACATCATCGGCACCGCCGCCGGTCCGCACCCTTATCCGGAGCTGGTCCGCGACTTCCAGTCGGTGATCGGCCGCGAAACGCGCGAGCAGATCATGAAGGTCGAAGGCCGCCTGCCCGACATGCTCGTCGCCTGCGTCGGCGGCGGATCGAACGCGATCGGCCTGTTCCACCCCTTCCTCGACGATCCCGATGTCGAGATGATCGGGGTCGAGGCCGCAGGCGAAGGCGTCACCACGGGCCGGCACGCATCGAGTCTCGCCGGCGGCACCCCGGGCGTGCTCCACGGCAACCGCACCTATCTGCTGCAGGACGACGACGGCCAGATCACCGAGGCGCATTCGATCTCGGCCGGCCTGGACTATCCGGGCATCGGCCCCGAGCATAGCTGGCTGCACGAGATCGGCCGCGCGCGCTACATTCCGGTCACCGACGCCGAGGCGCTCGAAAGCTTCCAGCGGCTTGCCAAGCTGGAAGGCATCATTCCTGCGCTCGAGACCGCCCACGCTTTGTCGGCGATCGAGAAGATCGCGCCGACCATGGGCAAGGACAAGATCATCGTGCTCAACCTGTCGGGCCGCGGCGACAAGGATATCTTCACCGTCGCCGAGGCGCTCGGAGTGAAGATGTGAGCACTGCCACGACGATTGTACCGGAGCCGTACGCATGAGCCGCCTGTCCGAAACCTTCGCCCGGACCCGTGCCGAAGGGCGCGCGGCGCTGGTCGCCTTCATCACCGGCGGTGACCCTACCCCCGCCGACAGCGCGGCGATGCTTGACGCGCTGGTCGAGGGCGGCGCCGACGTGATCGAGCTGGGCATGCCCTTTACCGATCCGATGGCCGACGGCCCATCGATCCAGCGCGCCAATCTGCGCGCGCTTGGCGCAGGCACGACGACCGGCGACCTGCTCGCCATCGCGGCCGCCTTCCGCGAACGGCACCCGCAGGTGCCGCTGGTGCTGATGGGCTATGCCAATCCGATGGTCCGCCGGGGCGCCGACTGGTTCGCCACCGAAGCCGCGAAGGCCGGTGTCGACGGCGTCATCTGCGTCGACATCCCGCCCGAACAGGATTCGGTGCTCGGCCCGGCGCTCCGCGCGGCGGGGCTCGACCTGATCCGGCTCGCGACCCCGACGACCGACGCGGCGCGTCTGCCCGCCGTGCTGGAGGGAGCATCGGGCTTCGTCTACTATGTCTCGGTCGCCGGCATCACCGGTATGCAACAGGCCGGCCAGGCGAGCATCGAGACGGCGGTCGAGCGGCTGCGTGCCTCGACCGATCTGCCGATCGCGGTCGGCTTCGGCGTCCGGGGCCCCGAGCAGGCCGAGGCGATCGGTCGCGTAGCCGACGGCGTCGTTGTCGGTTCTGTCATCGTGGACCTGATCGGCGAACATGGCGCAGGCGCCGCGCCGCACGTCCGCGATTTCACATCCACCCTCAGCGCCGCCGTCCGGCGCGCCGCGAAGGAGAAGGCCGCATGAGCTGGCTCGACCGCGTCCGCAAGAAGATCCCGTTCATCACCAAGCGGGATTCGCCCGACAATCTGTGGCACAAATGCCCGAGTTGCCAGCAGATGGTGTTTGCCAAGGAATATGAGGCCAATCTGTCGGTCTGCCCGAAATGCGGCCATCATGGCCGCATCGGCCCCGACGCGCGCTTCGACCAGCTGTTCGACAATGGCGTCTATACGCTGCTGCCCGCACCCCAGGTGCGCGAGGATCCGCTGAAATTCCGCGACTCCAAGCGCTATACCGACCGCATCAAGGAAGCCCGCACCAAGACCGGCGCGCAGGACGCCTATGCCAATGCGCGCGGCACGATCGAGGGCTTCAAGGCCGTCGTCGGCGTCCAGGACTTCGCCTTCATGGGCGGATCGATGGGCCTGGCAGTCGGTGCGGCCTTCGTGGCCGGCGCCGAGGCGGCCATCGCCGACAAATGCCCCTATATCGTATTCACCGCTGCCGGCGGCGCACGCATGCAGGAGGGCATCCTCTCGTTGATGCAGATGCCTAAGACGACGGTCGCCATCGCCAAGCTGCGCGAGGCCGGGCTGCCCTATATCGTCGTGATGACCGATCCGACGACGGGCGGCGTCACCGCCTCCTACGCCATGCTGGGCGACATCCAGATCGCCGAACCCGGAGCCCTGATCGGTTTCGCCGGCCAGCGCGTCATCGAGCAGACGATCCGCGAGAAGCTGCCCGAAGGGTTCCAGCGCGCGGAATATCTGCTGGAACACGGGATGCTCGACATGGTCGTTTCACGCCACGATCTGCGCGCCGAGCTTGCCCGGCTGATCGATTATCTCTGCCCCGGCAAAAAGGCGGCCTGAGGCGGACCCAGCATCCGGCCCATGCGGCCGACGGCGGCAGACACGATGCCCGATCATGCGATTTCCAGTGACCCGGCCGTCCAGGCACAGCTCGACCGGTTGTCGCTGCTGTCGCCCGGTGCCGACATACTCGGACTGGAGCGGATAGCGCGGCTGTGCGAGCGGCTCGGCCATCCCGAGCGCAAGCTGCCACCCGTTTTCCATGTGGCCGGGACCAACGGCAAAGGCTCCACCTGCGCCTATCTGCGCGCCGCGATCGAGGCGGCGGGGATGACCGCGCATGTCTTTACCAGCCCGCACCTGATCCGCTTCAACGAACGCATCCGCATCGGGGGCACGCTGATCGAGGATGCGGAACTCGCCGCGCTGCTCGCCGAAGTGCTCGACGTCGCCGAGGGCATCGCGCCGAGCTTCTTCGAAGTCACGACGGCGGCCGCGTTCCTCGCCTTCTCGCGCCATCCGGCCGATGCCTGCATCGTCGAGGTTGGGCTGGGCGGACGGCTCGACGCGACCAACATTATCGCCGAGCCGCTGATCTGCGGCATCGCCCAGCTCGGGCTCGACCATCAGAGCTTCCTCGGCGACACCATCGAGGCGATCGGCGCGGAGAAGGCGGGCATCGCCAAGCCGGGCGTGCCGATCATGACGCTCCATTATCCGGACAAGGTCGCCAACCGCGTCGGTCAGGCGATCGGTGCGGCGGGTGGCGAATGGCACGCCAAGGGCGGCTCCTGGGATGCCGTCGCCTATCAGGGCCGGCTCCACTATCGCGACAGTCAGGGCAAGCTGGATCTGCCGCTGCCCGGCCTCGCCGGTCACCACCAGGCCCAGAATGCCGCGCTGGCGGTGGCGATGTTGCGCCGGCAGCAGCGCCTGCCCGTCCCCGCGTCCGCACTGCGTGCAGCCATGGGCTGGGCGGACTGGCCCGCGCGGCTCCAGCATCTGCGCGGAGGTGCGCTGGTCGAAATGCTGCCCCCGGGCTCGGAATTGTGGGTCGACGGGGGCCACAACCCCTCCGCCGGGCGCGTGATCGGCGATTTCCTCCGGTCGCACCAGGTGCCGGGCCGTCCTCTCCATATCGTCATGGGATTGCTGGCGAACAAGGACGCCGGCGGCTTTCTCGCCGCCATGGGGCGACTGTCGGCAAGCTTTCACATGGTGCCGGTGCCGGGCCATGAGCATCACGCACCCGAAGATCTGGCAGAGACCGCACGGCTGGCCGGTTTCGTGGCGCATCCGGCGCCGTCGGTCGAGGGAGCTCTAGCGCGCATCGCGGCCGGTAGCGGCACTGTGCCGCCTGCAGTGCTTGTCGGCGGATCTCTCTACCTCGCCGGCAGGACGCTCGCTGCCAATGGCACCGTGATCGACTGAGGCCCTGCCTCCATTATTGCGATTGACTCGCAATAGCTACCATGCTTCTCTTTCGCTTCAACGGTGAGAGAGATGACCATGTCCAACGAAGCGACCTCGACCGCCCACCTCCTGCCCCATGGCGCACCCGATCGCTCGGGGACGCGGCTCCTCCTCTTGACGGTCCGCCGGATGGGCGTGGGCGGGCTCAACGACGCGCATGCCGCATCGATGCTGATCGGAAGCTTCGGCCTGTCCTTTCGTCGACCGCTCATCCTCGTCCGCGCGCTCATGGCCGAGCTGGCCCGGGCCTCTCAACGGACGATCATGATCGCGCCGTCCTGCTGCTGCCGAATGACCGATGCGGAGTCGATATTACTCGACGCGGTTGCGGCATCGCTCGACACCCCCGGTTCTGCGCACCGCGCCTTTTGCCGGTTGCTGGGCGTCGAGACCGCGATCGGCGTACTGTCGAGCGCGCAGGCGGTGGCCCAGGCCTTCGCCGATCTCGGACGCCCGCTCGACGGCTGATCCGATGGGCCGCGCCGTCGGCCCGCTCCCCCTTTCCCTAGCGCGCCCCCCTCGCTATAGCCCCGCTCGACTCTCGCATTTGCAGCATAGGGGCATAGCCAATGACGGCCGTCGGTCAGGACTCTCTCAAAACCCGCTCCACCCTCAACGTCGATGGCAAGCATTATGCCTACTACTCGCTCGCCAAGGCGTCCGAGCGGCTCGGCGACATTTCGCGCCTGCCTTTCTCGATGAAGGTGCTGCTCGAAAATCTCCTGCGCTTCGAGGACGGCGTGACCGTCACCACCGAGGATGTCCAGGCGATCGTCGACTGGCAGAAGAATCCGACCTCCGAGCGGGAAATCCAGTATCGCCCGGCCCGCGTGCTGATGCAGGACTTCACCGGCGTTCCCTGCGTGGTCGACCTCGCCGCCATGCGCGACGCGATCAGCAAGCTCGGCGGCGACGCCCAGAAGATCAACCCGCTCGTTCCCGTGCATCTCGTCATCGACCACTCGGTGATGGTCGACAGCTTCGGCACGCCGAAGGCGTTCGACGAGAACGTCGCGCTCGAATATGAGCGCAATGGCGAGCGCTACGAGTTCCTCCGCTGGGGCTCCAAGGCGCTCAACAATTTCAAGGTCGTGCCCCCGGGCACCGGCATCTGCCACCAGGTCAATCTCGAGAATATCGCCCAGACGGTGTGGGCCTCGCCCGACGGTTCGGGCGTCGACGTCGCCTATCCCGACACCTGCGTCGGCACCGACAGCCATACCACGATGGTCAACGGCCTAGGCGTGCTCGGCTGGGGCGTGGGCGGTATCGAAGCCGAGGCCGCGATGCTCGGCCAGCCGGTCTCGATGCTCATTCCGGAAGTCGTCGGCTTCAAGCTGACCGGCACGCTCAAGGAAGGCATCACCGCCACCGACCTCGTGCTGACCGTCACGCAGATGCTGCGCGCCAAGGGCGTCGTCGGCCGCTTCGTCGAATTCTATGGCCCGGGCCTCGACGCGCTGTCGCTCGCCGACCGCGCCACCATTGCCAACATGGCGCCCGAATATGGCGCGACCTGCGGCTTCTTCCCGATCGACGACGCGACGATCACCTATATGCGCCTCACCGGCCGCTCGGCCGAGACGGTCGCGCTGGTTGAGGCCTATGCCAAGGAGCAGGGCTTCTGGCGCGTCGCCGGTGCTCCGGATCCGGTGTTCACCGACACGCTCGAACTCGACATGTCGACCGTCGAGCCCTCGCTCGCCGGTCCGCGCCGCCCGCAGGACCGCGTGCTGCTCAGCCAGGTATCGGCCGGCTATAATGGCGAGCTCGCCAGCGGCTACAAGAAGGGCGACGAAGCGAACAAGCGCGTGGCCGTGGAAGGCACCGATTTCGACATCGGCCATGGCGACGTCGTCATCGCGGCGATCACCAGCTGCACCAACACCTCGAACCCGTCGGTCCTCGTCGCCGCCGGCCTGGTCGCCCGCAAGGCGAACGCGCTCGGCCTGAAGTCGAAGCCCTGGGTCAAGACCTCGCTCGCACCCGGATCGCAGGTGGTCACCGACTATCTCGAAAAGGCCGGCCTGCAGAAGGACCTCGACGCGATCGGCTTCAACCTGGTCGGCTATGGCTGCACCACCTGCATCGGCAATTCGGGCCCGCTGCCCGAACCAATCTCGAAGGCGATCAACGCCAACGACCTGGTCGCCTCGGCGGTCCTGTCGGGCAACCGCAACTTCGAGGGCCGCGTGTCGCCCGACGTGCGCGCCAACTATCTGGCCTCGCCGCCGCTGGTCGTCGCCTATGCGCTGTTCGGCACCACCGCCAAGGACATCACCAGCGAGCCGATCGGCACGTCCAAGGACGGCAACCCCGTCTATCTGAAGGACATCTGGCCGAGCACCGCAGAAGTCGCGAACACGGTCGCCTCGGCGATCGACTCCGACATGTTCGGCAAGCGCTATGCCAATGTCTATCTGGGCGACAAGAACTGGCAGGCGATCGACGTCGAAGGTTCGGACACCTACACCTGGCGTGCCGGATCGACCTATGTCGCCAACCCGCCCTATTTCGACGGCATGTCGATGACCCCGGCTCCGGTCGGCGACATCGTCGACGCCCGTCCGCTCGCGATCTTCGCCGACTCGATCACCACCGACCACATCAGCCCGGCCGGTTCGATCAAGCTCGACAGCCCGGCCGGTCGCTATCTGACCGAGCATCAGGTGTCGAAGGCGGACTTCAACAGCTATGGCGCGCGTCGCGGCAACCATGACGTGATGATGCGCGGCACCTTCGCCAACATCCGGATCAAGAACCAGATGATCCCCGGCATCGAGGGCGGCCTGACCAAGCACATCCCGTCCGGCGAAGTGCTGGCGATCTACGACGCGGCGATGAAGTACAAGGACGAGGGCACCGCACTCGTCGTCATCGCGGGCAAGGAATATGGCACCGGATCGTCGCGCGACTGGGCGGCGAAGGGCACCAACCTGCTCGGCGTCCGCGCCGTCATCGCCGAGAGCTTCGAGCGCATCCACCGCTCGAACCTGGTCGGCATGGGCGTGCTGCCGCTGCAGTTCGCCGAGGGCATCGACCGCACGACGCTCAAGCTCGACGGCACCGAGACCTTCTCGATCGAGAATGTCGCCGGCCTCCGCCCGCGCCAGACGGTCAGCGTCAAAATGACGCGCGCCGACGGTTCGACCGAGACGTTCGAGACCCGCTGCCGGATCGATACCGTCAACGAACTCGAATATTTCCTCAATGGCGGCATCCTGCAGTACGTGCTGCGCAAGCTCGCCGCCTGATCGGAAACAGCTGACGAATGGGGCCGGTCCGCACCTGCGGGCCGGCCTTTTTCGTGCCTGTCGGCCGTGCCCATTCGGCTTCCGCCAGCGCCGACGACGCTCTAGGGTTCCGCCATGATCGCGTCAGACGCCCGCCCCAAGATCGTCCTGCACATCGGCCAGGGCAAGACCGGCACCTCCGCCGTGCAATCCGCGCTGGCGCGCAACCATGAGTTGCTGAAGGGCGGGGGCATCCTCTACCCCGATCATCCAAGCGCCGAGCAGGCGCGCGCCGGCCATGTGATGTCGGGCAATCTCGACCCCGAAAACTGGTTCGAGGGGCAGGTGATCCCGATCGTCGCCGCAGCGCCGGCCTACGCCACCTATATCTTTTCGAGCGAGCATCTGTTCCGGCGGATGGATGAGTTTCTCGCCGCCGAAGGGCGCTATCGAGACCGATATGATTTCGAGATCCTGCTGGCCGTGCGCAGCCCGATCGAGACGCTGCCCTCGGTCTATCAACAGGCGGTGAAACGTGGTGGCTATCATGACAGCATCGCCAGCTTCGCGGAACATGAGACCAGCACGCGCATAGCCGCCGATCTCGTCGCGGCCTTCGAACGGCAGGGCGTCGCCTTCACCCTGTTCAACTATTCGGTCATCCGCGACGCGATCGTTCCGCGCCTGCTCGATCATATCGGCGTCCGCGCCATCGTCGAAGGCGGGCAAGCCGCGACGGTCGGGCGGGTCAACCGCTCGCTGACCCTGGCCGAACTGGCCTTCGTCCGCTTCGTCAACCAGATCTTCGGCGCCGACTATGGCCGCCTGATCGCCGACGCGCTCGTCAACGAACTTCCCGATGTCGACGGGCAGCTGCCGCCGCTGGACGAAGCGCTGCGCCGCGCAGTGATCGAACGCAATCGTACGGCGGTTGACCGCCTCAACCTGCACCTGCCCGAGGCTGAGCAGATCGATCTCGATGCGCCGCCCGCACCGCCGCCCATCGCCGCAGAAATGCTGTCGCCCGAACAGGCGTCTCTTATCCGACGCGTCTTTCCTTCCGCCCTCACACCGGCGGACGGCGTGATCCTGCGCGACATCGCGATGACGCACGAAAGCGCCGCGCCCCTGTCCCGCGACGATGCCATCCGCCTGATGGAATATGCGCAGAAGGCGCGGCCCAACGGGCAGATCATCGCGGGCAAGCTCGCCGAATGGCGTGCGGCGCGAGAGGCCGAAACGGGCACGGCGGAAGGCTGACGGGCTTGCAGCAGAGCGGCCCGGCTGCCATAGGCGCCGGCCCCATGGAGAAGCCCAGCATGTCCGCTCCCGCCGCCGGCGAGGCCATCGGCCTCGACTTCGGCACCACCAACAGTGTCGTCGCGCAGGCCCGTGCCGATGGGTCGGCCGATCTGCTGACCTTCGCGGGCGACAAGGCTACCGGTGCGGTGTTTCGCTCGGCGCTCTGCTTCTGGGAGGATGACGACGTGCGCGGCGGGGTCGCGCATGAAGCGGGGCCCTGGGCCATCGCCGAATATCTCGACTATCCGCAGGGCAGCCGCTTCATCCAGTCGTTCAAGTCGGTCGCGGCTAGCCCGCTGTTCGACCAGGCATCGATCTTCGGCAAGCGGCTGCGCTTCGAGGAGCTCGGCGAGCTGTTTCTCGAACGGCTGGCAAAGCATGCCGGTCCGGGCTTCGACCCGCGCGGGCGCCGGATCGTCGTCGGTCGACCCGTCACTTATGCCGGTGCGCGTGCCGATGCCGCGCTGGCGCGCGAACGCTATGACAAGATGTTCGCGGCCTTCGGCGCGGAGATCCACTATGTCTACGAACCGCTCGGTGCGGCGTTCAGCTATGCCTCGCGCCTGAGCGAGCCGACCACCCTGCTCGTCGCCGACTTCGGCGGCGGCACCAGCGACTTTTCGCTCGTGCGCGTGGGCGCACCCCATGAGCGCCCGCGCTGCGCCCCGCTGGGATCATCGGGCATCGGCATCGCCGGGGACCGCTTCGACAGCCGCATCGTCGAGAATCTTGTGCTGCCGCTGCTCGGCAAGGGCGGCAGCTATCGCTCCTTCGACAAGGTCCTGGAAATTCCCGGCGGCTATTTCGCCGACTTCTCCGACTGGTCGCGGCTCGCGCTGATGCGCAACCGGCGGACGCTGGAGGAGCTGGAGAAACTGCGGCGGAGCGCGCTCGACCCCGAAGCGATCGGCCGGATGATCGCCGTGGTCGAACATGAGCTGGGCTACGCGCTTTACGATGCGGTCGGGAGCCTGAAGCGCCAGCTGTCGGAGCAGGATGTCGCCCGGTTCCAGTTCGCCGGTGGAGGGCTCGACCTGGATCGCGCGGTAACCCGCAGCGAGTTCGAAGGCTGGATCGCGCCGGACCTCGCCCGGATCGAAGCCGCCGTCGACGAGGCGCTGCTGCGCGCGGGCATGACCGCAGACCGGGTCGATCGCGTCTTCCTGACCGGCGGTTCGTCGCTGCTGCCTGCGATCCGAGCCTTGTTCGCTCGCCGCTTCGGCGCGGAGCGGCTCGGCTCGGGCGGCGAGCTCACCTCGATCGCGCATGGCCTCGCGCTGATCGGCCAGGCCGAGGACATCGCCGACTGGACCGTATGAGACCCCTGTCAAAAGAGCGGCGTGGCACCGGCGCCGCATCGCGCTATGAGAGCGACATAACCGGCCATTGGAGAGTGTCGACCCGCCATGCAGCACGAGCAGACCGCAGACCTTCCCTATCTCCGCAAGGTGGTGGGGGCGTCGATGGCGGGGACGGTCGTCGAATGGTATGAATTCTTCCTCTATGGCACCGCCGCAACGCTCGTCTTCGGCAAGCTTTTCTTCCCGCAGACGGGCAATGAGCTCGACGGCATCATCGCCGCCTTCGGCACCTATGCAGTAGGCTTCATCGCCCGGCCGCTGGGCGGGATCGTCTTCGGCCATATCGGCGACAAGATCGGCCGCAAGTCGCTGCTCCAGTTCAGTCTGGTCTTGATCGGCCTGTCGACCTTCCTGATGGGTTGCCTGCCGACCTTTGGTACGATCGGCTATTGGGCACCCGCGCTGCTGGTCTTCCTGCGCTTCGTCCAGGGCTTCGCACTGGGCGGCGAATGGGGTGGCGCTGTGCTGCTGGTGGCGGAGCACAGCCCAAACCGCAGCCGCGCCTTCTGGGGCAGCTTCCCGCAGGCCGGCGTGCCGATGGGCAACCTCCTTGCGACGATCGTCCTGCTGCTGCTGTCGGCGACGCTCGACGATGCCCAGTTCCTGAGCTGGGGCTGGCGCATCGGCTTCTGGCTGTCGGTCGTGATTGTCGCGGTCGGCTATTATATCCGCACCCAGGTCACCGATTCCCCGATCTTCGAGGCGGCCAAGGCCGAGGCGGAGCAGAAAGCCGATGCCGGCTATGGCCTGACCAAGGTGTTCCGCCGCTATCCGCGCGGCGTGTTCAACGCGATGGGGCTGCGCGTCGGCGAGAATATCCTCTATTATATGGTGGTCACCTTCTCGATCACCTATCTCGCCCATATCGGCGTCGACACGACCGAGATACTGACGCTGCTGTTCTGCGCGCATCTCCTCCATGTTTTCGTGATCCCGGCGGTCGGGGCTCTGGCCGACCGGATCGGGCGTCGGCCCGTCTATCTGATCGGCGCGGCGCTCACCATGGCCTGGCCCTTCGTCGCCTTTCCGCTATTCGGCACCGGCAGCGCCTGGATCATCCTGTCGGCGATCCTGCTCGGCATGATCGTCCATGCCTTCATGTATGCGGCCCAGCCCGCGATCATGGCCGAGATGTTCCCGACGCGAATGCGCTATTCGGGGGTGTCGCTGGGCTATCAGGTAACGGCGATCGTCGCCGGCTCCTGGGCGCCGCTGATCGGCACCTGGCTGCTGCGCGCCTATGACCGGTGGGAGCCGATCGCCTTCTACATCCTCGGCGCGGGCGCGATCAGCCTGCTCTCGGCGCTGGTGATGCGCGAGACGCGCGGCGTCTCCCTGCTCGCGATCGACCAAGCGGACCGCGAAGCGACCGCCTGAACGGCAGGGTCAGTCGCCGCGCAGCATCGAACGGAGGACGCCGTCGCGCCGCACCCAGCCATGGTGGAGCGCCGCCCCGATATGGACCAGCAGCAGCGCGAACAGGCCCCAGGTCATCAGGAAATGCCCCTCGCGCAGCCAGCCATAGCAGGCGAGATCGGGCGCGAGCAGCGGCGGCAGGGTGAACAACCCGAAGGGCCGCACCGGCGTTCCGGCTGCGCTCTGCATCGCCCAGCCCGACAGCGGAACCGCGAACATCGCCGCATAGAGCAGCCAGTGGCTCGCCTTGGCCGCCAAGGCCTGGGCCGGCGACAGATCGGCCGGCAGCGGCGGCGCGGTGAAGCGCAACCGGTTGATCAGGCGCAGCGCCGCGAGCAGCAGCACGACGATGCCGAAGGACTTGTGCAGCAGAACGGCCGGATCGTGCCAGCCCGACAGGCTGGTCACCATCGAGACGCCCAGAAAGAGCATCGACAGGATCAGCGCGGCCATCACCCAGTGGAGAAGCCGCGCACTGGCGGGAAAGCTCGTCTTGCTCATCGAGCCTCTCCCAGCGCGGTCTCGCGCGCACGGCGGCGATAGGATTCGGCATAGGCCGAGGAGCGCGCGCGGAGGATCGGATCGTCGCTGGCCGCGATGCCATCGGGCAGGACGAGCGGATCGAAGGTCAGCCCGTTGCACGCACCGCCCGCCTGCGGGCGCATGGCGGTGATGCTGAGCACGCCGGCCGACAGTTGCTGCCGGCCCGCCGGCCAGGGCTTCGTCGCATCGGCGGGATCGTCACCCGCGCCAGCGAAGGTGAACATCAGGTCGAACTCGACCGGCCCGCGCGCAAGCCGCGCGGCCAGTTCTTTCTGCAGCGCCAGCGGATCGTCGCTCTCCTGCATGGGGATAGCCGCCGCCTTCGGCACTGCCTGCCACCGGACCGCCCGGCGACTGCCGTCGGGCGCGACCAGATAGAAGGCGTTGATGCTGTTGTAGCGCTCGGTCGCCCAGCTGCTGCTCGGCTTGTAGGCCGCCTGCCAGGCACGGAAGGGGGCACTTTCGGGATGCGCTGCGAAAAAGGCGGCGATGCGTGCCGGGTCGGGCTTGCCCGTCGCCGGATCGGGCTTCATCGCGCCGATCTGGTCGAAAAAGGCCTGCGGGGTTCCTACCGCCAGCACCGGCGGCGTGTTCATGGCCGACCGCCACTGCTGCCCATCGGGCTGTGACAGCACGAAGGCCAGGCTGCGCACCGGCGCCTTGAGATCGGGCGCGGTCGGGTTGCCTCCACCGAGGGAGAAGCGTCCGAGCAGCGGCGTCGAGCCCCGCGCGAACAGGGGCGACCGGCTGTAAGGCGCAAGCGCGCCGGAGGACTGGAAGCTGCCCGTCAGGCATACGCCCTTGGCGTGGGCGCGGCGGAAGCCGGCGAAGACCTTCTCCCCCTGCATCCGGTCGATCAACTTTTGCGTCGTCAGCCCGCGCCCGCCGAGGCGCCCCGACGCCCAGAGAAACGCCGCCAGCAGTAGCAGCATGAAGCCGACGATCGCGGCCAGCCGCACCGCCGAGGCCTTTTCCCTGGGTGTCGTCATCCTGTGGTCCTCAGCCGCGGCTCGGGTCGATCAGATATTTCTCGCCGGTCGCCTTGCGCTCATAAGCGCGCAATATGGCGGGATCGAGGGCCTCGGCGAGGCTGATCGTGCGGGTGTAGCGGCTGGCGAAGGTCGTCGTCAGCTCGTCGACCACGCGCTTACGCAGCCGGTCCGCCACCTCAGGACCCGCCTTGCGCAGGAAAGGCATCAGCAGCCAGGCCGACACGCCCCACTGGAAACCGAAGGCGAGGCGGTTGAGCGTGGTCGGGCTCTGGTCAAGCGCGCCATAGAGATACATCT
Source organism: Rhizorhabdus phycosphaerae (assembly GCF_011044255.1). NCBI lineage: Bacteria > Pseudomonadati > Pseudomonadota > Alphaproteobacteria > Sphingomonadales > Rhizorhabdaceae > Rhizorhabdus > Rhizorhabdus phycosphaerae. Next base: position 2,472,992 of record NZ_CP049107.1, read on the forward strand.
GCTTGAAGACGTCCGAGCCATAGCGGTTATACCCGCCCGAGCGCGCATTGGCCGCCTGCTCCATCGCGGTCAGGATGTCGCTGGCGAGGCGGCCGCCGCCGATCGCGTCGAAGCCGACCGTCGCCTCGGTCTCGCTGATCGCCGCCAGCAGCTGCGCCTGGAAGTCGGGTGCGCGGCTGTCGAGGACATGAGTAGCGCCGATGTCGCGCAGGATCGCCGCCTGCTCTTCCGAGCGGACGATGTTCACCAGCGGGATGCCGTCGGCAAGGCAGATCTTCTGCAGCATCTGACCGAGGTTGGAAGCAGCCGCGGTGTGGACGATCGCCTTGTGCCCCTCGCTGCGGGCCGTCTCGACGAAACCCAGCGCGGTCAACGGGTTTACGAACATCGCAGCCCCGTCCGCCGCACTCGCACCTTCCGGAAGGGCCAGAACCTCATCTGCCTTGAGCTTGCGATAATCGGCATACATGGCGCCGCCGAAGGCACCGACCTTGCGCCCTTCGAGCGCCTTGACCGAGCCGCCTGCGGCAACCACCGTGCCCGCGCCCTCATTGCCTACCGGCAGCGACTGACCGACACGGGCCGCGACCGCGCGCAGCCGCTCCTTCGGCACGTCGAAGGCCAGGGCGGGACGATCGGCGCTCCCTTCGCTTCGGATCGAGGACAGATCGGCCGGCCCGACAAGCAAGCCCAGATCGGACGGGTTGATCGGTGCGGCCTCGACCCGGACGATGATCTCGTCATCGGCCGGCGGATCGAGCGTGACCTCCTGCAGCGTGAGCCGCAGCGTGCCATCCTCGCTGACGGTCGATCGAAGTTCGCGTCCGGTGAAACTCATCTTCATTCTCCTTGGCGCCCGATGCGCAGCCGCACCGGGTTCGCTATTCAGTCGATGGAGCCGAAGCTCCGAATCATGATGGTCAGGCGCCCTGCCCGGCCTCCGCCGTCATCCAGACGGGCACCAGCGCAGGATCGAGCCCGTCCATCTGTCGCCGTTCGACGCTGCCGTCCGGGAGCACGACGAGCCGACGGTTGACCTTGTTCCGCCAGTTCATCCGCGCGGTGTTCTCCTGCCCGACATAGCAGCCCTTGGTGAAGCTCACCCCATTGAGCAGGTCGGCATTGCATTCGAGCCACAGCGTCTTGTCCGAGCCAAGCTCCGCCACGCCTTCGGCAACGCCCAGCGCCTTGCGGTGCTCGTGCCAGCCCTGCGCCGCACCATCCGCAGGCGCCAGCCAGCGGCGGCCAAGCGCGGCGAGCCGCGGATCGGGTACGCCTTCGCTGCCCGTCGGAGACCAGTGCACGGCAAGCGCCTCGTCTCGCGCAATCGTGATCGGTCGGCGCAGCCGGTAGATGGTCAGCCGCCGGACCAGTGCGTCGGCTTGGGCCGCCTCGCAGTCGATCAGCAGATCCTCCTCGCCCCCGGCTGGATCGGCCCAGACGATGAAGTCGAACAGCGCCTTGCCCTGCGGCGTCAGCAGGCCGGCCCAGACCGGCAGTGGTCCGGCGACATCGTTCGTGACGAGGCCCTGGAGAAAGTCGCGGACGCCCTGTCCGGAAAGACGGATCACGGCGCGATCGATGAGGGTGGTATCGGACATGCGCAGAAGGTAGGAGCATCTCCGCCGGAAGTTAACCCGTGCCGATGCGGAGGGGTGCCGATCGCGACCCTGCTTCCGCCGGCGCAACGATGGTGGCTGCACATGACCTATGACCTGATCCTCAAGAACGGAACGGTTTGGACCGTCGGCGGGCCGATCGAGGCCGATGTCGGCGTGAAGGACGGCCGCATCGCGGGCATCGGGGTCACGGGCGACGCGGGCGAGACGATCGACTGCACCGGTCTCGACGTGCTGCCGGGCGTGATCGACAGCCAGGTCCATTTCCGCGAGCCGGGCCTGGAGACGAAAGAGGATCTGGAGAGCGGCAGCCGCTCGGCGGTGCTCGGCGGCGTGACCGCCGTGTTCGAGATGCCCAACACCAAGCCGAACACCGATTCGGCCGAGGCGGTCGCCGACAAGCTCGCCCGCGCCCACCACCGGATGTGGTGCGACCATGCCTTCTATGTCGGCGCCACGACGGCGAATGCCGAAGCGCTCGCCGAGCTGGAGCGGCTGCCGGGCACGGCCGGGGTCAAGATTTTCATGGGCTCGTCGACGGGCAGCCTGCTCGTCGCCGAGGACGAACATCTGGCCCGGGTGCTGCGCTCGGGCAGCCGCCGCGTGGCGATCCACGCCGAGGACGAGGAACGGATGATCGCGCGCGAAGGCGAGCGGGTCGAAGGCGACCCGTCGAGCCACCCGGTGTGGCGCGACGACGAAAGCGCGATCCTCGCCACCCGCCGCATCCTGCGCATCGCGCGCGAGACGGGGCGCCGCATCCACATCCTGCACATCACGACGCCCGACGAACTGGCGCTGATCGCGCAGAACAAGGACATCGCCACCTGCGAGGTGACGCCCCAGCATCTGACCCTGGCCGGCGAGGACGCCTATCCGCGCCTCGGCACCTATGCGCAGATGAACCCGCCGATCCGTTCGGGCGCCCACCGCGACGGCCTGTGGCATTATCTGCGTCAGGGCGTCCCCGACGTGCTGGGGTCGGACCATGCGCCGCATACGATCGAGGAAAAGGCGCGGACCTATCCTGCCACGCCCAGCGGCATGCCGGGCGTGCAGACGCTGCTGCCGCTGATGCTCAACCATGTCGCCGAAGGGCGGCTGACGCTCCAGCATCTGATCGAACTGACCTCGTCCGGTCCGCAGCGCGTGTTCGGTCTGCGCAACAAGGGACGCATAGCGCTCGGATATGACGCCGATTTCACCATCGTCGACCTGAAGGCGCGCTGGACGATCGAGGAGAGCTGGCTCGCCTCGCGCTGCGGCTGGTCGCCCTTCACTGGCATGGCACTGACCGGCAAGCCGCTGGGCACGATCATCCGCGGCCATCGGGTGATGTGGGAGGGAAGTCTGGCCGCTGCTGCGATCGGTGAGCCGGTTCGCTTCAACAGCGTGCCGCTGGCCTGATCCGACGATTCGCAAGGTGCCGCTACGGCACGCTTGCGGCCGATCGTTGCGGCGCCGTGCCACGCCTGTGGATAAGATGCAGGTCACCGCTCGGCGCAAACGACTCGCCGAATATGAGCCTTGGCTTAACCGTGATGGTCTTTCCTAACGCCGTCTGTGCTGCCAGTCACAGGCTACGGGACGGGTTGGGGAATCTACCAGATGACCAGAACGATGCGCGCGATGATTGGTTCCATGCTGCTTGCCTGCATGGTGATCGCTCCGTCGGCCGCCCAGGCCCAGACCATCCAGTGCGCACCCTTCGCCCGCATGTTCTCCGGCATCCAGCTGTTCGGCGCCGCCGCGAGCTGGTGGAATCAGGCGGTCGGCAAATATCTTCGCGGATCGACTCCGCAGACCGGCGCCGTGATGGTGTTCAAGGCGATCGGTTCGATGCGCTCGGGCCATGTTGCCACCGTGACCAAGGTCGTCAGCGACCGCGTCATCAAGATCACCCATGCCAACTGGTCGGTCATCAACGGCCGTCGTGGTCAGGTCGAGCGTGACGTGACCGTCGTCGATGCTTCGCCTTCCAACGACTGGAGCCAGGTGAAGGTCTGGTTCGCGCCGATCGGCAAGGTCGGGAACAAAGCCTATCCGGTCAACGGCTTCATCTACAAGGACAGCGAACGCTCGACCGCAGCGGCCGTCCAGGCCGTTCAGAGCGCCGAAGGCTGATCCTTCCGGGGGCGGTCCCAACCGCCCTCGACCATATACCCCGCTCAGTGCCAGTCGACGATCGTCCACCCGCGGCGCCGCGCTTCCTCGCGCAGTCCGGCATGCGGGTTCGACGCGATCGCCTCGTCCGCCCATTCGAGCACGGGCACGTCGGAGATATGGTCGGAGTAGAAGCGGATGCGGCACGCGGCTCGATCGAGCTTTTCCAGCCCCATCCAGGCCTGGATCATGCGTAGCTTGGCCGGCCCGTAGCAATTATCACCATCGACCTTGTGGCTGACATAATCGTCGATGCCCCGGATCGCACCGGTGGCAATGACGTCGTCCATGCCCAGGCGCCGGGCGATCGGCTCCACCCAGATGCGCGAGGAGGCTGTCGCCAGCACCAGCCGGCGCCCCGCCGCGCGATTTTCGGCCAGGCTCTCGAGCGCGCCGGGGCGGACATTATGCTTCATGATATGATCGGCGAAACTCTCGGCGATCGGAGTCAGCCGGTCCGCATGGATGCGGCGCCCGATCAGCATCGCCTGGTTGAGCTCCTTGACGCGCTTGCGCTCGATCAGCTTGCACACATAAGCCAGCATCACCCCGGCCGCGGCCGGCACGAAGACGAGGCGCCAGGGCGCCAGCCGCATGGCGGCATGGATCATGAACGGGGTGAAGGTACCGGTCCGGGTGATCGTCCGGTCCATGTCGTAGATCGCAAGTTCGGTCATCGGCACGCCCTATAAGGAAGAAACGGCAAGGAACAAATCGCCGGGCGGCACATTTCATTTCGGAAGCTTGCCGATCTCCGGTCTTTGCGCCACTCCTGGATTCGATGAACGCTCCCGCCGATTTTCAGTTCGATCAGGGCATTTTGCGCTTTTCCGGAGAGCTCACGCTCGCCCGGATAGGCGACCTTTCGCCGCGCCTTGCCGCGCTGGATGCCAGCCCCGAGCAGATCGACCTGAAGGACGTTGATCGGATGGACACGGTCGGCGCCTGGCTGATCCATCGCATCGTCCGACGCTGCGGCGCCCGCGTGATCGGAGCCGACGAAGATGTCTGCCAGTTGCTCGAGCAGCTGGCTGCAGCCGACAAACCGCTCAAGATCCGCCCCGATTCGAGCCCGCCCTTCGTGCGCGTGCTGCGCGAGATCGGCGAAGCGGTCTATGCGTCGCTGGACTCGCTGAAGGGTCTGGTCGGCTTCTTCGGCGCGACGATGATCGGTCTGTGGAGCCTGATCCGGAACCCGCGTAGCTTCCGCTACAATGCGATGGCGCGCCAGTTCGAAGTGGTCGGGGTCAAGGCGCTGGCGATCATCGGCTTGATGAGCTTCCTGATCGGCATCGTCATCGCACAGCAGGGGTCCGTGCAGTTGCGCCAGTTCGGCGCCGAGGTGTTCGCCGTTAACCTGATCGGCCGCATCACGCTGCGCGAGCTCGGCGTGCTCATGACCGCCATCATGGTGGCCGGTCGCTCGGGCAGCGCCTTTGCCGCGCAGCTCGGATCGATGAAGCTGGCCGAAGAGATCGACGCGATGCGGACGATCGGCGTATCGCCGATGGAGGCCCTTATCCTGCCGCGCGTCCTCTCGACCGTCGTGCTGATGCCCCTGCTGGGCTTCTATGCGGCGGTCGTTGCGATCGTCGGCGGCGGCATATTCTGCTGGATCGACCTGGATATCCCGCCGGTCACCTTCGTGCAGCGAATCCGCGAGGTCGTGCCCATCACCGACCTGTGGGTCGGGCTGATCAAGGCGCCGGTCTTCGGTCTGCTGATCGCCATGTGCGGCTGCTATCAGGGCATGCAGGTCAAGGGCAATGCCGAGGAGGTCGGCCTGCGCACGACCGCTTCGGTGGTACAGGCGATCTTCCTCGTCATCGTCCTCGATGCCGTCTTCGCCGTCTTCTTCAGCTCGATCGGGTGGATCTGATGGCCCGGCTCAACATCGCGGACGGAGAGACGGTCATCCGCGTGCGCGGCCTGCGCAACGCGTTCGGCGAACAAGTGGTTCACGAAGGACTCGACCTCGATGTGCAGCGCGGCGAGATTCTGGGTGTTGTCGGCGGCTCGGGCACGGGCAAATCGGTCCTGATGCGCTCGATCATCGGCCTGCAGCGCCCCGAGACCGGGATGGTCGAGGTGTTCGGCGAATCGATGGTCGACCGCGACGAAAGCGAAGCGAAGCAGGTTCGCAGCCGCTGGGGCGTGCTCTTTCAGGGCGGCGCACTGTTCTCGACGCTTACCGTCGCCGAGAATGTTCAGGTCCCTATCCGCGAATATTATCCCGGACTGGATCCGGTGCTGCTCGACGAGATCGCGGCCTACAAGGTCGCCATGACCGGCCTGCCCGCCGAAGCCGGGCCGAAATTTCCGTCGGAGCTTTCGGGCGGCATGAGGAAGCGCGCCGGGCTCGCTCGCGCGCTGGCGCTGGATCCGCAGCTTCTGTTTCTGGACGAACCGACCGCTGGCCTCGATCCGATCGGTGCTGCCGCATTCGACGAACTGATCCGTTCGCTGCAGAAGACTCTCGGCCTGACCGTGTTCCTGATCACGCACGACCTGGACACGCTCTACGCCATTTGCGACCGCGTAGCGGTGCTGGCGGACAAGCGCGTGATCGCGGTTGGAACGATCCCGGAACTATTGGCGTTGGACCATCCGTGGATTCAGGAATATTTCAACGGCCCACGTGGGCGAGTGGCGGCCGATGCCGCCGAACGGGCGGCTGCGAAGGGCGCCGGGGAATGAGGGACTGATGGAGACCCGGTCTAATCATGTGCTCGTCGGCGGGGTCGTTCTGGCCCTGCTTGTCGGCCTTCTGGCGTTCATCGTCTGGCTGGCGGGGTTCAACACCGTCAGCATTCAGCGCTACGATATCTTCTTCAAGACCTCGGTCGACGGCCTCGCCAAGGGATCGCCGGTCAATTTCTCCGGCGTGCCGGTGGGCAAGGTCGAGGAAATCAAGCTGATGCCCGACAGCCCCGAATTCGTCCGCGTCCGGATCGCCATCGAGAAGGACTCGCCGATCCTCCAGGGCACGACCGCCACGATCGCCGGCGTGGGCTTCACCGGCGTCAGCCAGGTCAATCTCGACGGCGCGGTCAAGAATGCCCCGCCGATCACCGAGCCCGGACCCTATGGCGTGCCGGTGATCCCGACCAAGCCGGGCGCGCTGGGCGAGCTGCTCAACTCGGCCCCCGAACTGCTGCAGCGCATTTCGACGCTGACGGCGCGGCTGACCGACCTGCTCAACGACAAGAACCAGAAGTCGATCACCGGCATCCTCGCCAATGTCGATCGCCTGTCCGGCGACCTCGCCAATCGCGGCCCGGAGATCGCGGCCGCCGTCGTCCAGCTCAAGGCGACGATGGAGCAGGCCGGCCTCGCGGCCGAGCGTGTCGGCGAACTGGCCCAGACCACCAACGGCGTGATGCAGTCGGACGTGCGTCCGGCGATGGCCAACCTCAACAAGGCCACCGCATCGGCGCAGCATACGCTGGAGACGCTCGATGCCGCGATCACCGATGCAAGGCCGGGCATCAAGGCCTTCTCGTCGGAGACCGTGCCCCAGATCAACCAGCTCGTTCGTAACATCTCGGAGATGTCGGACTCGCTGAATGCCATTTCGTCGAAGCTCGACCGGGGCGGCGCCGGCGCCGTCCTCGGCGGTTCGAAGCTTCCCGACTACAAGCCGAGGAATTGAGGCCCATGCTGCGCCGTTCGCTGATCGCCATCTCCGCCGCCGCCGCCCTTTCCGGCTGCGTCAGCCTGGGCGAAGATCCACCTGAGCGCCTCGTTGGACTGACCGCGCAGGCGACAGTGCCGGCGGGCACGGCCAAGGTAGCCCGCGACACGCAGGCGATCAGCGTTTCGGTGCCCGCCCTGCCCTCGCAGCTTCGCAACCAGCGCATCGCAGTACAGACCGGCATCAGCTACGCCTATCTGCCCAAAGTCGCCTGGGTCGATACTCCGGCTGGCTTGTTCCGCTCGCTGCTGGCCGAAACGATCGAAGCCAAGACCGGGCGCTTCGTTCCCGATCATCGCAACGCTTCGATCACCCCCGACAATCGCCTTGCGGGGACGCTGACGGCATTTCAGTTGCTGGGCGGCCAGAATCAGGTGCTGGTCACCTATGACGCGACACTGGCAAAATCGGGCAGCGACGAAGTGAAGACCCGGCGGTTCGAAGCGCGCGTGCCTGTTGCCGGGGAAGACAGCGCAAGCGTGGCAGCAGGGCTGAACCAGGCCGCCAATCAGGTGGCGGCGGACGTAGCCGATTGGATCGGCCCGAACTGAGCCTGCGCCGATAAGGTCGGACCGACAGCGCCGGCCGGTTAAGCGGTCAGAGGTCGACGCCCGAAGCGATCGCCTCCAGCTTGCGAATACGTTCCTTGAGATCCGCCAGTTCGATGCGTGCGGCGGGCGACGGGCCCGTCGGGCCGTCGTTTGTAGCCGGGATACGGCGCTCCAGGCGAAGCCTTTCGAGCTCGAGCCAGCCGCGCCAGCCCGTCAATGCTGCCCAGGCCACGACTCCGAGGCCGATCAGCCCCGCTCCGCTCAGGGTGAGCCAGAAGGTGGAGTCAGTCATCGTCCCTGTCCTTCCTTGAGGTTTAGTCCGCCCGGCGTAGCGCCTCGATCTCGCGATCGAGCGCCATGCCGCGGTCATTTTCGGTTGCGATGCGCTCAAGAACAGCAACGCGTTCCTTCAGCGCCTTGATCTCTTCGCGCAGCCTTTCGGCATCGCGGTTATCGGGCCGGACCCATTTTTCACCCTTGGTGACCACGCCATATTTGGCGCGAAAAATGCTGGCGATGGCGGTGATCGCGACGATCAGCACGACCATTTCAAAGGGGTTCATCCTGCTTCTCCTCGCGGATAGGTCAGTTGAGGGGTTGGTCGCGCAGCCGGTCGATCTCGACGGCCAGCGTGGTCGAACGGTCGGTGAGGATGCGCTCGAGCACGGCTACCCGTTGCTCCAGCCGCTCGGTCTTCGCCGCATATTGGGCTGCCTTCTCGGCCGCCTCGGTCGAGATCGCTTCGATCTGCTTCTTGCGGAGCGACATCCACTCGGTGGCGACCCAGCCGAGGATCGCGAGGATCGGAGCGCTGCCGATCATGAAATAGAAGAGGTTCGCCATCGGTGGATCCTCAGTTGGCGGGCCCGCGCAGGGCATTGATTTCCTGGTCGAGGCGGAAGCTGCTGTCGGTCACGATCCGTTCGACCGTCGCCAGCCGCTCCTTCACCGCCGAGAGCTCGGCGCGGAGCTGCGCATTCTCGCCGGACAGGAGCTTGACCCGCTCCATCGTCTCGTCGCTGCTGCGCGGATAGACGGCCTTGCCCCAGCTGTTCTCTAGCGGATAGCCATGCTTGACCCTGAGCCAGGTCGTGACGATCCAGCCGACGACACCGAGGACAGCGACGATGGTCGCACCCGGTACCAATATTGCCATCGGAATATTCATCGGTCTTCCCCTAACCCGGCAGCCATCATTGTTTACATGGCTGTCGGTTCTGTATTTCGACGAACGTCATCCCCGGTTCGACAAACGTCATTCCGTTGACGGTGCCGCCTCGCGCCAGCCTTGCGGGTCGACGCAGCCGCGTTCAGCGCAGCGCGTCGATCTCGCGCGCCAGGGCGGAGTTGTGGCTCGTGACATGCGTCTCGACGTCGGCGATGCGGCGGTCGATGTCGCGGAAACGGGCGCGGACATCCCGGACCGAGGCGCCTGGCCGAGCCCTGACGGTCTGCCAGAATTTCTGCTCCTCGCGGCTGCTCTCGTAGAATTCGCGCGGCTTGTCATCGACCAGCCAGTTGATCAGCAGATAGGCGACGAGCGTCCAGGGAAAGCCCCCCAGCAGCGTCAGCAGCACGGTGCCGATACGGATCAGCGTGACGTCGATCCCGGTATAGTCGGCAAGCCCCGCGCAGACGCCCAGCCATTTGCGGTTGCGCTTGTCGACGTAGAATTTTGTGCGGCGAGCGGACATTTCGAACCTTCCCTTCCTGTCTTCCTGTCGGCGTCCCGGCGATCAGTTGTCGCGGCGCCAATCGTCCTGGTTGCGCTCTGCGATCTGGCGGGGCCGCCAGCTGGGGTCCTGGCTGTCCAGGATCCGCTCCAGCGTGGCGACGCGGTCGTCCAGGCGGCGCGCCATTTCGTGCATTTCGTCGAGAAGCCTCTCGTCCTCGACCGTCAGCCCGCCATTCTTCTTCCACTGGGTGACATAGTGGAAGACCAGCCAGGGCAGGCCCAGAAAGAGGATCCCGACAACCCCGATCGGGACGAGAATATCTTCCATCGCGTCAGGCCCCCTTGCTCTGCGCCTTGGCCTTCAATGCGGCCAGCTCTGCATCGACCTTGTCGGACGAGCGCAGCTCGGCGATCTCCTCCTCGAGCGACTTGGGGGCAGCTCCCATGCCCGCAGCTTCGGCGCGGCCCTCGGCATAGTCGACGCGGCGCTCCAGCAGTTCGAAGCGCGAGAAGGCCTCGTCGATCTTCGGGCCGGCATACATTTCCCGCATGCGGGCACGGTTGTTGGCCGACTCGAGCCGGGTCACGATGCTGTTCTGGCGAGCACGCGCCTCGCGCAGCTTGCCCTGCAGCTTGGCGATGTCCGCCTCGGAGGCCTTGAGCGACTCGTCGAGCAGGTCGATCTCCTCGTGCAGCTGGCCGGCGAGATCGGCGGCCTTCTGCTTCTCGACGAGCGCGGCCTTGGCCAGATCCTCGCGATCCTTCGACAGCGCCAGCTCGGCCTTTTCCAGCCAGTTGGCCTGGACCGTGTCCAGCTTCGCGATCTGGCGACGCAGTTCCTTCTGGTCGGCGATCGTGCGCGCGGCCGATGCGCGAACCTCGACGAGCGTCTCCTCCATTTCGAGGATGATCATGCGGATCATCTTCGCGGGGTCCTCGGCCTTGTCGAGAAGGTCGGTGACGTTGGCGGCGATGATATCGCGGGTTCGGGAGAAAATTCCCATCTGTCAGGCTCCTTGATTACGCTCGATACGTGGCGGTTGCGGGCGCGGTCGCCGGGCAGTCTAGCCCGTCCGGCGGCCGACGCACGCGTTAACGGATGCTGCCTTCCTGCTGGAAGGCGGCGGGGCCGACATGCGCAGGTGCGACCGCACCCAGCACGCAGACCAGCGAAAGAAGCGCAGCCCCCAAGGCCGAGACCGTGATGCGCTGCAGATCGATGCTGTCGAGACCGAACATTATCCTGTTTCCCTGTCGTTCCGGTTCCGGCAATGCCGGTATACCTCGAGCAATGCAGAAGCCGTGCCAATTGATAAAATCGCCGCTTTTCATGGTGATAGGTCGGTCGCGCGTTTGGGTGGGACGATTAGCTGTTGCCAAGTCTTGGGATTTTACGCCAACCATATGGCATGGAACGCGAAGCCCAGTTCATCGGCCAGTCGCTGGCCTTTCTCGACTCGGTCGAGCGGGCCAGCCGTGCCGCCGCGCTCAACCGCCCGGTGCTCGTGATCGGCGAGCGCGGCACCGGCAAGGAACTGGTCGCGGAACGCCTGCACCGGCTTTCCCAGCGCTGGGACGGCCCGCTCGTCACCCTGAACTGCGCCGCCCTGCCCGAAACGCTGATCGAGGCCGAGCTGTTCGGTCACGAGGCGGGTGCCTTCACGGGGGCGACCAAGGCGCGCGCGGGCCGGTTCGAGGAGGCGCATGGCGGCACGCTCTTCCTCGACGAACTCGCAACACTCTCGACGGGCGCGCAGGAGCGGCTGCTGCGCGCAGTCGAATATGGCGAGGTTACCCGGATCGGCGCGTCGCGTCCGCTGCGCGTCGACGTGCGCATCGTTGCTGCGACCAACGAGCATCTGCCCGACCTGGTCGAGCGCGGGCGATTCCGCGCCGACCTGCTCGATCGTCTGTCGTTCGAAGTCATTACCCTGCCTCCGCTCCGCGTCCGCGAGGGCGACGTGCAGGTCCTCGCCGACCATTTCGGTCGGCGCATGGCCTCCGAACTGGGCTGGCCGCACTGGCCCGGCTTTTCGGCCGGCGCGAGCACCACGCTGATCGAGCATGCTTGGCCTGGCAATGTGCGCGAGCTGCGCAACGTGGTGGAGCGGGCGGTCTATCGCTGGGACGACCCGGAACGGCCGATCGACGAGATCCAGTTCGACCCGTTCGAAAGCCCGTGGCGCCCGGTCACGGCGACCGTATCGCAGCCACGCCCGGCGGCGGCGGTCGCTGGCGAGGCGGCGGTAGCGCAGCCGGCCGGCCCGGCATCGGCGCCCATGACGCCGCCGAGCAGCTGCGAGGATTTCCGCAACGCCGTTCTCACCTATGAGAAGATGCTGCTGGAGGATGCACTGCGCCGCTGCCGCTTCAACCAGCGCGCGACCGCGCTCGCCCTGAAGCTCAGCTACGACCAGCTGCGCCATGCGCTGCGGCGCCACGATCTGCTCGACCGGCAGGGATGACCCCAGCCGACCGCCTGTTCGCGACGTTCGAGCGGCTCTATGTGATCAACCTCGCGACACGCAGCGACCGTCGGCGCGAAATGGCGGGCGAGCTCGCGCGGCTGGGGCTGGGCTACGACCACCCCCGCGTCCGTCTGTTCGAAGCGATCCGTCCCGACGACGCTGGCCCCTTTCGCAGCATCGGCGCGCGCGGCGCTTTCCTCAGCCAGTTGGCCGTGCTGTCCGAAGCGCGGCGGGACGGCCTGCGGGCCATCCTGATGCTCGAGGATGATTGCGACTTCGCATCGACCGCGGTCGACCGCCTGCCGGCATTGCTCGACCTCCTCGACGCCGACGGACTGGGCCTCTTCTATGGAGGACATGAACTGCCCGAGGGCAATGGGGGCCTGGATCTCACCGACAGCTCCGGCCTGGTGCATGCCCCGCCCGCGCTCACCATCCGGCTCGCCCATTGCCTCGGCTTCGGACGCGAGGCGATCGAGACGCTGCCCACCTTCCTCGCGGCAATGCTGGAACGCCCGGCGGGAAGCCCCGAGGGCGGACCGATGGACGTCGACGGCGCCTATAACTGGTTCCGGCAGGCGCACCCCGCCTGCCCGACGCACCTGGCCTTCCCGCCCATCGCCTATCAGCGGCCGTCGCGCACAGACATATCGCGCCCGGGACCGCTCGACCGCCTGCCTGCGCCCCTGCGCCGGATCGCGCGCGGCGCGCGGCGCGCCTGGCAAAGGCGACGCTGACAAGAAAAGGGCCGGAGGATCGCTCCCCCGGCCCCTTATTCCGTGCGGACGATGTCCTCAGCCGAAATTGGCGTTGGTCATCGCATAGAGCATCGGGATCGAGAGCAGCGTGTTGGTGCGCGAGAAGATCATCGCGGTCTTGGCGGCGGCTGCCTTGGTGTCGGCGTCGGCCTCGACGATGCCCAGAGCCTTCTTCTGCGCCGGCCAGATCAGGAACCAAACGTTGAACGCCATGATCAGCGCGAGCCACATGCCGATACCGATCAGGCGATAGTCGGGGGCGAAGGTCAGCGCGGCGACCAGATAGCCGGTGACGTGCGCAACCGACAGACCGGTAAGCACCGTCAGCAGCGCGCCGTAGCGGAAGAAGAACAGTGCCTTGGGAGCGATATACTTGGAAACGCCCGGCTTCAGCTCTGCCGGCACCGACGGCATGGTCGGGATCTGCACGAAGTTGAAATAATAGAGGAGGCCGATCCACACGATGCCGAAGAACACGTGCAGCCAGCGGAGCACATAGTTGGCGAGCAGCGACGGATCCGGATGCACATAGGCGATCAGGGCGATCGCGGCGGCCAGGCCGACGGCCAGTACGAGGTGCAGATTGGCGAAAAATTTATCCATGGAGTTCCCCTGCATGTTGCGTCCGCACCCTTGGCAACGCGGATCGCTTCCCGGGCACAGTTTAGAAATTCGTTCCGCTTTTGTCACACATTATGATGCACGGGCGATGCCGTTCGGTGGTTGCTGCGATGCCGCGTCGCCCGAAACAAACGGGAGGTCGCATTTAGATGGACCTTCCCACCCGCCAAATCGTTGAGGAGCCGTATTTTTCATCCCCGGCTTATGGAGTTCACGATGGCGTTCTCGCTTCCCGCCCTTCCCTTCGACCGCGCAGCGCTGGAGCCCGTCCTGTCGGCCGAAAGCTTCGACTATCACCATGGCAAGCATCACCAGGCCTATGTCGACAAGGTCAATGGCTGGCTCGACGAGAAGGGCCTGAAGGGCAAGACCCTGGTGGAAATCGTGAAGCTGGCGAAAGACATGGGCGACAAGCCGCTGTCGAACAATGCCGGCCAGATCTGGAACCACAATTTCTTCTGGCAGTGCCTGGCCCCGGAAGGCTCGACCAAGCCTTCGGAAAAGCTGGCGAAGATGATCGAAGCCAGCTTCGGCAGCCAGGAAGACCTCGTGAAGAAGCTCTCAGCCGAGGCGGTCGGCCATTTCGGCAGTGGCTGGGCCTGGCTCGCGCTGGCGGGCGACAAGCTGGTCATCACCTCGCTCCACGACGGCGAAACACCGCTCAGCCAGAGCGAGCTCAAGCCGCTGCTCACGCTCGATGTGTGGGAGCACGCCTATTATATCGATTACCGCAACGCGCGGCCGAAATTCGCGGAATCGGTCCTCGGCAAGGTCGTGAACTGGGACTTCGTCTCACGCAACGTCGAAGGCGACGCGGTCGCGGTGGCGGATCTGTCGCCGGCCTGAGGCCATCATAGGGCGCCCCCTCGATCGAGGGGGCGCTACGCCCTTTCTATCTCGTCGAGGAAACGGCCAAGCCGCAAGCGCAGCCTGGCCGCGCCATCGGTCAGCGTCCTGGCGATGTCGGACAGTTGCTCCGCACCCGTCGCCGCATCGCCCGCACTGCCGCTGATCTCGGCGGCCTGCCGCCTTATATGGTCGTTGGCGCCGGCGGCATCGCGCACATTGGCGCTGACCAGCTCGCCGACGATCCGGTTGCGCTCGACCGCTTCGTCGACCGTGGCAGAAAGACCGTCGAGCGCCGCGATGGCCGCTTCGATGCCGGCCTGAGCGGCCGCCACGCTTCCCACGCCGCTGCGCACGCTGTCGATCCGGGCGGCGATCAGGCCCACCGACTCCCGCGTCTGTCGTGCCAGCGCCTTCACCTCCGATGCGACCACCGCGAAGCCGCGCCCCGCCTCGCCGGCCCGGGCCGCCTCGATCGTCGCATTGAGTGCCAGCAGGTTGATGCGCCTCGCGACCGCGTCGATCGTCTCGACGACGGCACCGATCTCATCGGTGGTCTGGCCGAGCTGGCGGGCGCGCCGCCCGCCTTCCTCGATCATACCGGCGACATGCAGTGTCGACGCCCGCGCCGCCGCCACCTCGGTGCCCAGCTGGCCGAGCGCGGCGACGAGATCCTGTCCCTGTTCGGCCACCGCACCGACATTGTCGGCGGCCTGTGCGGCAGCGGTCATCACCGACAGGCCCTTGGCGCCGACATCGCGCGCCCGGGCGCCCATGCGGCCAGCGCTTTCCTCGAGGGCCACCGAGGCGTCGATCATGCCACTCGACAGCGCCGCTGCCTCGGCGCGCATCGCGCTCGATGCTTCGCCGATCCAGCGCAGCCTTGCGGCCCGCCGTGCGGCCAGCGCCGCTTCCCGGTCGGCGGCCAGCCGCAGGAGCGTGCGACCGCTCAGCGCGCCAACGAAGCGCCCGCCGAGCGTGAGAATGATCGCGTCATGGCCGCCTCCCTGCGACACCAGCGCGAACAGCTCGCCGAGCGGGGTATCCACATCCGCCATAGGCACTTCGCTGACGAAGCCGTCGAGACGCCGATACAGGCTGTGGTTGCACAACAGGGCATGACCGAAAGGGTTGAGCAGCAACCGCCGGATGTCACGTTCCAGGACTGCGCCGGCCGGACGCCCTTCGGCGTCGACGATGGGGAGCGCCTCGAGGTCCGGCTGTTCGCGGTAGCAGGCGATGACCTCGCGAATGCCGGCGTCCGCAGCGACGGACCACGTGATCATCGCCGAACGCAGACTTTCGTCCACCCCCGCGGGCATGACCGCCATTTCGCAGCTCATCGGCGCCTCCTTGGGCCAACCTCCTAGGCGGCGTTGGTAAAGGAGAGGTAAGCCGGGCGTTACACTTCTGTGAAACTTATATGAAATACAGCAGCTTAGCCGGCATATTCAGCCCTGTGGCGGCAGCACCGGCTCCTCGGCGGCTTCGCTGTTCAAGCCATGCCGCGTCAGCATCGGGACATTGGCGATGGCGAACAGGATCGTCGCCGGAAGCGCGCCCCAAAGCTTGTAGCCGAGCCAGAAGTCCATGCTGGTCGAGCGCCAGACCAGCTCGTTCGCGACCGCCATTGCCACGAAGAAGATCGCCCAGTTGCGCGTGAGCTTGGTCCAGCCGAGATCGGTGAGGCCGGGATAGGCCTGCCCGAGGACCAGCTTCAGCGTCGGCCGGTCGGTGTAGAGGCCGAAGCCGAGAATGCCGGCGACCATCAGATAATAGACGGTCGGCTTCATCTTGATGAAGGTGGCGTCGTGCAGCCAGACGGTCAGGCCGCCGAAGACCGCTACCATCACCCCCGAGAAGAGCAGCATGGGCGAAATGCGGCGCGTCCTGATCCACGACGCCGCGATCGCGACGAAGGTCGCCCCCATGAAGATCGCGGTCGCCCGAACGACGTCCTTGGTCAGCCACCAGGCCGCCAGATAGACGACCAGCGGACCGAGATCGATCAGCAGCTTGAGGCCCGAACCGGCTTCCCGGTCGGTGGAGGTCGGCGATGCGCTCATTTCGCGATCCTCTCGAGACCTGCGATGGCGCGTGCGACCTCGGAAGGATCGAAGGGCTTGAGATCGTCGATCGACTCGCCGAGACCGATCGCATGGACCGGCAGGCCATAGCGTTCGGCGGCCGCGACCAGCACGCCACCGCGCGCCGTCCCGTCGAGCTTGGTCATGACGAGCCCGGTGACACCGGCGGTTTCCTTGAAGATCTCGATCTGGCTCAGCGCATTCTGGCCGGTGGTCGCGTCGAGGACGAGCAGCACGTCATGCGGGGCCGCAGGGTTCAACCGCCCGAGCACGCGCCGGATCTTGGCGAGTTCGTCCATCAGGCCCGTCTTGTTCTGCAGCCGCCCCGCCGTGTCGACGATCAGCACGTCGATGCCCTTTTCGGTACCTTGCTTGACGCCCTCGAAGACGAGGCTGGCCGCATCGCCACCTTCCTGCCCGCTGATGATCGGCACGCCGATGCGGTCGGCCCAAACCTTGAGCTGCCCGATCGCCGCCGCGCGGAAGGTGTCGCCGGCGACGAGCATCACCGCATAGTCCTGCTCCTGCAGCCAGTGCGCCAGCTTCGCGATCGTGGTCGTCTTGCCCGAGCCGTTGACGCCGATCACCAGGATCACCTGCGGCCGGGGGAAGGCCTCGATCTCGAGCGGCTTGGCGGCGGGCGCGAGCACCTTTTCGATCTCCTGCGCGACGATCTCGCGCAGCCGGCGCTCGTCGAGCCCCTTTTCGAACATCTCGCCGGCTAGCCGGTCGCGGATCCGCCGCGAGGTTGCAGGGCCCAGGTCCGACGCGATCAGCGCCTCCTCGATCTCGTCGAGCGTGGCCTCGTCGAGCGCAGCCTTGCCGAACAGGCCGGTCAGATTCTCGCCAAGCCGGTCGGAGGTCTTCCTGAACCCCCCGAACAGCTTTTCGTGCCAGCGCAATTCGCTCATTCGATCCTGCCTGTTAGGCCATGGTCGTCATGGCCGGTGATATGTGCCTCGGCGATGCTGCCTACGCGCGGGACGGGGCCTTCGATCCGGACGCGCGCAAAATTGGGGGCGTGGCCGATGCCGCCGCGCTCGACCAGCAGGCTTTGCTGCGTGCCGACGAGGCTGGCGAGCCAGCGCCGTCGCCGCGCATCGCCGCGCTCGCGCAGGGCCTCGGCGCGGGCACGGACCACCGCCGGCGAAAGCTGGGGCATGCGCGCAGCAGGCGTGCCCGTGCGCGGCGAATAGGGAAAGACATGCGCGAAGACGATGTCGCAATCGTCGATCAGCGCGGCCGTGTTCGCCGCCATAGCCTCGTCCTCGGTCGGGAAGCCCGCGATCAGGTCCGCGCCGATCGCGACGTCGCCGCGCGCGGCCTTGAGCCGCTGTACCATCGCCACCGCCTGCGCACGGTCGTGGCGGCGTTTCATGCGCTTGAGGATCATGTCGTCCCCCGCCTGCAGCGACAGATGGAGATGCGGCATGATCCGGGGCTCGCCGGTCAGCAGCGCGAACAACCGATCGTCGATCTCGACCGAGTCGAGCGAGGAGAGGCGCAAGCGCCGCAATCCGGGCACATGCGTCAGGATACGCTCGACCAGCTGGCCGAGGGTCGGGCTGCCCGGCAGATCGGGGCCATAGCTGGTGAGGTCTACCCCGGTCAGCACGACCTCTTCATGGCCCTGATCGACCAGCGCCCTGATCCGATCGACGACCAGCCCGGCGGGGACCGAGCGGCTGTTCCCGCGGCCCTGCGGGATCGCGCAGAAGGTGCAGCGGTGATCGCAGCCATTCTGCACCTCGACGAAGGCGCGCGCATGGCCGGCGAAGGCCGATGCCATATGCCCCGCAGTCTCGCGAAGGGCCATGATGTCGGAGACATGGATGTCCGCGACAGGGCCCGGTTCGAAGGTGAGCAGATCCGGCCGGGCCTTTTCGGCGTTGCCGATAACGCGTGCGACCTCGGGCATCGCAGCGAAGGCCGCCGGATCGATCTGCGCCGCGCATCCGGTGACCACGATCCGCGCATCGGGCCGGCGCCGCGCCGCGCGGCGGATCGCCTGGCGGGTGCGGGTGACGGCTTCGTTGGTGACCGCGCAGCTGTTGACGATGATCAGGCGATCATCATCGGCCGCAGCCGTGCGCATCGCTTCGCTTTCGGCGATGTTGAGCCGACAGCCCAGCGTGATCAGCTCGGGGCCGGTCATCAGAGCGCGTCCAAATCCGCCCCGAGGTCGAGCTCGCCGGTGAAGACATGGGTGGCGGGCCCGGTCATGCGGACGACCTGGCCGGGCGCCCAGGCGATGGTGAGCGGCCCGCCGGGAAGCGTGACCCGCACCGGCGAATCGACGAGACCCGCGCGGATCGCCGCGACCCCCGTCGCGCAGGCGCCGGTCCCGCAGGCATCGGTCAGGCCGACGCCGCGCTCCCATACACGCAGGCGGATATTGGCGCGGTCGTCGATGGTGGCCACGTTGACGTTGATGCGCGCGGGGAACAGCGGATCGGTCTCGATCGCCGGGCCCAACCGGTCGAGCGGCACCGCATCGGTTTCGGCCACGAAGAAGATGACATGCGGGTTGCCGACATTGACCGCCGCGGGTGCCTCCAGCATTTCCCAACCAACAGGCATGGCGCGCGTGTCCATCGCATAAGCGAGCGGGATCGCGTCCCAGTCGAAGCGCGGCTCGACCAGATCGACCGCCACCGCGTCGCCTTCGGCCTGGCCTTCGAGCATGCCGCCGAGCGTCTCCAGGCGCGCCGCGCCACCGAGCAGGCTGACGACGCAGCGCGTGGCATTGCCGCAGGCTTCGACCTCGCCACCGTCGGCATTGAAGATGCGCATCCGCGCGTCGGCATGATCGGAGCGCTGGAGCAGGATGAGCTGGTCGCAGCCGACGCCCGTCTTGCGATCGGCGATCGCGCGAACGCGGCCGGGCGCCAGCTCGACCGCGCTATCGCGCGCGTCGATCACGACGAAGTCGTTGCCGAGTCCGTGCATCTTGTGAAAGCGAAGCTTCATGGCCCGCGCGACTTAAGGTTTCGACGCGACGAAGTCCATAAGCGGCCCCGGTCGGTGCGAGCGATCAGGCCTGCTTCTTGCGACCCTGGCGCATCGCGACCACGCCGCCGGCCACAGCGCTGGGGCTCGCGGCGATCAGCTGGCCCCGGCCGGCGAGCAGACCGCGCGTGTTTCGAGCGGGGGCGGCGCGCCCGAAATGCCAGCCCTGTACCGTCACATTGCCGATCTCGCGCAACAGCGCCGCAATCTCGGCATTCTCGACACCCTCGGCGATCACCTCGATGTTCAGCCCTTCGGCGAGCGAGATGATCATCCGCACCAGCGCGGCGGCATCGGCGTCCTGCACCATGCGGAGAACGAAGCTGCGGTCCACCTTGACCCGGTCGAGCGGCATCGCCCGCAAATGGGTCAGGCTGGAATAGCCTGTGCCGAAATCGTCCAGGGCGACGCGGATCCCCTGATTCTTGAGGCTGGCGATGATCGCGAGCGCAAGCGCCTGATTCTCCAGAAGCGCCGCCTCGGTAATCTCGATCTCCAGCCGCTCGGCAGGGAAGTTGAGCTCGGTGAGCAGCTTCACGATCTTCTGCGGAAGCCAGGGGTCGCGCATCTGGGTCGGGCTGATGTTCACCGCCAGCACCAGCGCGGGATCCCAGTGGCGCGCCTCCTCGATCGCGGCGCGCATCACCGACATCGACAATTCGCCGATCAGCCCCGACTCCTCGGCGACGGGGATGAAGGCGGCCGGTTCGATCAGGCCATGGTCGGGATGGTCCCAGCGTGCGAGCACCTCGAACCCCCGGATGGCGCCGCTCGCCAGATCGATCTGCGGCTCGAACCAGGGGACGATCTGGCCGCTGGGTATGCCCGCGCGCAGGCCGAGCTCGATCTCGTTACGCAGCTCCAGCTCGCGTTCCATGCTTGCGTCGAACCAGGCCCGCTGGTTCCGCCCGGCGCGCTTGGCCGCATAGAGCGCAATATCGGAACGCCGCATCAGCGTGTCGATCGTGCGGCAGCCCGCCTCGGTGCGGGCGATTCCCACCGACGCACCGATCCGCGCCTGGACGCCGCCGATCGCGAAAGGCTGGGTCATGCGGGCAAGGATAGCATCGGCGACGCTCTCGACCGACGCGGGCTCATCCGGATCGAACGGGAAGGCACAGGCGAACTCGTCGCCGCCCAGCCGGGCCGCCAGCGCATGGGGCGGCAACGGCCCGACGATGGCTTCGGACGCCGCGCGCAGCAGCTGGTCGCCCACCAGATGGCCGTGCATGTCGTTGACCGACTTGAAATGGTCGAGGTCGATCATGAGCATGGCGAGCGAGCCGCGGCGGGGCAGCACCTGGTCGATCATGCGCGCGCCCGCTTCGGCCAGGGCGCGGCGGTTGAGCATGCCGGTCAGCGGGTCGCAGGTGGCAAGTTCGCTCGCGCGCTCTTCGGCGGCGCGGCGGAGATGCACCTCATATTTGAGCGCGCGATAGCGACGCCATCCCAGCAGCATCAGTGCCAGGTTGAGCAGCAGGACGGAAATGGTGAGATTGTCGGTGACCGAGAGAGCGGGCCCGTCCGACCGCCACAGCGAGCCGATGACGCCGAGCGCCGAGATGAGCACGAGGATCACGGCGCAGAGCGTGACCCCTGCCGCAAGCATGTCACGACGGTCGCGGACGGGGCGCGCGGACGGGCCCTCCCCCAGCATCCTGTCGTGCATGTCTGTCTCCGGCTAAGTGGATGGGCCAACCCTAGGGGTGGCTGGTTGCCAAGCCTTTAACGCGCCTCAGAACGCGCATATTTTCACCCGGGCAGGCTTGCCGGCGCCACAGGATGTGTAAACTTCTTACATATTTTCACGCATCAACGGCATAAGCCCCACCTACCGACCCTCTTTTGAGCATGACTCCTGCTGACATTCCGGCCTTTTCGCTGTTTGTGGCCGCATATCTTGTACAGCAGGACAAAGACGATGAGCTATCAGGACGAAATCGCACAAGCCGAACAGCTGATCCGCCAGAAGGGCTCGCCCTGGGCCGGAATCGGCGCCGAGGCGGTCGCCCGGATGCGCCTCCAGAACCGCTTCCAGACCGGGCTCGACATCGCCCGCTACACCGCGAAGATCATGCGCGAGGACATGGCCGCCTATGACGCCGATCCCGCCAACTACACCCAGTCGCTGGGCTGCTGGCATGGCTTCATCGGCCAGCAGAAGCTGATCTCGATCAAGAAGCATTTCGGCACGACCAAGCGCCGCTACCTCTATCTTTCGGGATGGATGGTCGCCGCGCTGCGCTCGGACTTCGGCCCGCTGCCCGACCAGTCGATGCATGAGAAGACCAGCGTGCCGGCGCTGATCGAGGAGCTCTACACCTTCCTGCGCCAGGCCGACTCCCGCGAGCTCAGCCTGATGTTCCGCGAACTCGACAAGGCGCGCGAGACCGGCAACCAGGTCGAGGAACAGCGCCTGATCCACGCGATCGACAATTACCAGACCCATGTCGTGCCGATCATCGCCGACATCGACGCCGGCTTCGGCAATGCCGAGGCTACCTATCTGCTCGCCAAGAAGATGATCGAGGCCGGCGCCTGCGCGCTGCAGATCGAGAATCAGGTGTCGGACGAAAAGCAGTGCGGTCACCAGGACGGCAAGGTCACGGTACCGCATGAGGACTTCCTCGCGAAGATCCGCGCGTGCCGCTATGCCTTCCTCGAACTCGGCATCACCGACGGCATCATCGTCGCGCGCACCGACTCGCTCGGCGCCGGCCTGACCAAGCAGATCGCCTATTCGGCCGAGCCCGGCGATATCGGCGACCAGTATAACAGCTTCCTCGACTGCGAGGAGATCACCGACGTTTCGACGATCAACGGCGACGTGGTGATCAACCGCAGCGGCAAGCTGATGCGCCCGAAGCGCCTGCGCTCCAACCTGTTCCAGTTCCGCGAAGGCACCGGCGCCGACCGCTGCGTGCTCGACTGCATCACCTCGCTCCAGAACGGCGCGGACCTGCTGTGGATCGAGACCGAGAAGCCGCACATCGAGCAGATCGCGGGCATGGTCGACCGCATCCGCGAGGTCATTCCGAGCGCCAAGCTGGTCTACAACAACTCCCCCTCGTTCAACTGGACGCTCAACTTCCGCCAGCAGGTGTTCGACCGCTGGCAACAGGAGGGCAAGGACGTCTCCCCCTATGACCGCAACCGCCTGATGAGCGTCGACTATGACGGGTCGGACCTGGCCAACGAGGCCGACGAGAAGATCCGCACCTTCCAGCGCGACGCCGCAAAGCGGGCGGGCATCTTCCACCACCTGATCACCCTGCCGACCTACCACACCGCGGCGCTGTCGACCGACAACCTCGCCAAGGAATATTTCGGCGATGCCGGCATGCTCGGCTATGTGCTGAACGTACAGCGCCAGGAAATCCGCCAGGGCATCGCCTGCGTGAAGCACCAGAACATGTCGGGTTCGGACATCGGCGACGACCATAAGGAATATTTCGCCGGCGAAGCCGCCCTCAAGGCCGGTGGCGTCCACAACACGATGAACCAGTTCGCGGCATAAGCGGACGCTATTGAAATCGGAGAGGATGGGGAGGGCCCGTCGCGCGAGCGGCGGGCCTTCTTCGCGTGATCGGCCAACCGACTCCCAATCCCATATAGAAATTGCCTTTCGCGCCTTTTGCGGGTAGAGCCCGCCTCGTCTTACAGACAGGAAAAGCATCGGAAGCGTCCACGGACGCACGCTGGCCGGCGAGGTTTCGCCCGCCGGCGCGCTTTGCGTTTCGGGTCTGAACGGCTGGATTTCCGCGCTTCGGCGCAGCTGGAGAAACGCATGTTCGAGAGTCTGAGCGAAAGGCTGGGAGGGGTCTTCGACCGCCTGCGCGGCCGTGGCGCGCTCGCCGAATCGGACGTGCGCGAGGCGATGCGCGAAGTCCGCATCGCGCTGCTCGAGGCCGATGTCGCGCTGCCGGTCGTCCGTACCTTCGTCGACAAGGTCACCGAACAGGCCGTCGGCCAGCAGGTCCTGCGCTCGGTCACGCCGGGCCAGCAGGTCGTCAAGATCGTCAACGATGCGCTGGTCGAGATGCTGGGCGCCGAGGCGTCCGACCTCAACGTCGACGTCAGCCCGCCCGCCATCGTGATGATGGTCGGTCTGCAGGGCTCGGGCAAGACGACCACCACCGCCAAGATCGCCAAGCGCCTGACCGAGAAGGGCCGCAAGAAGGTCCTGATGGCGTCGCTCGACGTCAACCGCCCGGCCGCGCAGGAGCAGCTGGCGGTGCTGGGCACCCAGGCGTCGGTCGCGACCCTGCCGATCGTCGCCGGTCAGCAGCCGGTCGATATTGCCCGCCGCGCGCTGCAGGCCGCGAAGCTGCAGGGCTTCGACGTGCTGATGCTCGACACCGCCGGTCGTCTGCACGTCGACCAGGCGCTGATGGAAGAGATGAAGGCGGTCGCCGCCGTCGCCGACCCGGAGGAAATCCTGCTGGTCGTCGACGCGCTGACCGGCCAGGATGCGGTCAACGTCGCGAAGAACTTCTCCGATCAGGTCGCGCTGACCGGCGTCGTGCTCACTCGGATGGACGGCGACGCCCGCGGCGGTGCCGCGCTGTCGATGCGCGCCGTCACCGGCAAGCCGATCAAGTTCGTCGGCACGGGTGAGAAGCTGGACGGGATCGAGCTGTTCCAGCCGTCGCGCGTCGCCGGCCGCATCTTGGGCATGGGCGACGTCGTCAGCCTCGTGGAGAAGGCCGCGGAGACGATCAAGGCCGAGGAGGCCGAACATCTCGCCGCGCGCATGGCCAAGGGTCTGTTCGACATGAACGACCTGCGGAACCAGCTCAACCAGATGCGCCGCATGGGCGGGCTATCGGGCCTGGCTGCGATGCTGCCCGGGATCAAGCAGGTCAAGCAGGCAATGGCGTCCGGCGCCGCCGACGACCGCGTGCTCGTCCGCATGGACGCGATCATCGGTTCGATGACTCCGAAGGAGCGCGCCAAGCCCGAACTGCTCAACGCGAAGCGGAAGATCCGCGTCGCCAAGGGATCGGGCACCACCGTGCAGGACGTCAACAAGCTCCTGAAGATGCATCAGGACATGGCGACGGTCATGAAGAAGATGAAGAAGATGGGCGGTCTCAAGGGCCTCGCCGGTCTTTTGGGCGGCGGCGGTGGCCTTGGCGGCATGCTCGGCGGCGGTGGCGGCATGCCTCCGATGCCGGGCGGTGGCGGGCTTCCCGGCCTTCCTGGCATGCCGACCAATCCGCAGGGCCTGCCCCCCGGTTTCCAGAATTTCTTGAAGAAGAAATAAGCACTTAATTCAGATAAGAACGATTTCAGAAAGGAAGTCTCCATGTCCGTCTCCATCCGTCTCGCCCGTGGCGGCGCCAAGAAGCGCCCTTATTACCGCATCGTCGTCGCCAACTCGCGCAGCCCGCGCGACGGCGCCTTCATCGAGAAGATCGGTGCCTATAACCCGCTCCTCGCCAAGGACGATCCCAAGCGCGTCGTGCTCGACACCGAGCGCGCCAAGCATTGGCTCTCGGTCGGTGCGCAGCCGACCGACCGCGTCGCCCGCTTCCTCGACGCCGCCGGCGTGAAGGAACGCGCCGCCCGCAACAACCCGAAGCGCGGCGAGCCGGGCGAGAAGGCCAAGGAGCGCGCCGAAGAGCGCGCCGCCAAGCTGGCCGCCGCCGAGGAAGCCGCCAAGGCTCCGGTGGAGGAAGCCCCGGCTGCCGAGGCTCCCGCCGAAGAAGCGGCCGCCGAGGCCTGATCCGCTCCCTTCGGGGATCGACAAGATGTGACGCCGCCCCCTGCCGCCCAGCTGGTTCATACCGGCGGAGCGGTAGGTGGGCGGCTCGCCATTTCTCAGCCGGACAGTGCCGCTTGTCCTCGCCAGCAGCCGTCGAACGGAGACCAGCATGACCAGCGATAGGCCCATCGTCCTCGCCGCGATCATCGGCGCCCACGGCCTGCAGGGCGAGGTTCGGCTGAAGCTGTTCAGCGAAGATCTCAGCGCCTATCCGACGCTGCACGGCGCCGGGCAGACCTTCACCCTCAAGGCCCTGCGTCCCGGAGCCAATGGTGCCGTTGCACGCTTCGCCGAGGTCGCCGACCGCAACGCCGCCGAGGCGCTGCGCGGCACCGAGCTGAGCGTTCCGCGCTCCGCCCTGCCGCCCCTCGCGGAGGGCGAATATTATCATGTCGACCTGATCGGCCTGCCCTGCCTCGCCGATGGCAAACCGATCGGGACGGCCGTGTTCGTGGAGGATTTCGGGGCCGGCGACGTTCTCGAGATCGAGAAGCCCGACGGCAAGCGCTTCATGGTCCCCGTCGCCAAGGCGGTCACGATCGAGCCCGAGCGGCTGCTGATCGATCCGGAGTTCGTCGAATGAATCCCGTTACCGCTTATCTGCTGATCGGTTCGCTTTATCTGGCGATCGTCGCCTATGGGATCGTGCGGACGCGCAAGCGCCGTCTGCCGATGCAGCTGCGGATCGTCAGCGCAGCGCTGCAGGTGGCGGTACCTCCGGCGGCGATCGCCGCCTTTCTCGCCTATGCCGCCGACGCACAGACCTTCGCGACCTGGCTGCCGCTCCTCGGACTGATGGCGCTGGCGGGCTTCTTCCTTGCACTGTGCACCGACATTGTCGCGCGGCGGGTGGTGTAGTATATACATGGCGTAGATACGGACAGGTGCTGCATGACCGAGGCCAAGAAAATTTCCCTGGAGGGCATTTACGGCTCGATCCGAGGCATGAAGGTGAAAGAGGTCGCATTCTATCGCGCGCGGACCTTCAAGTCGGGGAATTCGCTCGCTCTGCGACTGCCCGCCGGACTTGGTCTCGAGCCGGGCATGGAGATGGAATTGCGGGTCGAAGACGGCCAGCATTATGCGTTCAGCCCGGTCGAAACACCCAAGCGCAAATTCGCGATCGACAAGGTATGGGGATCCGCGACCAACCTGCAGCCGATCAAGGCTGCCGACAGGCTCTTCGACGAACGACCGCTGGCGGGCTACGCCGACACGGACCCCGAAGGCCCGTGAAATATCTCCTCGATTCCAACATTATCATTCTCATGACGATGGCATCGGGAGAGGTGCTGCGTGCCCGCGCGGCGGAATGCGACGAAGGCGATATGGTCACATCGGCGATCGCACTAGCCGAAGTGGCCTATGGATCGGTCCAGGGAAAACCGCCGGCCTTGGACCAGCTGCGCGCCTTCCTCGAAGAGGTCCCCGTTCTCGATTTCGGGGTGGAGGCCGCACTGGCCTATGCATCGCTTCCTTTTCGCCGCGCCAGCTATGACCGGCTTATCGCAGCCCACGCATTGTCCCTCGGGCTCGTCGTCGTCACCGACAATATGTCGCATTTTTCCGATATCCCCGGCATCAAGGTCGAGAACTGGACGATCTGAATGGGTCGGCGCCTCGGCTTTGCTCTGTCCGCACCAACCACTTTCGAATCTTCGGACATTGGCGTGACTGCCTTCGTCATCGAACCGTGCCTGGACCTTCTTTGACATGACCTTCACAGCCACCATCCTCACCCTCTACCCGGAGATGTTCCCCGGGCCGCTTGGCATCTCGCTGGCGGGACGTGCGCTGGCGGAGGGGAAATGGGCGTGCGAGCCGGTCCAGATTCGCGATTTCGCCACCGACAAGCATCGCTCGGTGGACGATACCCCGGCCGGCGGCGGCGCGGGGATGGTGATGCGCGCGGACGTGTTGGCACGCGCGGTCGACTATGCGCTGGAACAACAGCCCGATGCCCCCCTGCTCGCGATGACGCCGCGCGGCGCGCCGCTGACCCAGGCGCGCGTCCGGCAACTCGCGGCGGGATCGGGCGTCACCATCCTGTGCGGGCGATTCGAGGGAATCGACGAGCGCCTGTTCGAAGGGCGTCCGATCGAGCCGGTTTCGATCGGCGACTATATACTTTCGGGCGGGGAAATGGGCGCTTTGACCCTGCTAGACGCTTGCATTCGGCTGCTTCCCGGCGTAATGGGCGCGCCCGATAGCGGCGATGACGAGAGCTTCGAAACGGGGCTTCTCGAATATCCGCATTATACCCGACCCGTCGAATGGGAAGGGCGCACGATCCCCGAAGTGCTGCGATCTGGGGATCATGCGAGGATCGAGGCATGGCGCAAATCCATGGCCGAGACCGATACAAGGCTAAGGAGGCCGGACCTTTGGGAGCGCCATGAGGGCGCTCGGGACCAGTCTCCCTCTGGCGCGCGGCGACAGAAGAAGGACCGATGAGCATGAACCTCATCCAGCAGCTCGAAGCCGAGCAGATTGCCAAGTTCAAGGCCACCAAGTCGATTCCCGATTTCCGTCCCGGCGACACGCTGCGCGTCGGCGTGAAGGTCGTCGAAGGCGAGCGCACCCGCGTCCAGGCCTATGAGGGCGTCTGCATCGCCCGCGCCAACAAGGGCATGGGTTCGTCCTTCACCGTGCGCAAGATTTCGTTCGGTGAGGGCGTCGAGCGCGTCTTCCCGCTCTACTCGCCGAACGTCGAGTCGATCGAGGTCGTCCGCAAGGGCGTCGTCCGTCGCGCCAAGCTCTATTACCTTCGCGGTCGCCGCGGCAAATCCGCGCGTATTGCGGAGCGTCGTGACAATAAGCCGGCCGCCGAGGCCCAGGAAGCCTGAGACCGGGCTCTCCCAACCAAACCTCGCAAGCGGCCGGCTCCCCTGGGAGACCGGCCGTTTGTTTATCCCGAGATGTTTACATCCCTGTCATTCCCGCCCGCCGGGCAGCGTCGCCGCCGGATCGTGATCTCTTCACGCTCCGCCGTCCGAACCCGCCCGGCCAGAACGGAATGACCGCCTAGAAGGAACTGACCATGGGCTATCGTGTCGTCGTCGCAGGTGCCACCGGCAATGTGGGCCGCGAAATGCTGAACATTCTGGCCGAGCGCGAATTCCCGATCGCGGAGCTTGCCGTCCTCGCCTCCGCGCGCAGCCAGGGCGACATGATCGAGTTCGGCGAGACCGGCAAACAGCTCAAGGTCCAGAATATCGAGAATTTCGACTGGGCTGGCTGGGACATCGCGCTGTTCGCTATCGGCTCGGACGCGACCAAGATCTACGCGCCGATCGCCGCCGCCGCCGGCTGCACCGTGATCGACAATTCGTCGCTCTACCGGATGGACCCCGACGTTCCGCTGATCGTGCCCGAGGTGAACCCCGAGGCGATCGACGGCTACAAGGCGCGCAACATCATCGCCAATCCGAACTGCTCGACCGCGCAGATGGTCGTCGCGCTCAAGCCGCTGCACGATGCGGCGACGATCAAGCGCGTCGTGGTGTCGACCTATCAGTCGGTTTCCGGTGCGGGCAAGGCGGGCATGGACGAGCTGTTCGAGCAGAGCCGCAACATCTTCGTCGGTGACCAGGCCGAACCGAAGAAGTTCACCAAGCAGATCGCGTTCAACGTGATCCCGCACATCGATAAGTTTCTCGACGACGGCTACACCAAGGAAGAGTGGAAGATGGTCGTCGAGACCAAGAAGATCATGGATCCGAAGATCAAGGTCACCGCGACCTGCGTCCGCGTCCCCGTCTTCGTCGGCCATTCGGAAGCGATCAACATCGAGCTCGAGCGTGAGCTGTCGGCCGAAGACGCGCAGAAGATCCTGCGCGAGGCCCCCGGCGTGATGCTCGTCGACAAGCGCGAGGACGGTGGATACGTCACCCCGGTCGAATGCGTTGGCGAGTTCGCGACCTTCGTCAGCCGCGTCCGCGAGGACCCGACCGTCGAAAACGGCCTCGCGCTGTGGTGCGTCTCGGACAATCTCCGCAAGGGCGCCGCGCTCAACGCGGTCCAGATCGCGGAACTGCTCGGCCGCCGCCACCTGAAGAAGGCGTAAGCCGCTTCCCTTTTCCCGCCGTCCCGGCGATGCTGGGCGGCGGGAGAGGATGATGAGCGAGACCATGACCGGCGGCTGCCAGTGCGGTCGCATCCGCTATGCGGTCGAGATCGAGTCCGACGAGGCCTATCTCTGCCATTGCCGCATGTGCCAGCGCGCGACGGGGGGCGTTTCGATCGCCTTCGTCAACGTGGAGAAGGCGGCGCTGCGCTGGGACAGCGAACCGGACTGGTATGCCAGCTCGGCAATCGCACGGCGCCCCTTCTGCTCGACCTGTGGTACGCCGCTCGGCTTCGCCTATCCCGACAGTGAGAAGATCGACCTGACCGTCGGCAGTTTCGATGCGCCCGGCCGCTTCCGCCCAGCCCATCATTTTGGCGCGGAAAGCCTCCACGAAGCGTGGATCGACACGACGCAGTTGCCGCGCTACCGGACCGACGAGCACCAGACGCTCGTCGATCGCTGGATGAAGACCCTTGGCAGACTTCCCGACTGAGACCACCCTCCACAGCTTTGCAGGCGCCGATGGCGCGCCCATGGCCTGGCACGGCATGGGACCGGAGGATGGCCGTCCGGTCATCCTGATCCATGGACTCTTCTCCAATGCCCAGACCAACTGGGTGCGCTACGGCCATGCCGCCAAGCTTGCCGCCAAGGGTCGCCGGGTGATCATGCCCGACCTGCGCGCCCATGGGCAGAGCGCCAAGCCGCACGATCCGTCGGGCTATTCAAGCGACATCCTCGCCGACGACAATCTCGCGCTGATCGAGCAACTGGGCTTCGGGCCCGGCGACTATGATCTGGGCGGCTATTCGCTCGGCGGGCGGACCACCGCACGCATGCTGGTGCGCGGTGCGCGGCCGGGCAAGGCGATGCTCGCCGGCATGGGCCTAGAAGGACTGCTCGATCTCGGCGGGCGTGTGTCCTTCTTCCGCAAGGTGCTCGAAGGGATCGGTACCCACCAGAAATTCTCGCCCGAATGGATGGCGGAGGGCTTTCTGCGCACCACCGGCGGCGACGCCAAGGCGCTGCTGTTGCTGCTCGACAATTTCCCGCGCATCCAACGCGCGTCGCTGACCGAATTGTCGCTGCCGATCCTCGTCCTCACGGGATCGGAGGATCAGGACAATGGCTCGGCCCGGGCGCTCGCCGCGTTGCTGCCCAATGCCGGCTATGTCGAGGTGCCGGGCAACCATATGAGCGCGGTCACCCTGCCCGACATGGGCGACGCCATCGCCGACTGGTTCTGACCGCCGCCCCCGATCAGCGCTTGCGGACGAACTCCGCGCGCAGGACGAGGCCCCGGATACCGTCGAACTTGCAGTCGATCTCCTGCGGATCGCCGGTCAGCGCGATCGACTTGATCAGTGTGCCGCGCTTGAGCGTCTGGCCCGCGCCCTTGACCTCAAGATCCTTGATCAGTGTGACCTGATCGCCATCGGCCAGCAGATTGCCGACCGCGTCGCGAACCTCGACGCGGGACGCGGCCTCGCGACGCTGGGCGAGCTCCGACGCCGGCACCCATTCGCCGCTGTCCTCGTCATAGACATAATCGTCATCGCTCATCGTACCGGCTCCAGAATAGAAGATGCGGCCGCCTTAGCCGAGCGCAACGATCGGCGCGACACGGAAAGCCCCTGATAGCCATCTGCTCGGGCCGGCACGCGGGGTTGACCGGTCGGCATCGGCGTGATGACTGTCTAGTCAGCAAGAATATCGACGAGGATCCTCTTCCATGAAAATTGCGATCAAGGCGGCGACCTCCGCCCTGGCGCTGGCGGTCTGGCTGGCCGGTGCGCCGGCCAAGGCGGCCGATGCGACATCGGCGACCACCATGGTGGCGAGCGCAGCCCCCACCGCCGCCGAAGCCGACGCCTTCGTAACCGACGCCGAAAAGCAGCTGAACGACCTCGGCATCTATGGCGCGCAGGTCGCCTGGATCAATTCGACCTATATCACCGACGACACCGATGCCGTCGCGGCGCGCGTAGGCGCCGAGTATACCGAACTGCAGGTGCGGCTCGCCAAGGAGGCCGCGCGCTTCGACGGCGTCGCCGGGCTCGGCTATGACACGCGGCGCAAGCTCGACATCCTCAAGCAGGCGATCGTCCTGCCCGCGCCGTCTACGCCGGGCGCAGCCAAGGAACTCAACGACCTCGCGACCCGCCTTCAGTCCACCTATGGCAAGGGCCGGGGGACGCTGCGCGGCCAGGAGATCACCGGCTCGGACATCGAGGCGGCGATGGGGAAGAACCGCAACCCTGCCGAGCTGAAGGAGATGTGGGTCAGCTGGCATGACAATGTCGGCAAGCCGATGCGCGACGACTATGCGCAGCTCGTCGAGATCGCAAACAAGGGCGCGGTGGAGCTGGGCTACAAGGATGTCGGCGCGATGTGGCGCGCGGGCTATGACATGCCCGCCGATGATTTCGCCAAGATGATGGACCGGCTGTGGATTCAGGTGAAGCCGCTCTATGACGCGCTCCATTGCTACACCCGCGCGAAGCTCAACGCCAAATATGGCGATGCGGTCCAGGCCAAGACCGGCCCGATCCGCGCCGACCTGCTCGGCAATATGTGGGCGCAGGAATGGGGGAATATCTATGACATCGTCGCGCCTCCAGGCGCCGGCGACATCGGCTATGATATCGGCGAACTGCTGAAGGCGAAGGACTATGACGCGATCCGGATGGTGAAGACCGGCGAGCGTTTCTACACCTCGCTCGGCTTCGCGCCGCTGCCCGACAGCTTCTGGACCCGCTCGCAGATCACCAAGCCGCGCGACCGCGAGGTCGTGTGCCACGCCTCGGCGTGGGACGTCGACAACAAGGACGATCTGCGCATCAAGATGTGCACCAAGGTCAATGCCGACGACTTCGTGACGATCCATCACGAACTCGGCCATAATTTCTACCAGCGCGCCTATAACAAGCAGCCCTATCTCTATCTGAACGGCGCCAATGACGGTTTCCACGAGGCGATCGGCGACTTCGTCGCGCTGTCGGTGACGCCCGACTATCTGGTGAAGATCGACCTGCTAGACGCGGCCAAGGTGCCGAGCGCGGACAAGGATATCGGCCTGCTGCTGCGGCAGGCGATGGACAAGGTCGCTTTCCTGCCGTTCGGCCTGCTGATGGACAAATGGCGCTGGGGCGTGTTCAGCGGCGAAACCCCGGCCAGCCAGTATAGCAAGGCCTGGACCGACCTCCGCCTGCGCTATCAGGGCGTCGTCGCGCCCGAGCCGCGCGACGAGGGCGACTTCGATCCGGGCGCCAAATATCACATCCCCGGCAACACGCCCTATGCGCGCTACTTCCTCGCCCGCATCCTGCAGTTCCAGTTCTACAAGGCCGCCTGCGACCAGGTCGGCTGGAAGGGGCCGCTGCACCGCTGCTCCTTCTATGGCGACAAGCGGGTGGGCGAGAAGCTGAATGCGATGCTGGAAATGGGTGCGTCCAAGCCCTGGCCCGACGCGCTGGAGGCCTTCACCGGCACCCGCGAGATCGACGGGTCGGCGATGATCGCCTATTTCAAGCCGCTGATGACCTGGCTGAAGCAGCAGAACAAGGGCCAGCGCTGCGGCTGGTGACCGGAGTCGGGGCGCGCTCGGGGGGACGCCCCGCATTCTGTGTGGCAATGTCCTAAATCGCGACGGCAACGTCTGCGTTCAGCATTGCCTTTCTCCCGGATTCGCTGCACTGGCGCCGCCCATCGGCCTGCTGGCATCGCTGCGGATTCGGGACGTCATTCTTGCATGGGCCCGGGGGGAAGACCATGTCGGCTGCGGTGGTGAACGTCATTACCCTGTTTTTCGTCTCGACCCTTCTGGCCGGGATGATGCTGATCGCGTGGCGCAGCTTCGGCCGCCCGACGCACGCGCTGATCTGGGCGCTATCCTATAGCGCGGCCTCGCTCGAATGGGTGTGCAACATCTATCTGCGGGTCAGTGCGTTTCAGAACCAGCTCTTTCTGGGCTTCGTCTATGGCCTCTGCTGCCTGGCGAACGGCTTGCTGGCTGTGGGCTGTTACGTCCGCCTTCGGCCCGACGCTCAGCGTCTGCCCCCGCTCCTTGCGGTGTGCGCGACTGCGACACTGATCGGGACGATCGTTGCCGTGGACGATCATCAGGCGCTGCGTGATATCCTCTGGCTGTCCTTCGCCGGATCGATGCTCATGATCTGTGCGGCCTGCGTCGCCCACCCGCTCGGCCGGGCCTCCTTGCCCGAACGAACGGTGGCCGCGATGTTCCTGCTGTTCGCACTGGTCGACTTCTCCCTGGCGATGATGGCTCCCGGACAGGGCGCGCATGGCGAGGGTCCGGGCCATGCGCTGTTCCGAACGGTCCTGGTTATCGCCTATCCCCTAGCCTTCACCGGCGTCGGCCTGTTCACGGTTTTCCTGGTGGCGACCGACCTCGCCGAATCGATGCGACGACTTGCCACCTCGGATCAGCTGACCGGCATTCTCAACCGTCGCGGCTTCGAGGAAGCGGCCGAGCGCGCCATCGTCAATGCCCAGCGGCAACACCAGCCGCTGGCAATGGTCCTGGCGGACATCGACAATTTCAAGGTCATCAACGACCGCTACGGCCATGCCACGGGCGACTGCGCGCTCCGCCATTTCGCCCAGCGTCTCGAACGACTCGTCCGGCGCGGCGATCTTGTGGGCCGCGTCGGTGGGGAAGAATTCGCGCTGCTGCTGATGAACACGCACGACGCCAATGCGCTCGAGGTGGTGGAGCGCGTCCGCCGGGACATCGCCTCGGTCCCCGTACACGGCGCCGGCTCGCTGATGATGACCGCGAGCTTCGGCGTAACCGGGATCCGCCCCGGCGATACGTCGCTGGCGCAATTGCTGATGCGGGCCGACCGCGCGCTCTACCGGTCGAAGCTGGACGGCCGCGACCGCGTGACCCATGCCGACGAACTGGAGGAGGCACGCGCCATCCTCCACGACCGGGTTTAGGCGCCCCGCCCTCGCATCACCGGAAAGGCGGCTCGTTGAACGCGCGCAGCTTACGGCTGTGCAGGCGCGCACCCTCCCCGCGCAGCTGGTCGACAGCAGCGATCCCGATCTGGAGATGTTCGGCGATCGCTCGTTCGTAGAATCGGTTCGCCTGCCCCGGCAGCTTTATCTCGCCGTGGATCGGCTTGTCCGACACGCACAGCAGCGTCCCATAGGGTACGCGGAAACGGTAGCCCTGCGCCGCCAGCGTCGCCGACTCCATGTCGATCGCGACCGCGCGGCTCTGGCTGAAGCGCAGCGCCGAGGCAGTGTACCGCAGCTCCCAGTTGCGGTCGTCCGAGGTGACGACCGTGCCGGTGCGCATGCGCAGCTTCAACTGCTCCATGCTCTGGCCGGAGACGATCTCCGCCGCGCGCGTCAGCGCCTGCTGAACCTCGGCGATGGCCGGGATCGGGATCTCCGGCGGCAGCACCGCGTCCAGCACATGGTCGTCGCGCAGATAGGCATGGGCGAGCACATAGTCGCCGATCCGCTGGCTGGGCCGCAGGCCGCCGCAATGGCCGATCATCAGCCAGGCCGCCGGGCGCATGACCGCCAGATGGTCGGTGATCGTCTTGGCGTTGGATGGACCGACGCCGATATTGACCAGCGTGATCCCCGATCCGTCAGGTGCCACCAGATGATAGGCGGGCATCTGGTGCTTGCGCCATGCGCTGTCGGCGATTGCGGCGCGCGGATCAGGATCGCCCCGGCGAATCTCCACCCCGCCGGCACCGCTGAGCATCGTATAGCGATCGTCCTTGTTCAGCTGCTCGATCGCCCACTGGACGAACTCGTCGACATAGCGGTGATAGTTGGTGAACAGGATATAGTCCTGAACATGGCTCGGCGGCGTGCCGGTATAGTGGCGCAGCCGGGCAAGGCTGAAGTCGACGCGCGGTGCGTCGAACAGCGCGAGCGGCCGGGCTGAATCGCCATCCTGAAGCCACAGCCCGTCGGCGAGTTCGTCGCCGATCTGGGCGAGTTCGGTCGACGGGAAGATGTGGGACAGCTCGACCGGCGATGCACCGGTCAGGTCGAGATCGTCGCCCGCGTCGAGCACATAGTTATAGGGGATCTCGGTCGAGCTCAGGCCCGCCTCGACCTCTACTCCATAGTCCGCGATCAGCAGATCGATCTGCTGCTCCAGATAATGGCCGAACAGCGCAGGCTGCGTCACCGCAACGGCATAGTCGCCCGCTTCCTGCAGCCGGCCGAAGGACCGGCCGAGCGGGCCCGGATCGCGCCCGCCCTCATAATGGAGGCGGACTTCGGGATAGGCGAAGCTGCCATTGGCGCGCAGCGCCGGATCGGGCCGCTCGCCCGTGCGGATATAATGCGTCAACGCCGCCCGCAGGCGGGAAACCGATTGCCGATAGATGGTGTCGAGCTGTTCGACGATGTCGCGACCTTGAGACGGCAAATGCGGCTCCCTTTTCCTGCGTGGTATGTGATCAGAGCTGGCCGAGCATATGCTCGGCGCTGCTCACCTGATAATCGCGCGGCTGCTCGACATTGAGCGTCGTGACCACCCCGTCCTCGACGATCATCGAGAAGCGCTGACCGCGCATGCCGAGGCCGAATGCGCGGCCGTCCATTTCGAGCCCGATCGCGCGGACGAAATCGCCATTGCCGTCGGCCAGCATCGATACCTTCCCGTCGGCGCCCGCAGACTTGCCCCACGCACCCATCACGAAAGCATCGTTGACGGCGGTGCAGACGATCTCGTCGACGCCCTTCGCCTTGATCTCGTCGGCCTTGTCGACGAAGCCCGGCAGATGGCGCGCCGAGCAGGTCGGGGTAAAAGCCCCCGGCACCGAGAAGAGCGCAACCTTGCGCCCGGCGAACAACGTCTCGCTCGCCACGTCGACGGGCCCCTCGTCGGTCATCGCTTTGAAGGTCACCGCGGGGATCCTGTCGCCGGTGCTGATCGTCATTGCATTCTCTCCTCGAAGGCAGCCCGCAGGCGATACTCGTTCATTGTTGCATTTTCCGGTGCCGAAAGGCGAGCCTTCCCCTTCAGACATGCTCGCGCAGGCGCAACAACAGGGGCGCCAGGAAGGGCGCGACCCGCATCACCGCCAGCGCCCGGCGCCAGCGCGGGCTGCGCTCGCCGACGCCCAGCCGGATCAGCATCTGCACCCCCACGCGGCATTCGCCCGCCCGGATATGGGCGAAGGCCTCCTCGACCTCCATGTCGCGCTCGATCCGCCGGCACATCTCGGCCGCAGCAGCGGCCTCCGGCCTGTCGCCAAGCTCCCGCCTCGCCTTGTCCATCACCGCATGCGCGGTTTCGAGCATCACCGGCGTATTGCCCGACATCTGGCCGGCGCGGCGGCGATAGCGTGCGAGCGGTCGCGGCACATGAGCGAGCCGCCAGCCCGCAGCCATCAGCCGGATCCAGGCATCGAGATCTTCGGACGATCGCAGGCTGGTATCGAAGCCGCCGATGCCCTCGATCGCCTCACGCCGCATCATCGTCAGCCCGAAGACGTTGAACTCACGGCGGATGAGCTTCTCCAGTGTCGGCGGGCCGGCCTGCGGGCAATAAGCGGAAAACAGCTCACCGACGCGGTCGACACCAAAGAAGGTCGCATCGCCGGTGGCGAAACCGGCCCCGGGATCGGCCTCCAGAACGGCGATCAGCGAGGAGGCGAAGTCCGGCTCCAGGATATCGTCGCCGTCGAGCAGGGCGACATAGGGTGTGGTCGAATGGGCGATGGCCCGGTTGCGCGCGGTCGGCAGGCCGCCATTGTCGGTTTCGAGAAGGCTGATCCGCGCGTCGACGAGATAGGGCTCGACATGGACGCGAACGCGCCTGTCGCCGTCATCGACCACGATCGCCCGCCAGTCGGGCCGATCCTGCGCGATGACCGAAGCGAGCGCGTCCCCGAGCATCTCACCAACACCATAGGCCGGAATGACGACTGTGAGGGCAGGGCCTATGGGTGACGCCGACACCGGGGACACAGACATCTGGGGCTCGTCCCCTGCCCCACCCGGTTCGCCTGTTTGCGTCGCCATGACGGAGGACTATATTGCAAGCCATGGATACGCCAGTCTCTCTTCGCGGCCAGTATCTCCTGGCTATGCCGGGGATAGGCGATCCCCGTTTCGAGAAGGCGGTGATCGCGATGTGCGGCCATGACGCGCAGGGCGCTTTCGGCGTCGGCGTCGACCGCATCGTTCCCGGGATCACGCTGCACGGCCTCTATGAACAACTGGGCCTGGAACCGGGCGTGGCACCCGATTGCGCGATCCATCTGGGCGGCCCGGTGGAACAGCAGCGCGGCTTCGTCCTCCACAGCACCGACTGGATGGGCGAGGACAGTCTGAACGTCGACGGGCGCTGGGCGCTGACCTCGACGCTCGACGTGCTGCGGGCGATCGCGGAGGCGAAAGGCCCTGCGCAATGGCTGGTCGCGCTCGGCTATGCCGGCT
Source organism: Rhizorhabdus phycosphaerae (assembly GCF_011044255.1). Lineage (NCBI taxonomy): Bacteria > Pseudomonadati > Pseudomonadota > Alphaproteobacteria > Sphingomonadales > Rhizorhabdaceae > Rhizorhabdus > Rhizorhabdus phycosphaerae. The sequence continues at coordinate 2,510,761 of NZ_CP049107.1, forward strand.
GGGGCGAAGGCCAGCTCGACGACGAGATGCGCCGTCACGGCTGGCTCGCAACGCCGGGCGAGCAGCGTCTGCTGTTCGAGCATGACGCTCCGGAGCGGTGGGAGCAGGCGATGCGCGACGCCGGCATCGACCCCCGTCTTCTCGCTTCCAGCAGCGGCCAGGCCTGAGAAGCGAAGGGACCGGGAAGGTCCTGCGGGGCGACACGGGGCCCCCGTCCCGCCTGCCAAATACCATCGTGAACGACATATAAAGATATCTTTATATTTGCGTTGTTAAGGCTCCGTCGCTAAGGCGCAGCCATAGCTACCGGTCGGCATGTCGCCGACCGACGCCCGTTCCCGAAGGAGAAGCCCGGTGGCCACCGCCGTTGCGACTGATTTCAACGATTATGTGATTGCCGATCTGAGCCTCGCCGAATTCGGCCGTCGCGAGATCGAGATCGCCGAAACCGAAATGCCCGGCCTGATGGCTCTCCGCGAGGAATTCGGCGCGTCGAAGCCGCTCAAGGGCGCGCGCATCACCGGCTCGCTGCACATGACTATCCAGACGGCGGTGCTGATCGAAACCCTCGTCGAACTCGGCGCCGATGTGCGCTGGGCGACCTGCAACATCTTCTCGACCCAGGACCATGCTGCCGCCGCCATCGCCGCGCGCGGCATCCCGGTCTTCGCCGTCAAGGGCGAGAGCCTGGCCGATTATTGGGACTATGTCGGTCGCATCTTCGACTGGGGCGACGACACCACCGCCAACATGATCCTAGACGACGGCGGCGACGCGACGATGTTCGCGCTGTGGGGCGCCAAGCTCGAGGCCGGCGCGACGCTCGGCGAGCCGGGCAATGCCGAGGAAGTCGAGTTCCAGCGCGCGCTCAAGGCCTATATCGCCGCCAAGCCCGGCTATCTGACCGAGAGCGTCAAGGCGATCCGCGGCGTGTCCGAAGAGACCACGACCGGCGTCCACCGCCTCTATGAGATCGCCAAGAAGGGCGAGCTGCCCTTCCCCGCGATCAACGTCAACGACAGCGTCACCAAGTCGAAATTCGACAATCTCTATGGCTGCAAGGAATCGCTGGTCGACGCGATCCGTCGCGCGACCGACGTCATGCTGGCCGGCAAGGTCGCCTGCGTCGCCGGTTTCGGCGATGTCGGCAAGGGCTCGGCCGCCTCGCTGCGCAACGGCGGCGCCCGCGTGATCGTGACCGAGATCGATCCGATCTGCGCGCTGCAGGCCGCCATGGAAGGCTATGAGGTCGTGACGATGGAGGAAGCGGTGACCCGCGCCGACATCTTCGTCACCGCCACCGGCAATGAGGACGTCATCACCGCCGAGCATATGAAGGCGATGAAGCCGATGTCGATCGTCTGCAACATCGGCCACTTCGACAGCGAGATCCAGATCGCGGCGCTGAGCAACTACAAGTGGACCGAGATCAAGCCGGGCACCGACCTGGTCGAGTTCCCCGACGGCAAGCAGATCCTGATCCTCGCCAAGGGCCGCCTCGTGAACCTCGGCTGCGCCACCGGCCATCCGAGCTTCGTGATGTCGTCGAGCTTCACCAACCAGGTGCTGGCGCAGATCGAACTGTTCACCAAGCCGGGCGAATATGACAACAAGGTGTTCGTCCTGCCGAAGCATCTCGACGAGAAGGTGGCCGCGCTCCACCTCGAGAAGCTGGGCGTCAAGCTGACCAAGCTCAGCCCGAAGCAGGCCGCCTATATCGGCGTCACCACCGAAGGGCCGTTCAAGCCCGATCACTATCGCTACTGAGCCGGACGGCGGGCAGAATCCCGCCATTCGCGCGCTTCGCGACAGGAAGGCCCCGGCATATGCCGGGGCCTTTTCCTTTGCGTCCGAAACGAACAATGGAATTGCGGATCGCGGGTGATTCCCCGAAGGCGCAAATGACTCTAGAAGCTACCGCATGTCGCACATGATCCAGCTCGATCCGATCGCCGCCATGATGCTCGCGATCATCGTCGCGCTGTGGGTGGCGGCGGCGGTCGCGGCGATCGTGATGGGGCTGCGGCGCGACGCTATCGCCAAGGCGCGCGCGCGCGATCTCGAGCGCCAGGCCGCCCTGCTGGGCAGTTGCCCCGCCCTGCCTTTCCGCGTCGGGCTCGATGGCCGGATCGGTGCCGACACCCGCCTGGCCCACTGGCTCGGTCTGACCGACGTCCCCGCGACGATCGATGCGATGGCGACTCACGGAGAGGGCGGAATCTCCGTCGTCGACGCCGAAGGCCTCGCCGCCGACGTCCAGGCCGCAAATCAGGCCGGGAGGCCGTTCGAACGCATATTGCGCCTCGCCGGCAGCGATCGCGTGCTGCTCGCACGGGGGCGTCCCGCACCGGTTGCCGTCGGCGATGGGGTGATCGTCTGGCTGTTCGACAATAGCGAGGCGGAGCGCACCATCGCCCGTCTCTCGCATGAGACCGGGCTGATCAGCGATGCGCTGGACAGCTGCCTCGCACTGATCGAGGCCGCACCCTTCCCGATGTGGCACCGCGGCCCCGACCTGAAGCTCGCGCTGGTCAACTCGGCCTATGTCGAGGCGGTCGAGGGCGACAGCGCGGAAGACGTGGTGACACGCGGGGTCGAGCTGATCGACGCCGCCGACGGCCGCGCCCCGCGGGCGACCGCTCTCACCGCGCGCGATACCGGCCGGATCAACACCCAGGTCGTGCCGGTGACCCTGAGCGGACAGCGGCGCACGATGCGCATCGTCGACGTGCCGATGGGCGAGCATGGCGTCGCCGGCTATGCGTTCGACATCCAGGATCTGGAGCAGACGCGGGCCGAACTCGGCCGCTTCCAGGAGGTCCAGCGCGAGCTGTTCGACCGGCTGTCGGCGGGCGTCGCCCAGTTCGGCGCCGACCGCAGCCTGATCTTCTTCAACCAGCCTTTCGTGCAATTCTTCGCGCTCGCGCCCGAATGGCTGACCGATCGTCCCGAGTTCGACCGCATCCTCGAAAGGCTGCGCGAGGCACAGCGCCTGCCCGAGGTGCGCGACTTCCCCGGCTGGCGCAACGAGCGCCGGGCGTGGTTCAACGCGGTGGATGCGGTCGAGGAAACCTGGACGCTGCCGGGTGGGCAGCATCTTCGCGTCGTGGCCCAGCCGCTGCCCAATGGCGGCTTGCTGCTGTTCTTCGAGGACCGGACCGAGCAGGTGCAGCTGTCGAGCGCACGCGACACGCTGCTGCGGGTGCGTGCCGCCACGTTCGAGAATCTGTTCGAGGCCATCGGTGTCTTTGCGGCAGACGGCCGCCTGCATATCTGGAACCAGAGCTTTCGCGACATATGGGGCCTGTCGGATGCCGATCTCGCGCAGAATCTGCGGGTCGATGCGATGGTCGAGCTCGTCGGCGCCAAGCTGGCAGACCCGTCTCGTGCGCAGCTGCTCCGCGATCTCGTCCGCATCGCCACCGTCGACCGCCAGGCGCGGACCGGGCGGATGGCGCTCGCCGACGGACGCTATTTCGACTTCGCGGTCGTGCCCCTGCCGGACGGCAACGCGCTCTTCACCCTGCTCGACATCACCGCGTCGCGCGGAATCGAGGAGGCGTTGCGCGGCCGCGCCGACGCGCTGGAGGAGGCCGACAAGCTCAAGACCGCCTTCGTCGCCAATATGAGCTATGAGCTGCGCGTGCCGCTGACCTCCATCGCGGGCTTCGCGGAGCTGCTCGACGGCGGCTATGCCGGCGAACTGCCGCCGGTCGCGGGCGAATATGTCAAGGCGATCCTCTCTTCGGTGGGACGCCTCGGCTCGCTGGTCGAGGACGTGCTCGACCTGACCCAGGGCGCGGCGGGCAGCCTGCCCCTCGCCGAAGAGCCGGTCGATCTTGGCGAGGTGCTGAGCGAGGCTGTCGCGGCCGCCCGCAAGGCGGCGGACGCCAAGCCGCTGAACCTGATCGTCGACATGGAACCCGAGCTCGGAACGATGCGCGGCGATCCGCGCCGGCTGCGCCAGATCGCCGATCATCTGCTCAACAACGCCATCACCTATACCCCGCCGCAAGGCCGCGTGACGATCCGCGTTCATGGCGACGATGACATGATCATCTGGACGGTCGCCGACACGGGGCCCGGCATGGACCCGGCGCAGCGCGCACGAATCTTCGACAGCTATCCGCGCATCGACGCGAGCAACGAGGAGGGCAAGCAGCTGATTGGCATCGGGCTGCCGCTCACCCGGCAGCTGGTCGAGGCGCATGGCGGCTCGATCGCGCTCGACAGCGAGCCTGGCCGGGGCACGACCGTGACGATCCACCTCCCCCGCCGCCTGGGCGAGAGCGTCAATGTCTGATCCCGCATCCGGGTCGCTGCGGCTCGACGGCCCCGCCGATACGCTGGCGCTCGGTGCCCGCCTCGCCGCACTGCTGCGGCCGGGGGACGTCGTCGCGCTGTCGGGCGATCTCGGCGCGGGAAAGACCACGCTCGCACGCGGCCTGCTCCAGGCGCTCGGCTTCGAAGGCGAGGTTCCCAGCCCGAGCTTTCCGATCGTCATTCCCTATGCGCCGCCCGAGCTGACGATCCCGCTGTGGCACGTCGACCTCTATCGCATCGACGATCCCGAAGAGCTGTACGAACTCGGCCTGGACGAGGCCCGCGCGGACAGCGCGCTGCTGATCGAGTGGCCCGAACGCATGGGCGGGCTGCTGTGGCAGGATGCGCTGCGGCTCGACATCGAACCCGCAGGCGAGGATGCGCGCCGCTTGACTTGGGCGGCGCCCGCGGCATGGGAGGGCCGATGGCCGCCCCGATGATCCCCCCCGCCCACGCCCCCGCCTTTCTCGACACTGCCGGCTGGACCGGCGCCGAGATTCTGCCTCTGGCCGGCGACGCCAGCTTCCGACGCTATTTCCGGGTCATGCGCGGCGACGAGACCGCCGTGCTGATGGATGCCCCGCCCCAGCATGAGGACAGCCGCCCCTTCCTGGCCGTCGCGCGCCATCTGGAGACGATCGGCTTCCGGGCGCCGCGCATCCTCGCCGAGAATCTCGATGCGGGGCTGATCCTGCTCGAGGATTTCGGCGACGCGCGGATGAAGGAGGTGATCGACGCCGAACCCGCCGCCGAGCATCTCATCTATGGGCAGGCGATCGACCTGCTGGCCGATCTCCATGGGGCCGCAGCCGGCACGCTGCCGCCCTATGACATGCCGGTCTATCAGCGCGAGGCCGGGCTGTTTCCCGAATGGTATATGCCCGCCGTCGGCCTGACCGCCGACGCCGACGCCTATACCGCCGCGTGGGACGCGGCGCTGGCGCCGATCGCAAACGATCAGTCGATCACGGTGCTGCGCGACTATCATGCCGAGAACATCATGCTTCTCGGCGACGGCAGCCTTGGCCTGCTCGACTTCCAGGACGCACTGGCGGGCCATGCCGCCTATGACCTCGTCTCGCTGCTGCAGGATGCCCGGCGCGACGTCGACCCGGCGCTCGAACGCGCGATGATCGACCGCTATGCGGCGCGGCGCCCGTTCGACGAAGCCGCCTATGCGCTGCTCGGCGCCCAGCGCAACGCGAAGATCCTCGGCATCTTCACCCGGCTGTGGAAGCGCGACGGCAAGCCACGCTACCTCGCCTTCCAGCCGCGCGTCTGGCGCTATCTGGAGCGCGACCTCGCCCATCCGGCGCTGGCACCCGTACGTGCCTGGTTCGACGCGCATGTGCCCGCGCAGGCCCGCGCCTCCTTCTGGGCGGACCACGCTGCATGACCGCTCCGCACGCACCGATCGGCACCGCGATGGTGCTCGCCGCCGGGCTGGGCAAGCGGATGCGCCCGCTGACCGCGACCCGCCCGAAGCCCCTCGTCGAGGTGGCGGGCAAGGCGCTGCTCGACCATGTGCTCGATCGGCTACGCTCCGCCAGAATAGGCAAGGTGGTCGTCAACGCCCATTATCTGGCCGACGCGCTGGAGGCGCATCTCGCCCGCAAGGCGGCCGATCTCGACGTCCGGATATCCGATGAACGCGGCCTGCTGCTGGAAACGGGCGGCGGGGTCGCCAAGGCGTTGCCGCTGATCGACGACGACCCTTTCCTGATCGCCAATAGCGACAATCTGTGGATCGACGGGCCGGTCGACGCAATAGAGCTGCTCGCCTCGAGCTGGGACGACAGCAGGATGGACGCGCTGCTGCTGCTCGTCCCGCTGGCGCGCGCCAATTGCCATAGCGGCCTGGGCGATTTCCATATGGACGGGGACGGCCATATCGCCCGCCGCCGCCCGTCGCGCGTGGCGCCGTTCGTGTTCACCGGCGTGCAGATCGTCTCGAAACGCCTGTTCCGAGACCTCCCCGAGGGGGCCTTCTCGTTCAACCTGCTGTGGGACCGGGCCATCGCCGAGCGGCGCGCCTTCGGCCTCGTCCACCAGGGCCTGTGGTTCGACGTCGGCACACCCCCGGCAATCGCCCGGACCGAGATGCTGCTCGGCCTCGCCTGAAACCGGGCCCGAATTAGGCGCCTCGCCGATGGCGGCTTCCGCCGGGCGGCTCTGCGGCTAAGGTGACATCCATGACTCGCCCCGCCGTCTTCACCATTGCCGCGCACCGCGCCTTTGCCGATGCCCTGGCAGCGGGGCTGATGGCGCTGCACGGACCCGATCCGCTGCGGCTGGCCCGTGCGATCGTGCTGGTCCCCAATAACCGGGCGGCACGCGCGATCAGCGACGCCTTCGTGCGCCGCGCCGAAGGCGGGCTGCTGCTGCCCCGGCTGGTCGCGATCGGCGATCCCGAGCTGGACGAAAGGCTGGGCGGGCTGCTCGATCCCATCGGTGCCGAGGACGAGGAGCCGATCCCGCCGGCGATCGAGCCGCTCGAACGGCAGATGATTCTCGCCCGGCTTACCGCCGAGGCCCGCGCCGCAGTGGGGGAGCCGATCGACGGAGGCGAGGCGATTCGCCTCGCCGGCGAACTGGGCCGCACGCTCGACCAGTTGCTGATCGAACGCGTGGCACCCGCGCGCCTGCGCGACTTGGCCGCTCTTCCCGAGCTGTCCCGCCACTGGCAGGCGTCGCTGGAGATGCTCGAGACGATCCTCGGGCGATGGCCCGATGAACTCGCAAGGCGCGGACGGATCGACCTGGCCGAACGCCGCAACCGGCTTCTCGACCGCGTCGCCCGGCGCTGGCGTTCCACACCCCCGCCCGGCCCCGTAATCGCGGCGGGCATCGGCAGCGCGACGCCCGCCGTCGCGGGGCTGCTCGCAACGGTCGCCCGCCTGCCGCAGGGCATGGTGGTCCTGCAGGGCCTCGACACGCTCTCCAGCGACGAGGAGTGGGACGCACTCGGGCCGCATGCGCCCGATGAGAACGGCGAGCGGCCCGCCCGTCCGATCGAGAGCCATCCGCAATATATGCTCAAGCGCCTGCTCGACCGGATGAACGTCGGCCGGGCGGAGGTGCGTGGCTGGCGCTGGGGCGGCGGGCGCGACGCCCGGTCGGTCCGTGGCCGCGCGATCGCCAATGCGATGGCGCCCGCCATGTTCACCGACAAATGGTATCGCCTCCCACCGACGGAGCGGCGCCTGTCGGGCGTAAGGGCGGTGGAGCTGGCCAACCCGGCTGAGGAGGCGCAGACGATCGCCCTCGCCCTGCGCGAGGCGATCGAGACCCCCGGCCGAACCGCCGCGCTCGTCACGCCGGACCGGGCGCTCGCACGGCGCGTTACCGCGCATCTCGCCCGGTGGGGCATCGTCGCCGACGATTCGGCCGGCACCCCGCTGTCGCTGACGCCGGCCGGCACCCTGCTGCTGGCCATCGCCGAAGCGGGAGCCGAGGGCTTCGCTCCGGTGCCGCTTCTCGCCTTGCTCAAGCACCCGCTGGTCCGGCGCGGCGAAGAACGCGGCGCCTGGCTCGACGGGGTCCGCCGGCTCGACGTCGCCCTGCGCGGGCCGAGGCCCCCAGCGGGGCTCGACGGCATCGCCCGCTTCCTGCGCGACGGCGACGAACATGCCCGGCGCGCGCGGACGCCGGCGATCGGTTGGTGGGACGGCGTTCGCCCGCTGCTGGAGCCGCTTGCGGAGGGGCTGTCGCGCGGGTCCGCCACGGCGCTTCCCGCGCTGATCGCCGCGATCCGCGAGGCCGCCTCGACGCTGGCCGGCGATGCCGGCTGGGCCGGCCCCGACGGACGCGCCGCCGCCGAGCTGATCGCCGCGCTGGAGGCGACCGCACCGCTCGGCCCGGTGGACTTTCCCGTGGCAAGCCTCGCCCCGATGCTGCGCCTGATGATGGACGGCGTGGCGGTGCGCCCGCCGCAGGGCGGCCATCCGCGCCTGTCGATCTGGGGCCTGCTCGAAGCCCGGTTGCAGCATGCCGACCTGATGGTGCTCGGCGGGCTGAACGAGGGCGTGTGGCCGCCGCTGCCGAGCCCGGACCCCTGGCTCGCCCCGCGCATCCGCAGCGAACTGGGCCTGATCGGGCTGGATGCGCGTGTCGGCCTGTCCGCGCATGATTTTGCAATGGCACTCGGTGCGCCCGAGGTGCTCATCACCCGCGCCCGCCGCGACAGCCGCGCGCCGACGATCGCCTCGCGCTTCTGGCTGCGGCTGGAGGCGATGACGGGGGGACTGACGCGCGAGCACCGCCTGCCGGCCTGGGCCGCCGACATCGACCGGCCCGAAGGACCGCCGCGGCCGGCCGGACGGCCGGCGCCCCGCCCGCCGGTAGAGGACCGGCCCAAGCTGATTGCCGTTACCAAGCTCGACCGGCTGAAGGCGGATCCCTTCGCTTTCTATGCCGACACGATGCTCAAGCTCCGGCGCATGGATGCGGTCGACGCCGATCCCACCCCCGCCTGGCGCGGCACCGCAGTCCACGCGATCTTCGAGGCCTGGATGCTGGAGGACGGATGCGCGCCGGACCGACTTCTCCCGCGTGCGCACACGCTCCTCGACGGCATGGCGGCGCACCCCGTGATGCGGGCGCTGTGGGAGCCGCGGCTGTTCGAGGCTCTGAAGTGGATCGCCGGGAGGATGGCCGAACTTACCGCAGAAGGCCGACGCCCGCTCGCGGCCGAGATCGAGGGCGAAATCGCGATCGCGGGCATCAGGCTGACCGGCAAGGTCGACCGGATCGACGCCGATTCGAACGGCCAGCTTGCCATCGTCGACTATAAGACGGGCATGCCGCCCAGCGCCGCGCAGGTCGCCGAGGGTTTTTCGATGCAGCTCGGCCTGCTCGGCCTGATCGCCGAACGCGGCGGCTTCGACGGCGTACAGGGCATTCCGGTCGACTTCGAATATTGGTCGCTGGCGAAGGCGCGCACCGGCGGCTTCGGCTATGTCGCAAGCCCCGTGGGAGGTCGGAACGGCATCGCCCCCGACGGGTTCACCGCGCTTGCGGCGCGCACCCTGACCGAGGCGGTCCAGACCTGGCTGACCGGCGATGCCCCCTTCGAGGCCAAGATCGCCCCCGAATATGCCCCTTATGCCGATTATGACCAGCTGATGCGCCTCGACGAATGGTATGGGCGCGAGCCGATCGGCGCGGAAGCGAGGCCGGCATGAGCGCGCGCCTGAAGCCGCTCGACCCGCTGCTCGACCAGCAGCGGCTGGCGTCGGAGCCCAGCGAGCTGATCTGGCTGTCGGCGTCGGCAGGTACCGGCAAGACGCACGTCCTGACGGCGCGCGTCCTCCGCCTGCTGCTGTCGGGTGCGGCGCCCGAATCGATCCTCTGCCTGACCTTCACCAAGGCCGGCGCGGCCGAGATGGCCGAGCGCGTTCACCGGCGCCTGGCGCGCTGGGCCGGCCTCAAGGACGACCACAAGCTCGTCCAGGATCTGAACCGGCTGGGTGAGGACGCCAGCCCTGAAGCGGTTCGCCGGGCCCGGCGGCTCTTCGCGCGCGTGCTCGATGCGCCGGGGGGCGGGCTGCGCATCCAGACGATCCATGCCTTCTGCCAGACGCTGCTCGGGGCCTTTCCCTCCGAAGCCGGGCTGATACCGGGCTTTCGCCCGCTGGAAGGGCGTGAGGAGCAGGCGCTCGCCCGGCGGACGCTCTCCGAACTGATCGATGGGGCAGAGCGGGGCGGCGACCTCGGCCTGTTGCGCGACATCCAGCAGCTGAGCCTGCGCATCGGCGAGGCACGCGCCGAATCCTATCTGGTCGAATGCGCGCGCAGCCCCGAAGCGATGGAAGCGCTCGGACTGCGCGATGCGATCGAGCCCCGAATCCGCCGGATGCTCGGCGCTCCGACCGGCGATGTGGAAGACGCCGTCGAAGCCGGCTGCGCCGCGCTCGACCTCGACTGCTTCCACGCCATCGCGCGTGCCAATGCTGCCTGGGGCACCGCGACCGGGCTGCGCGACGCCGACATTGTCGCCGCTTTCCTTGCCGGCAGCCCGAAGGCTCGCGCGGCGATGCTCGATGCCGTCGCCAATGTCGTGCTGACCAAAAGCGGCGAGTCCCGGAAGATACCGGCCGGGCTGGCAAAGGCGGACGCCGGCTATGGCGATCATTGCACCCGCCTCGCCGAACAGGTCGGTCATCTGCTCGGCCTGCGCCGGCGCGCGGCGCTGGCGGCGATGATCGGTGCCGCCCTGCGCGCCGGCCAGGCCTATGCGGCGGCCTATGTCCAGGCGAAGCGCAGCGCTGGGGTGGTCGATTTCGACGACCTGATCCGCGCTGCGGTCGACCTGCTGCAGACGCCGGGCATGGGCGACTGGGTCCGCTACAAGCTGGACCGGTCGACCGACCATATCCTGGTCGACGAGGCGCAGGACACCAATGCCCGCCAATGGTCGATCGTCGCGTCGCTGGCGTCGGAATTCTTTGCCGGTGCGGGCGCCCGGGGCACCGCGCGGCGGACCCTGTTCAGCGTCGGCGACTTCAAGCAGGCGATCTTCGGCTTTCAGGGGACCGATCCGGTCGCGTTCCTCGCCGCCAGCATCGGCTTTGCGCGCCAGGCCGAAGCGGGATCGGAGGAACTCCCCGACGGCGAGAAGCGCCTGTTCCACCAGCTGTCGCTCGACCAGAGCTTCCGCTCCGCGCCGGCGGTTCTCGAGCTCGTCGATCAGGTGGTCGCCGATCTCGGACCCGATCAGCTTGGCCTGACCGAAGACACGCCGCGCCATCGCCCGTGGAAGACCGACCTGCCCGGCCGCGTCACGCTGTGGAAACCGCTGTCGGTCGACGGCATAGCCAGCCTCGAGGAGGATGCCGGCGAGGAACAATGGGTCGACGATGCCACCCGCGCCTTCGCCACGCGGCTGGCCGCGCAGATACGCCGCTGGCTCGACGAGCCGCTGTGGCTGCATGGCGCGGGGCGCCCTGTCCGCCCCGAGGATATATTGATTCTGGTCCGGCGGCGGGCCGAGCTCGCTTCGCTGATCGTGGCGCGGCTTCACGCCGAGGGCGTGCCGGTGGCGGGTGTCGACCGGCTGCGGCTGACCGCGCCGCTGGCGGTCCGCGACCTGCTGGCGGCGGTGCGCTTCGCGGTGCAGCGGCAGGACGACCTCAGCCTCGCGGGCCTGCTCGTGTCCCCGCTGTTCGGCTGGAGCCAGGAGGATCTGTACCGCGTAGGTTTCGGCCGCAAGGGCCGCCCGTTGATCGACGCGGTGCGCGAGCGCGGAGATGCGCAGACCATAGCCGCGCTCGACGACATTCTTGGTCGCGCCGACTTCACCACCCCCTATCGCTTCCTCGAACATCTGCTGAGCGGCCCGCTGCAAGGGCGCCGCAAGCTGCTCCACCGGCTCGGACAGGAAGCGCGCGACCCGATCGAGGAGCTGCTCGGCGCCGCCCTGCAATTCGAGGGGACGGCCACCGCTTCGCTCCAGCGTTTCCTCGACTGGTTCGATCGCGGCGAGGTGGAGATCACGCGCGACCCCTCCGCCCCCGCCGATGCGGTGCGCGTGATGACGGTACACGGATCGAAGGGCCTGGAAGCGCCGATCGTCATTCTGGCCGATGCGACCGGCAATCCCGATGCGACCCCGGTCGGCAGCCTGCGCTGGCAGATGGGGGGCGAGAGCGCGGGCGTACCCATACCCCGGCCCCGCAAGGACGAGCTGGTAGAGGAGATTGCCGCCGATGCCGAGGCGCTGGCGCGGCGCGAACGGCAGGAGCATTGGCGGCTGCTCTATGTCGCGCTGACCCGGGCGCGCGAGCATCTGGTGATCGGCGGCGCGCTGGGCCCCCGCGCGCGGGGCGTCCCACCCGAAGCGAGCTGGTACCATGCGGTGCATCGCGCGATGGACGGACTGGGCTGCGAGCCCGTGGCCGACGATCTGTGGGGCGAGGCACGGCATTTTCTCGGGCTTTCGCCCCCCGACAGGCGGGCAAGCCGCAGTGCGACGCAACCCAGGCGCGAACGGCCGCGGCTTGCACGCCCCGAATGGCTGCACCGCCCGGCCCCCGTCGAGGCGCGCCCGCCCCGCCCGCTTGCCCCCTCGTCGCTGGGTATCGACGACGTGCCCGATCCGCCGCCCTCCGAGGCGATGCGCGCGGCAGCGCGGCGTGGCACGCTGCTGCACGCGCTGTTCGAACGGCTGCCGACGGTGGCGCCCGAACGGCGCATGGTCGCGGCGACGGGCTGGCTGACCGGCTCGGCCGGAATCGAGGACGAACAGACGGCCCGGATGCTCGCGGAGGATGCCTGCCGCGTCATCGACGACCCCCGCTTCTCCACGCTGTTCGGTACGGATGCACTGGCCGAGGCGCCGGTTGCCGCGGTGGTGGACGGAATCGTGGTCGCGGGCACCGTCGACCGGCTTCTGATCGAGCCCGACCGGATTCTGGTCGTGGACTTCAAGACCGGCCGCCGGGTGCCCGAACGGGTCGAGGACGCGCCGATCCACCATGTCCGGCAGATGGCGGCCTATGCGGCGGCGCTTCGCACCATCTTCCCGGACCGGGTGATCGAAGTCGGTCTGCTCTATACGGCAGGCCCGATCTTGCTGTCCGTGCCCGAGGCGCTGCTCGAGGCGCACAAGCCCGGCTTTAGGGCGGAGGAGCAAAACCACGCCCAAGGCCGTTGAGACTGTCGCGAGCGCAGCTTACATCTGCTGCCGAAGAGACAAGGAGTTTTCCCCCCGATGCCTACCAAAGCGATCAGCGATTCCTCGTTCCAGAGCGACGTGCTTCAGGCCGACAAGCCGGTGCTGGTCGACTTCTGGGCGGAGTGGTGCGGCCCGTGCAAGATGATCGGCCCGGCCCTCGAGGAGATTGCGGACGAGCTGGCCGACAAGGTCACCATCGCCAAGATCAACATCGACGACAATCCCGACGCCCCCAGCCAGTATGGTGTCCGTGGCATCCCGACGATGATTCTGTTCAAGAACGGCCAGCCGGCCGCGACCAAGGTCGGCGCCGCCCCGAAGAGCGCGCTCAAGGGCTGGCTCGAAGGCGAACTCTGATCCCGGCCTGACCGGCGGCGGGCGCAAGCCCGTCGCCGCTCAGTCGAACAGCACCGTCTTGGCGATATCCCACAGATCCGGCGTGCTCGCGGCGATCGCCCCCTTCCCCGCAACATCGAGCCGATAGTCCGCGCCATCGTTGCGCGCGATCCGGCCACCCGCTTCCTCCAGCATCAGCGCGCCCGCCGCATGGTCCCAGGGATGCGTGCGCTCATAGAGGGCGATGTCGTTCTGGCCGAGGATCAGCCGCGGATATTGCTCCCCCGCGCAGCGCGGAATGTCGACGATCTCCAGCCGCCCCTCGGCCCGCCGACGCACCTCGGCCTGCCGCTCCTCGGGCATGAAATAGGTCGCGATCGCCGCTTTGGGCAAAGCCCCTTCCGAACGGCGCGAAACCACCTTTTCGCCATCGATGTAGCAACCGCTACGCCGCGCCGCATGGCAGATCCGGCCGCTGACCGGATCGAGGATCCAGCCCGCCTCGCGCGCGCCGTCGACCGTTAGCCCTATCATGATCGCGAAGGGGCTACGGCCCTCGGTGAAATTGTTGGTGCCGTCGAGCGGATCTATGATCCAGGCGACGCCCTGTCCGATCCGGTCGACCACCCCGGGATCGAGCGCGGCGGCCTCCTCGCCGACGATGCGCGCCTCGGGCAGAAGCCGGGCCAGCGCCTCACCCAGAAAAGCCTCGGACTCGCGGTCGACGATCGTGACATAATCGCCGGGCGTCTTTTCCGAAAACTGGTCGGCCGTGAGACTGCGGAAACGCGGCATCATGATGTCGGACGCGACCGTCCGCATCAGGTCGAGGACAGGCTGGTAGAGCGCGTGCATCAGGTCAGCGGGATCATGACGGTTTCGGCATAGCCCGGGCGGACCTTCAGCCGCTCATACCAAGCCGCGACATGCGGACGATCGGGCCGGTCGATCGGCAGGCTGAACCAGCTGTGCACATAGACCCCCATCGGAATGTCGCCGATGCCGAATTCGTCGCCCGACAGCCAGGGCCGCCGCGCCAGCTCCGCATCGAGGATCGCCATGAGCTTTCCGGTCTCGACCGCAGAACGCTCGATCGCCGCCTGATCGCGTTCGGCCGGCGAGCGGCGGATCAGACTCAGGAAGGCATCGCGCTGCGCATCGGCAAAGCCGAACTGCCAGTCCATCCACCGGTCGCCCAGCGCGCGCGCCTGCGGGTCGGCCGGCCACAGCGCGGGGGCGTAGCGCGCGGCGAGATAGCGCAGGATCGCGTTCGACTCCCACAGGACGAAGCCATCATCCTCGATCGTCGGGATCAACCGGTTGGGGTTGAGCGCAAGATAGGCTTCGGTGAAGCCGAAGGCGCCGCCGATGTCGCGCCGTTCATGGTCGATGCCGGCCTCGATCGCGAGCCACGCCACCTTCTTCACATTGTGCGAGTTGAGCCGGCCCCAGAGGATCATCGCCATGGTCTCAGCTCCGATAGTCGGCGTTGATCGAGATATAGCCATGCGTCAGGTCGCAGGTCCACAGCGTCGCCCGCCCGTTGCCAAGGCCGATATCGACCCCGATCTCGATGTCCTGACCCTTGAGATGCGCCGCGACGGGCGCCTCGTCATAGCCCTCGACCGCGAGGCCGCCGGTCGCGACCTGGGTCGCGCCGAAGCGGATCGACAATTTGTCGCGCTCGGCCGGCTCGCCCGCCTTGCCGACCGCCATGACGACGCGGCCCCAATTGGCGTCCTCGCCCGCGATAGCGGTCTTCACCAGCGGCGAATTGGCGATCGACATGCCGATTCGGTGCGCGCTCTCGTCGTCGACCGCGCCCTCGACGCGAATCTCGATGAACTTCGACGCGCCTTCGCCATCGCGAACCACCTGCTGCGCCAGATCGAGGCAGATCTCTGCGAGCGCAGCTTCGAAAGCGTCGGCGCCGGCATCGTCCATCGAGGCCAGCGGCGCATTGCCCGCCTTGCCGGTCGCGAAGGCCAGCACGGTGTCGCTGGTAGAGGTGTCACCATCGACGGTGATGCAGGAGAAGCTGCGCCGATTGGCGCGGTCGAGCATCGCCTGGAGCAACGCCGGCTCGATCGCCGCGTCGGTGAAGACGAAGCCGAGCATCGTCGCCATGTCGGGGGCGATCATCCCCGAGCCCTTGATGATGCCGACCAGTTCGACCCGCGCACCGCCGACGATCGCCGACGCACGCGCGCCCTTGGCAAAGGTATCGGTCGTCATGATCGTTGCTGCGGCCTGTTCCCAGCCCGCCTCGGGCGCGCGCAGCACCGCGTCGATCCCGGCCTCGGCCTTGTCGATCGGCAACGGCACACCGATCACCCCGGTCGAGGCGACGAAGACGTCCGACGGCTGGCAGCCGAGCGCCCCGGCGACGCGCGCGGTGATCGCCTCGACCGCGGCGCGACCGCGGTTGCCGGTGAAGGCGTTGGAGTTTCCGGCGTTGACGACGAGCGCGCGTGCGCGGCCGAGCGGAAGCGCGGCGCGGCACCATTCGACTTCGGGCGAAGGGCATTTGCTTTGCGTGGTCACGCCCGCCACGGCGGTGCCCTCGTCGAACAGCGCAAAGGTCAGGTCGGCGCGGTCCCATGCCTTATATCCGGCGCGCGCCACGGCGACGCGGACGCCCGCGACGGGCGGCAGATCCGGGAAGGCGGCGGGGGCGAGCGGGGAACGGTCCATGGCGCAACTCCATATGGGTCGGGGGCGCTATAGGAGGCGCCGATGGCGTTTCAAATATCGCTCCGCGCAATTCTTCGCGCGCGACGTCGATTTATCGATTGCGGGCGGAACGAGTTTCGCCGAGCGCCGTTGGGCCTGCGAATTGACGTATCAGGGAACGGAACCTATCTGCACCCTGATCATTTGTGCGCCGGTCCCACGGCCGCGCGCATGTCCCTGTATCAAGGAATGCCCATGCTCGGCGGCCTCGCCAAAGCCATCTTCGGGTCGTCGAACGACCGCTATGTGAAGTCGCTGCGCCCGATCGTCCAGCGCATCGCCTCGTTCGAACCGACTCTCCAGGCCATGAACGACGAGGAGCTGGCGGCGCAGACCGTCAAGTTCCGCCAGCGCCTCGACGCCGGCGAGACGCTCGATTCGCTGCTGCCCGAGGCGTTCGCCACGGTGCGCGAAGCGGCACGGCGCGTGCTCGGACAGCGGCATTATGACGTGCAGATGATCGGCGGCATCGTCCTCCATCGCGGCGAGATCGCCGAGATGCGGACCGGCGAGGGCAAGACGCTGGTCGCAACCCTCGCGACCTATCTCAACGCGCTGCCGGGCAAGGGCGTCCACGTCGTCACGGTCAACGACTATCTCGCCAGCCGCGACGCCGGCTGGATGGGTCGGGTCTATCGCTTCCTGGGCCTGACGGTCGGCGTGATCGTTCCCAATCTGAGCGATCCCGAGCGCCGCGACGCTTATGCGTGCGACATCACCTACGGCACGAACAACGAGTTCGGCTTCGACTATCTGCGCGACAACATGAAGTACGACCGGGCGATGATGGTGCACCGGCCGTTCAACTATGCGGTCGTCGACGAAGTCGACTCGGTGCTGATCGACGAGGCGCGCACCCCGTTGATCATTTCGGGCCCGACCGAGGACAAGACCGAGCTCTACCTGGCGGTCGACGCGATCGTGAAGCAGGTCACCCCCGAGGATTACGAGTTCGACGAGAAGCAGCGTTCGGTCGTGCTGACCGAGGACGGCACCGAGCGGATCGAGCGGCTGCTGGAAACCGCCGGACTCCTCGAGGGCGGCAATCTCTACGCGTTCGAGAACACGCAGGTGGTGCATCACCTGAATCAGGCGCTGCGTGCCAACATCGCCTTCCGCGCGGACATCGACTATATCGTCAAGGACGGCGAAATCGTCATCATCGACGAGTTCACCGGCCGCATGATGGACGGACGCCGCTGGTCCGACGGCCTGCACCAGGCGGTGGAGGCCAAGGAAGGCGTCGAGATCAAGCCCGAGAACCAGACGCTCGCCTCGATCACCTTCCAGAATTATTTCCGCATGTACCCCAAGCTGGGCGGCATGACGGGCACGGCGGCCACCGAGGCCCACGAATTCTACCAGATCTACAAGATGAACGTCGTCACCATCCCGACCAACCTGCCGGTCAAGCGGATCGACCAGGACGACGAATTCTACAAGAACATGCAGGACAAGTTCGCCGCGATCACCAAGGCGATCCGCGAGGCGAAGGAACATGGGCAGCCCGTTCTCGTCGGCACCGTGTCGATCGAGAAGTCGGAGCTGCTGTCCGAGTTCCTGACCCGCGAAGGCGTGCCGCACAATGTGCTCAACGCGCGCTACCACGAGCAGGAAGCGCCCATCGTGGCACAGGCCGGCCGCTTCGGCGCCGTGACCATCGCCACCAACATGGCCGGACGCGGCACCGACATCCAGCTGGGCGGCAACCTCGAATTCCGCATGCGCGACGAGCATCCCGAGCTCGTCGAGGGCACACCCGAATATGACGCCGTCGCCGAGCGCATCCGTGGCGAGATCGTCGCCGAGAAGGAGCGTGTGCTGGCGGCGGGCGGTCTGTTCGTCCTGGGCACCGAACGGCATGAGAGCCGGCGCATCGACAACCAGTTGCGCGGGCGCTCAGGCCGCCAGGGCGATCCGGGCCTCAGCCGCTTCTACCTGTCGCTCGACGACGATCTTCTGCGCATCTTCGGTCCGCAGACGATGTTCGCGCGGATGATGAACAAGAATCTCGCCGATGGCGAGGCGATCGTCAGCCCGTGGATTTCGAAGGCGATCGAGACTGCGCAGAAGAAGGTCGAGGCGCGCAACTACGACATCCGCAAGCAGGTCGTCGAATATGACGACGTGATGAACGACCAGCGCAAGGTCATCTACGAACAGCGCGCGGACATCATGGATGCCGAGACGGTCGACGACGTCGTGACCGACATGCGCGTCGAGACCGCCAATGCGATCGTCGGGGAATGCTGCCCGCCGAACAGCTATCCCGAGCAGTGGAATGTCGAAGCGCTCCGCGAGCGCATCGAAGCGACGCTGGGCATATCGCCGCCGATCGAGGAATGGGTGGCCCAGGACGGCATCGACCCCGAGATCCTGCTCGAGAAGGTGCAGGCCGAGGCGGAAGCCGTGATCCTCGCCAAGAAGGAGGCGATCGGCGAGGAGCATTGGCACAGCCTGGAGAAGAATGTCCTTCTCCAGTCGCTCGACCATCACTGGAAGGAGCATCTGGCGACGCTCGACGCGCTGCGCCAGGTGATCCACCTGCGCGCCTATGCGCAGAAGACGCCCATCAACGAGTATAAGCAGGAAGCCTTCGCGCTGTTCGAGCGTATGCTCGTCGAGATCCGCGAAGAGGTCACCCGCATCCTGGCACTGGCGCGCTTCGAGATGGCGCCGCCCGAGCTGCCGCCGATGCCCGACTTCATCACCAGCCACATCGACCCGCTGACCGGCGAGGACGATACGCGCGATCGCGACGCGGGCACAGGAAACGGCTTCGTCACCACGCGCCTGCCACAGGCGCTGTCGGCGCTGGCAGGGGACGACTTCCAGATCCCCGCCGACGTGGCCGCGACGCTCAGCCGCAACTCCCCCTGCCCATGCGGATCGGGGCTGAAGTACAAGCACTGCCACGGCGCGCTCTGAACGGTATCTCCGACGCGGCCTTGAAAAAGCCCGTCGCGAATCCGATGATCGTCCCGTCGCTGCGAGGGGACGGTTGAGGACCATGACCATGCCCCCTTTTCTTCGGCCTGCCGGCATCGGCCCGCGGCCCCGGCGGGGGTAATCGGCGAATGCGCGATTCGGTAAAGCGCTGGTGCTGGTTCCTGCTGGGCTGGGTGATGGTCGCGCTCGGCTTCATCGGCGCGATGCTGCCGGTGATGCCGACGACGATCTTCCTGATCCTCGCGGCAGCCTGCTTCAGCCATTCGAGCCCACGCTTCGAGCGCTGGCTGCTCGAACACCGCTGGTTCGGGGACCCCATCCGCCGCTGGCGCGAGAATCGCGCGATTCCGTTCAAGGCAAAGGTCGTCGCGATCGGCAGCATGGCCGGCGGCTTCGCGATCATGGTCCTGACGGTCGCCCCGCCGCTCTGGGCCGACCTGCTGGTGGCGCTCCTCCTCCTATCCTGCGCGCTTTTCGTCGCAACGCGGCCGAACGGCTGAGCCGTCTCAACACGCCATTTACGAATTAACCAAAGTTTGCATTCACGCCTTTCCCTTATCGCTTTCGCCTATCTATGAAGGACCGGGGCAGATGGCCCCTGAGGAGCACGACCCATTCCGCCGGAGACCGTAGCAGAGGCCGTACATCTGCTGACCATCGCCGAATCGCTGGCGGGGGCGGGCCATTGGCGGTCGGACGCTTCGCGAAACATGTTCCTGTGGTCGCCGGAAATATACCGCATCCTCGGCTTCGCCCCAGAAACGCAGCCAACGGTCGAGCTGGTTCGCAGCCATTATCATCCTGACGACGCGCAGCGGGTCGCGCTTGCGATGCAGGAATCGATTCGCACCGGTGCCCTTGCTCCCTTCCGTTTTCGCTGGATACGGCCCGACGGCCGGACGATCCACGTCCAGGTCGCAGGGCAGGTCGATCGCGGTACCGAGATGATCGGGATCATGCGCGACGTCACCCAAGAGGTCGAGACCGAGCGCGCCCTGCTCGCCGCGCGCGACCAGGTGCGCGCGACCGAGCGCAGCAAGGCCGAGATGCTCGAGCTGTTGCGGCGAGAGGTGCGCGCCCCCATCCAGTCGCTCCTGTCCTCGCTCGACGCCGTGCGCCGCAGCCCGTCCGAGGCGCAGCGCGCCTCCCAGCTCGCCGCCCTGGCACAAGCCGCAGACGGCGTGATGGCCGTCATCGACGAGATGCTCGACTTCACCCGCGTCGACGCCGGGCGCGTGGTCATAGAAAGCATCAATTTCGACCTGCGGGCGCTGGTTCGGACCACGGCCGACCTGTTCAACGGAGCCGCTGCGGCGAAAGGCCTGACGATCGAGGGCCATGGCCTCGAGGGTGAGCCGGTCGCGGTCCGGGGCGATCCGGCGCGGCTGCAGCAGATATTGTCGAACCTGCTCGGTAACGCGGTCAAATATACCGAGTCGGGCACGGTCTCTCTCGCGCTTTCGCCGACGCGATCGGACGGAGACACCGACTGGTGGATGATGATCGTCCGCGACAGCGGCAACGGAATCGACCAGGAGGTGCTCGGCCGGATCTTCGCACGGGGCGAACAGGTCGATGCTGCCCGGTTGCGCCTGCACGGTCGCAGCGGGCTGGGTCTGGCGATCAGCCAGCAGCTGGCCGAGGCCATGGGCGGCTCGATCGCGGCATCGAGCGAACCGGGCAAGGGAACGACCTTCTCGATAGAACTCCCGTTCCGGCGCAGCGACGGCATCCTCCAGCTCTCCCCCGAGCATGAGACCGCTGGACCGATGCGCATCCTGCTGGCGGAGGACAATCCGATCAACCGCAGGCTGATGGCCGGTCTGCTGACGCGCGAGGGTCATGACGTGCTGGC
The DNA here is from genome assembly GCF_011044255.1 of Rhizorhabdus phycosphaerae. Lineage (NCBI taxonomy): Bacteria > Pseudomonadati > Pseudomonadota > Alphaproteobacteria > Sphingomonadales > Rhizorhabdaceae > Rhizorhabdus > Rhizorhabdus phycosphaerae. The sequence continues at coordinate 2,531,631 of NZ_CP049107.1, forward strand.
GGTCGAGGATGGGCGCAAGGCCTTGTCGGCGATTGCCACGCAGCCCTTCGATCTGGTCCTGATGGATATGCAGATGCCCGAGCTCGACGGGCTCGAGGCCACCCGCGCCATTCGCGCGCTCGATCCGCCCTCGGCGAATGTGCCGATATTGGCGATCAGCGCCGATTCCGCCCCCGAACGCCGCCGGATCTATTTCGACGCGGGTATCGACAGCTTCCTGCCCAAGCCGATCGTCTCGGGCCAGTTGCTCGAGATGATCGGGACCATGCGCCGGGTCCGGCCCGCCGCCGGGGCATCCTGCGGGGACCGCTTCGACCGCGAGCGCCTCAATCTGCTGGTCGAGCGCGCGGGCTATGAGGATGCGGCGCTGCTGATGCGAACGCTGCTGGCGGACCTGAGCGATCGCCCCCGGCGAATCGCCGCCGCGATTCGCGCCCAGGCCTGGGAGATCGCCGCGTCCGAGGCGGATGCGTTGCGCACCATGCTCGACAGCTTCGGGAATTTCAGCCTGTCACGACTGCTGGTGGCGATCGGCCGCCAGTGCAGCAGGCACGAATGCCAGCCCGCCGTCGTCGCCGAGCTGTTCGACCAGGCAAAGGCGCTGGCCGTGCTGCTCGATCAGGAAATGGGATCGGCGCCGGCCGCGATCGCTCCGGCAGCCCGCGTGCTCGTGGAGCCGCAATCCAGCCTCGGCTGAGAAGGGGACGTCGGCCGATCCGGCGCTCGTTCCCCGTCAGAGCCCCAGCGCGGCGTCGCTTGCCAGCTTGTCGGCCCGTTCGTTGTCCGGATGGCCGGCATGGCCCTTCACCCACACCCACTCGATCCGATGGGATGCCGAGGCGTCGAGCAATTGCTGCCACAGCTCGGCATTCTTGACCGGCTTCTTGTCCGCAGTCTTCCAGCCGTTGCGGCGCCAGCCGTGGATCCACTTGGTCAGACCGTCCATGACATAGCGGCTGTCGGTCGAAAGCTTGATCCGGCAGGGACGGTTGAGCGCCTGCAGCGCACGGATCGCGGCGGTCAGCTCCATACGGTTGTTGGTCGACGGATTCTCCGCGCCCGACAACTCCTTCTCCCGCCCGCCGAAGCGCAGCACCGCCCCCCAGCCGCCTGGTCCGGGGTTGCCCTTGCACGCGCCATCGGTCGCGATCTCGACATAGGGAAGCTCGTCCATCGCGGTGGCTCAGGCCGACGCAAGAAGCGTTTCGGGATCGACCTCGGCATAGAAGTCGAGCCGTCGCAGGAAGGCAATCGGATCCTTGCGCGTGACCAGCGCGTCGGCCGGCGTGTTCAGCCAGTCCCAGGCGCGCGTCAGCAGGAAACGGAGGCAGGAGCCGCGCGCGAGCACCGGGAAAGCCAGGCGCTCCTCGGTCGACAGGCCGAAGCGGCGATCATAGCCTGCGATGAGCGAGCGGCCGAGATCGGCATGATAGCCGGTGCCGTCGCTTTCGAAGCACCAGGCGCTGTGCGTCACGGCGACGTCCCAGGCGCGGATGTCGGTGCAGGCAAAATAGAAATCGATGACGCCGCTGACCTCGTCGCCGAGCATGAGCACATTGTCGGGAAACAGGTCGGCATGGACCACCGAGGTCGGCAGATGGCGCGGCCAATTCGCTTCGAGCCATTCGAGCTCGGCCATCACGCGACCGCGCAGGCCGGGGGAAATGCGGTCGAGATCGGCCTCGCAGCGCTCCGCCAGGCCGCGCCAGCCGACAATGTCGAGGCTGTTGGGACGACCGAGGCGAAAATCGGCGAGCGCGCGGTGCATGTCGCCCAGCGCGCCACCGGCGGCATAGGCCTGCGCCGGCGTCGGATGGGTGACCGAGACGCCCTGCAGAAACTCGATCAGGCAGGCGGGCCGCCCGGCCAGCGTCTGCAACTGCTCGCCGCGCCGGTCGCTCAGCATCCGGGGGATGTTGAGCCCCTTCGACGCGAGATGGTCGGTCAGCGCGCAGAAGAACGGCAGGTCGGCTGCATCGACCCGCTTTTCGTACAGCGTCAGGATGAAGCGCCCGCCGGTCGTCTCGACCAGATAATTGCTGTTCTCGACACCCTCGGCGATCCCCTTCGCCGACAGCAGACTGCCCACGTCGTACCGACGCAGGAAGTCGCTCATCGCCTCGGTCGAGACCTGCGTGTAGACGGCCATGATCGATATTCCCTCAGGCTACGAGCGCGCGCGGCAGCTTGAACAGCATGTCCTCGGTCACGGTCTCGGCCTCGGTCTCGCTGACCGCGAAGCGCGTGCCGAGCAGGTCGACGACCTCGCGGACGAGAACTTCCGGCGCCGAGGCCCCGGCGGTGATGCCCAGCGTGGCGACGCCTTCGAGCCAGGCGAAGTCGATCTCGTTCGCGCGCTGGATCAGCCGCGCCTTGACCCCGCTGCGCTCGGCCACTTCGACGAGGCGGAGCGAGTTGGAACTGTTCGGCGCCCCGATCACCAGCATCGCGTCGCAGCGCGCCGCCATCGCCTTGACCGCGCCCTGCCGGTTGGAGGTAGCGTAGCAGATGTCGTCGCTGCCGGGGGCCACGATCTCCTGGAAACGGTGTCGCAGCGCGGCGATGATGTCCGCCGTGTCGTCGACAGAAAGCGTCGTCTGGCTGAGGAAGGCGAGCCGCGCGCCTTCGGGCACCGTGACCGCCTCGGCCTCCTCCACCGTCTCGATCAGCGTCATCACGCCCTCGGGCACCTGCCCGAAAGTGCCGATGACCTCGGGATGGCCGCGATGGCCGATGAAGAGGATATGATGCCCGCTTTGCACCAGCCGCTCCGCCTGGCGGTGCACCTTGGACACCAGCGGGCAGGTCGCGTCGAGAAAGTTGAGCCCGCGCTCGATCGCCTTGGCGGGGACTGCCTTGGGCACACCATGCGCCGAAAACACCACGGGCACGCCATCGGGCACCTCGTCGAGATCCTCGACGAAGATCGCGCCCTTGGCCTTCAGATCGCCGACGACATATTTGTTGTGGACGATCTCGTGCCGGACATAGACCGGCGGGCCGAATTTTTCGAGCGTCAGCTCGACGATGCGGATCGCACGATCGACCCCGGCGCAGAAGCCGCGCGGCGCGGCGATCAACAGGTTCAGCGGCGGCAGCGGCGATGCGGTCATGGTTTCGCGCATAGGCCATTGCGCGGCGGGGCGGAAGCCGCTTCGACATGGTCCGACCAAAAGCCTGTGGCGGGCGGCGGACGGAGCCGGCCGCTTTGCAAAGCGCTTCCCCCTGCGCCGAACTGGCTCTATGGATGCGCGACCCGGGCGGCGCCCCCGATCCGCCTCGGCCGACGAAGTGAAGGATGCCTGCTCCGTGCGATTCCCCAAGACCTCCGCGATCCTCCTCGCCGCACTGACGCTCGCAGCCTGCAAGACGGACACCGAATTCGACGAGCGCGGCGGCTTCAAGATCGCGCGCTCGCCCTGCCCGGCGGCGGCGATCCCGACCTATACCGGCGACATCACGCTGTTCGATCCGCCGGCCGAGCGCCGCGTCGAGGCGATCGACGTGAGCGCCGCCATCGCCAATCTGAAATCCGCCTGCACCGACAGCCGCGGTGCGGCGCAGGTCCAGCTGCGGGTCGACTTCGACGTGTTCGCGCGCCGCGCGAACGCCGGCCCGGCCCGCACGGTGACGCTGCCTTATTTCGCCACGGTGCTGCGCGCCGGCACCGAGATCCAGGCCAAGCAGCTCGGCACGGTGACGATCGAGTTCCCGGCAGGGCAGCTGCGCGGATCGGCCCATGCCTCCGCCACCGCCGTGGTGAACCGCGCGGCGGCCACGCTGCCGCCCGAAGTGCTCGAAAAGATCAACCGCAAGCGCAAGGCGGGCGATGCCGACGCCGCGCTCGATCCGATGAACGAGCCGAGCGTTCGCGAAGCCGTGAACCAGGCCAATTTCGAGCTGCTGGTCGGCTTCCAGCTCAGCGAAAGCCAGCTCGCCTACAACGCGGCGCGATGAGGCAGGCGGGCCGTAGCCCGCTGTTTCTCCACAGCCAATTGCGTCGAGGCCGCATTCGGGCGTTGACTTGAATCGGGCACCGGGCCAAGGCGGCGAGGTCGTCGCCGGGCAACCGGTGCTGGCCATGCGGGAGAGTGCCGGGTTCGACCCGGCCGCCGAAGGAGCAACCGCCCCGGAATCTCTCAGGTCACAGGACCGCGTGGCAAGGATCGACACTCTGGAAAGCGGATGGGCGGGAAACCGCGCCATCCCACCGAAGGGGTAAGCCGGACCATCGCAGGTCCGGCGAAAGCTCTCAGGTTCCGTGACAGAGGGGGCAATGACCGGCGGGCGCGGTGCGTCCGGCCGTCATTGACCGTCACGGAGAACAGAGTGAACGACGAAGACGACATCGCCGACATCATCCAGACCCTGCCGCTCGACGGCTGGCATCGCGACCGCGGCGCCAGGATGGTCCCGTTCGCCGGCTATTCGATGCCGATCCAATATGAGGGCATCATCGCCGAGCATCTGTGGACCCGCGAGTCCGCCGGTCTGTTCGACGTGTCGCACATGGGCCAGCTGCTGGTCGGTGGTGACGGCGTCGACGCCGCGCTCGAAGCGGTCATGCCCGGCGATTTCGTCAATCTGGGCACCGACCGGATGCGCTATTCGCTGCTGCTCGACGATGCGGGCGGCATTCTCGACGATCTGATGGTCACCCGCCGCGCGGGTGACTTCTATCTGGTCGTCAACGGCGCGATGAAGGCCGACGACATCGCCCATCTTCACGAAACCCTGCCCGAAGAGCTGGTCCTCAACCATCTCGACGAACATGCGCTGCTGGCGCTGCAGGGACCGAAGGCGGTCGACGCGCTGTCGCGGGTCTGCCCTGGGGTCGAGACGCTGACCTTCATGTCCGGCGGGGCCTTCACCCTGGCCGGCGCGCCGGTTTGGATCAGCCGCTCGGGCTATACCGGCGAGGACGGCTTCGAGATTTCCATTCCCGGCGAGACGGCCGAGGCGGTCGCCAATCTGCTCGCCGCACAGCCCGAAGTGAAGCCGATCGGTCTGGGCGCGCGCGATTCGCTGCGGCTCGAGGCCGGCCTCCCGCTCTACGGCCACGACCTCGATACCGACACCGATCCGGCGATGGCAGGCCTCGGCTTCGCGGTGCCCAAGCGCCGCCGGCTCGAAGGTGGCTTTCCCGGTGCGACGACCGTCTGCCGCCATCTCGCCGAGGGCGCGCCGCGCAAGCGCATCGGGCTGATCCTGAGCGGCCGCCAGCCGGCACGCGAGGGTGCCGAGATCTTCGACGGCAGCGTCAAGGTCGGCACGGTCACCTCGGGCGGCTTCTCGCCCTCGCTGCAGGTGCCGATCGCGATGGGCTATGTCGATGCCGGCCATGCCGACACCAACCGCGCGCTGCAGATCGAGGTCCGCGGCAAGCGGCTCGACGCGGTGGTCGCCCCCATGCCTTTCGTCCCACACCGTTATGTCCGCCAAGGGAGCTGAGCCCGTGACGACCTATTACACCGAAGACCATGAGTGGATTTCCGTCGAGGGCGGCACCGCCACCGTCGGCATTACCGACTATGCGCAGGCGCAGCTGGGCGACATCGTCTTCGTCGAGCTGCCGGCACCCGGCACCACCGTATCGAAGGGCGGCGAAGCGGCCGTGGTCGAATCGGTCAAGGCCGCGTCGGACGTGTTCGCGCCGGTCACCGGCACGGTGAGCGAGGCCAATGGCGCGCTTGAAGGTGACCCCTCTCTCGTCAACAGCGCGCCCGAGGGCGATGGCTGGTTCTTCAAGCTGACCCTCGCCGACGCCGCAGAGCTCGAAGGCCTGATGAACGCAGAGGGCTACAAGGCCTATTGCGACAGCCTCTGACCGATAGCGGAGCGGCCCTGAACGGCCGCTCCGCCGTTCCGCGACGATGAAGACCGGCCCCGCGCCTGGAGACAGAGATGCGTTATCTTCCCCTGACTGATGCCGACCGCAGCGCGATGCTGGCGACGATCGGCGCCGCCTCGATCGACGACCTGTTCGTCGACGTCCCCGCCGAGGCACGTCTGGCGGGTCCGATCGCGGGCCTGCCGATGCATGCGTCCGAGCTGGCCGTGGAACGGCATATGAGCCGCCTCGCGCGCAAGAACCTGACCGCGGGCGACGCGCCCTTCTTCCTCGGCTGTGGCGCTTATCGCCATCATGTTCCCGCCAGCGTCGATCATCTGATCCAGCGCGGCGAGTTCCTGACCAGCTACACCCCCTATCAGCCCGAGATCGCACAGGGCACGCTGCAGGCGCTGTTCGAGTTCCAGACGCAGGTCGCGCGCCTCTATGGCTGCGACGTCGCCAACGCCTCGATGTACGACGGCTCGACCGCCTGCTGGGAAGCGATCACCATGGCCCGCCGCGTGACCCGTCGCGGCAAGGCGATCCTGTCGGCCGGCCTCCACCCGCATTATGTCTCGCTGGCGCGCACCATGGCGCGCTTCACCGGCGACCAGCTGGACACCGCGCTGCCGACGCTCACCTCCGGCGCGCCCGGCGACGACATGGCGCGCGTCCTGGCCGCCGTCGACGGCGATACCAGCTGCGTCGTCGTGCAGAATCCGAACATCCTCGGCCATGTCGCCGACCTGTCCGAACTGGCCGCGCGCTGCCACGAAAAGGGCGCGCTGCTGATCGCGGTGGTGACCGAGCCGGTCGCCCTCGGCGCGATCCGCTCGCCGGGCGAGATGGGCGCCGACATCGTCGTCGGCGAGGGCCAGTCGCTCGGCGTCGGGCTCAACTTCGGCGGCCCCTATGTCGGTTTGTTCGCCTGCAACGAGAAATATGTCCGGCAGATGCCGGGCCGTCTCGCCGGCGTCACCCAAGACGCGGAGGGTCAGCGCGGCTTCGTGCTCACCCTGTCGACCCGCGAGCAGCATATCCGCCGCGAAAAGGCGACCTCGAACATCTGCACCAATGCGGGCCTCTGCGCGCTGGCCTTCTCGATCCACCTGACCCTGCTCGGCGAGACCGGCCTGCGCAGGCTCGCAGCACTCAACCATGCCAGCGCGGTCGCGGCCGCCGATCGCCTGTCGCGCATCGCCGGGGTCGAGCTGCTCAACGACAGCTTCTTCAACGAGTTCACTCTCAAGCTGCCGGTCGAGGCCCGCCCCGTCGTCCGCGCGCTGGCGGACAAGGGCATTCTCGGCGGCGTGTCGCTCGGCCGGCTCTATCCCGACGCGCCCGACCTCGCCGGAGGCCTCGTCGTCGCGGTGACCGAGACGGCGAGCGAGGAGGATGTCGAAACCCTGGCCCAGGCCCTCGAAGCGGAGATCGCGGCATGAGCATGAACAGCGAAGGCCGGGTGACCCGCCCGGAGACCGACGGCAGCGTGGCCGACGCCGCCCCCCGCAGCTTCACCGGCAACCGCGCGCTGATGCTCGAGGAAGCACTGATCTTCGAGCGCGACGATTATGGCCGCTCGGGCGTCGACCTGCCCGAGGCGCCCGCCGTCAAGAGCCGCCTCGGCGGGCTCGAGCGCAACCGCGCGATCGGCCTGCCCGGCCTGCCCGAGCCCGAGGCGGTGCGCCACTATACCCGCCTCAGCCGCCAGAATTACGGCATCGACCTGGGCCTGTTCCCGCTGGGTTCGTGCACGATGAAGCATAATCCGCGCCTGAACGAGAAGATGGCCCGCCTGCCCGGCTTCGCCGACGTTCACCCGCTCGCCCCCGTCGACACGGTGCAGGGCGCGCTGGCGGTGATCCACGAGCTGTCGGACTGGCTGGTCACGCTCACCGGCATGCAGGCGGTGGCGATGAGCCCCAAGGCCGGCGCGCATGGCGAGCTGTGCGGCCTGCTGGCGATCCGCGCCGCGCATGACGCGCAGGGCAGCGACCGGTCGGTGATCCTCGTGCCCGAATCGGCGCATGGCACCAATCCCGCCACCGCCGCCTTCTGCGGCTATCGCGTCGAGAATATCCCGGCCACCACCGACGGCCGCGTCGATCTCGACGCGCTGACCGGCCGGCTCGGCCCCGACGTCGCGGGGGTGATGATCACCAACCCCAACACCTGCGGCCTGTTCGAGCGCGACATGAAGCGCATCTCGGACGCGGTCCATGCGGCGGGCGGCTATGTCTATTGCGACGGCGCCAATTTCAACGCGATCGTCGGCCGGGTGCGCCCCGGCGACCTTGGCATCGACGCGATGCACATCAACCTGCACAAGACCTTCTCGACCCCGCACGGCGGCGGCGGCCCCGGCTCGGGCCCGGTTGTCCTGTCGGAGGCACTTGCACCCTATGCCCCTCTTCCGTTCGTGACGAAGCTCGCCGATGGCGGCTTCCGCCTGGTCGAGGAAGAGACGGCCGATGAGGACCATCCGGGCAGCTTCGGCCGCATGGCCGCCTTCCACGGCCAGATGGGCATGTTCACCCGCGCGCTGACCTATATCCTCAGCCATGGCGCCGACGGCCTGCGGCAGGTCGCCGAGGATGCGGTGCTCAATGCGAACTATGTGCTGCGCAGCCTCGATGGCCTGCTCGAAGCGCCCTTCGGCCATGCCGGCCCGTGCATGCACGAGGCGCTGTTCAGCGACGACGGCCTTGCACAGGGCTTCACAACGCTCGACATCGCCAAGGGCCTGATCGACGAGGGCTTCCACCCGATGACGATGTATTTCCCGCTGGTCGTCCATGGCGCGATGCTGATCGAGCCGACCGAGACCGAGGGCAAGGCGACGCTCGACCAGTTCATCGGCGCGCTGCGCTCGGTCGCCGAGCGCGCCAAGGCCGGCGACCCGGCGCTCAAGGCGGCCCCCGCCTTCGCTCCGCGCCGCCGCCTCGACGAGACGCTGGCCGCGCGCAAGCCGGTGCTGGTGTGGAAGGACGCGGCGCTTCCCGAAGCGGCCGAGTGACGATCCGGGCGGGGGCGGCACGAACCTACGGGTCGCCGCCCCCGCCCGCCGCGCTGGCGACAGAGCCCGGTCCGGCTATAAGCGTCGCATGACCGACGCCCGCCGCCACGCCCCCGCCACCGAACGCAACCGCGAGCCGATCGCCGACATCCTGCGCATGGTGCTGCCCGATCGCGGCACGGTGCTGGAGATCGCGAGCGGCACCGGCGAACATGCGATCCACTTCGCCCGGGCCTTCCCGCAGCTCGCCTGGCAGCCGAGCGACCCCGACCCCGCCGCCATCGCCTCGATCCGCGGCTGGGCCGAAACCGCCCGCCTCCCCAACCTCCGCCCGCCGCTGACGCTCGACGCCTCGGCCGACCGCTGGCCTGTCGAACGGGCCGACGCGATCCTGTGCATCAACATGATCCACATCTCGCCCTGGGAGGCGACGGTGGGCCTGATGGCGAGCGCCGCGAAGCTGCTGCCGCCGGGCGGCCCGCTGATCCTCTACGGTCCCTATCTCCAGCAGGGCGTGGAGACCGCGCCGAGCAATCTGGCGTTCGACGAGAGCCTTAAGATGCGTGACAGCCGCTGGGGTCTAAGACAGCTGGAGGACGTCGTGGCGCTGGCCGAGGGCGTCGGGCTGCGGATGGAGGCGGTCCATGCGATGCCGGCGAACAACCTCATCGTGGTGCTGCGGATGGGTGGATAAGAGGCGGTCGAGCGCCTCCCATTCCTCCCCGGCACGGGGAGCGGCACCATCCGAAGGATGGTGGAGGGGCAGCGCTGGTCACGGGGATATTCATACGGAGTTGAGGGCGGACTCCCCTCCACCGGCTCCGCCGGTCCCCCTCCCCGTCCCGGGGAGGAATGCGAGGGGTGGCCCGGGTGGGAAGAGCCGCATCAACAAGGCGCTGCGCCAGGCCGTCGGACTATAAGGCACGCTCGCAGCGCTGCCGGTTCGGCGCAGGGCCTTGATATGAGGATGTCTGTGCAGCGGGCGCATCCGTTCCTCCCCGGCACGGGGAGGGGGACCATCCGAAGGATGGGGGAGGGGTTGGTGCTGGCCGCTGGAGGCGCGCTGCGGGGCGCGGCGCCTTCCCCTCCACCGCCTTTGGCGGTCCCCCTCCCCGTTCCGGGGAGGACGTTGGGGAAGGACTGGATCTAGGGTCGCGAGGAAACAGCATGTTGGAAGGCACAACTCTGCAACGCCTCAAGGGCCGCAGCCTCTTCGTCGGGACGCCGATGTATGGCGGGCAGTGCCATGTCGAGTTCGCCTATTCGATCGCGCGGCTGTCCGCCTTGTGCGGGCAGTTGGGGATAGGGCTGCGCTTTCACTTTCTGTGCGGCGAGGCGCTGGTCATGAAGGCGCGCAACGAGATCGTCGAGACCTTCCTGCGCAGCGATGGCGACCATCTGCTCTTCATCGATGCGGACATCGGCTTCGAGGCCGAGGACGCCCTGCAGATGCTCGCGCTGCAAGCCGGCGACTCCAGCGACCGGCATGATGTGCTCGCCGCGCCCTATCCGCAGAAGAAGATGGCGTGGGACATCGTCGCCCAGGCCGCCAAGGCCGGTGTGGCGGACGAGGACCCCGCGCTTCTGGCCAAGGTCGCGAGCCGGATCGTGTTCCACCCCGACAGCGACGTCCCCGTCGCGCTCGCGCGCCCGGTGCAGGCCAAAGTGGCAGGCACGGGTTTCATGATGATCCGCCGCGCGACGTTCGACCGCTTCCGGCAGGCGCATCCCGGCCTCGCCTGCGCGGGCACGGCCGAGGGGCCTTTCGCCTATTTCGACACGGCGATCGACAGCAAGGCGGGCAATATTGCCGAGGAACTGCGGCTGTTCCTCGATGGCCGGCCCGACGCCAGCCATGACGACATCCGCGCCTTCCTGGCCGATCCGGGGGCGAGCATGAAAACCTATGGCCAGGGCTTCATTTCAGAGGATTTCACCTTCTGCCGCCGGGTCCGGGATGCGGGGATGGAGATATGGCTGTGCCCGTGGATGCAACTGACCCACAGCGGAAGCCATGTCTTCGAAACGTCGCTCGCCCAGCTGGCGCTGCTGGCACAGAGCGAAGGCAAGTGACCGGCCCGTCCGGCGCAACGAAAAAGGGCGGCGCCCTGCGGCACCGCCCCCCTTCCGTCTTCCGCTCTTCCGCGCCTCAGAAGCGGTCGAGGTTGGTCACCTTGGTCCAGGCCTTGACGAAGTCCTGGACGAACTTCTCCTTGGCATCGTCCGAGGCATAGACCTCGGCCACGGCGCGCAGCTCGGAGTTGGAGCCGAAGGCGAGGTCGACCGGGGTCGCGGTCCAGCGCAGCTTGCCGGTCGCGCGGTCGGAACCCTCGTAGAGGCCCGGCGTCTTCTCCGACTTCGCCCACTTGTACGACATGTCGAGCAGGTTGACGAAGAAGTCGTTGCTCAGCGTTCCCGGACGATCGGTGAACACGCCCGCCGTCGACGCTCCGGCATTGGCGTTAAGCGCCCGTAGGCCGCCGACCAGCACGGTCATCTCGGGCACGGTCAGCGTGAGCGTGCTCGCCTTGTCGATGAGCATCTCGGCCGGGCCGTGATCGGCGTCCGCCGAGTAGTAGTTGCGGAAGCCGTCGGCCTTGGGCTTCAGATAGTCATAGGACTTCACGTCGGTCTGCGCCTGGCTGGCGTCGACGCGGCCCGGGGTGAAGGGGACGGTGACGTCGTAGCCGGCCTTCTTCGCGGCGCGCTCGATCGCGCTGTTGCCGCCCAGGATGATCAGGTCGGCGATCGAGACCTTCTTGCCGCCCTTGGCCGAGCGGTTGAAGTCCTGCTGTACCTTGCCGAGGGCCGCGAGCGTCTTGGCCAGTTCGGCCGGATCGTTGGCCGCCCAGTCCTTCGCCGGGGCGAGCCGGACCCGCGCACCATTGGCACCGCCGCGCATGTCGGTGCCGCGGAAGGTGGAGGCCGAAGCCCAGGCCGCCTTCACCAGCTCGCGATCGCCGATGCCGGCCGCCGCGATCCGGTCCTTGAGCAGGGCCACATCGGCCGCGTCGATCGTCGCATAGTCGGCCTTGGGCAGCGGATCCTGCCAGGAGTAGCTTTCCTTAGGCGCGTCCGGGCCGAGATAGCGCGCGCTCGGCCCCATGTCGCGATGGGTCAGCTTGAACCAGGCGCGGGCGAAGGCGAGCGCGAACTCGTTCGGATCCTTGTGGAAACGCTCGGAGATCTTGCGGAAGCCGGGATCCTCCTTCAGCGCCAGGTCGGTCGTGAACATGATCGGTGCGTGACGCTTGTCGGCGATGTGCGCGTCGGGGACCAGCTGGCCGGCGTTCGGATCCTTGGGCACCCACTGGATCGCGCCTGCGGGGCTGCGCGTCTGGACCCAGTCGAAGCCGAACAGATTGTCGAAATACTGTGTGGTCCAGGCGATCGGGTTGGCCGACCAGGCGCCCTCGAGGCCGCTGCTGACCGTATCTTCCGAATGGCCCTTGCCGCACTTGTTCGCCCAGCCGAAGCCCTGCGCCTCGGTCGAAGCGGCCGAAGGATCGACGCCGACGCATTCCTCGGGCTTGTGCGCGCCGTGCGCCTTGCCGAAGGTGTGGCCGCCCGCGATCAGGGCGATCGTCTCTTCGTCGGACATCGCCATATTGCCGAAGGCCAGGCGGATGTCGGCCGCGGCGGCGAGCGGGTCGGGCTTGCCGTTCGGGCCTTCCGGATTGACGTAGATCAGGCCCATCTGGGTCGCGGCGAGCGGCCCCTTGAGCCCGCCCTTGCCGTCGCGACGGTTGTCGGCGAGGAACTTCGTCTCGGGTCCCCAGAAGACCAGATCCGGCTCCCAGGCGTCGACGCGGCCGCCGGCGAAGCCGACCGTCTTGAAGCCCATATTCTCCAGCGCGACATTGCCGGCGAGGACCATCAGGTCGCCCCAGGAGAGCTTGCGGCCATATTTCTGCTTGATCGGCCACACCAGGCGGCGGGCCTTGTCGAGGCTGACATTGTCCGGCCAGCTGTTGAGCGGCTCGAAGCGCTGCTCGCCGCCGTCCGATCCGCCGCGACCGTCGGCGGTGCGATAGGTGCCGGCGCTGTGCCACGCCATGCGGATGAAGAAGGGCCCGTAATTGCCATAGTCGGCGGGCCACCAGGGCTGCGAGGTCGTCAGGACCTTCTCGATGTCCTTCTTGACCGCAGCCAGGTCGAGCGTCGCGAACTCGGCGGCATAGTTGAAGTCGGCCCCATAGGGATTGGCGCCGGCATCGTTCTGGCGCAGCGGTGCCAGATCGAGCTTGTTGGGCCACCAATCCTTGTTGGTCATGACCTTGTCTTCGGCCCGCGCAGGGGCGGCCACGACGACCGGCGAAAGCGCCGCGACGAGCAGCGCGGTGAACGAGATAGTGGATCTGAGCATGGAGAGCCCCTCCTGTTGTCTGAGGGCTCAACAGCTACGCATCGCGGTGGACGAAAGAAAATGGGAAACTCTGATTAGAGTGATCGGAGCTTTGACTTACTCCGCTACCGTTTTTCCTGTTCGTTTCTGGGCGACGACAGGTCGTTCCAGTCGCGCTGGGACCGGAAGGGCGCCAGCCATTCGAGATAGGCGATGAAATCGGCGATGTCGCCCGCTTCCCAGGGATCGGACGGCATGTCGGGATGTCCGGCGACGATCCCTTCGGCCAGCGCTTCGTCGAGGCTTTCGACCGGATAGCGGCGGTGGAGCGTGCGGAAGGCGGGCGCCTTACGGAGGGGGCTGCGTCCCGTTGCTTCCACCGCGTGGCAGGCGCCGCACCGGGACTGGGCAAGGTCGTGACCGCGCCCGACATCGCCTTCGCCGGTTGCTGCCGCCGCCGCGGCCAGGGGTGCCAGCGCGGCCATGACGACGATCATAGGCCTGTTCAATCCCACCACGGCTTCCTCCCGGTCCGGCGGCGGGGTTCGCAGGTCGGCGGCACCCTCGCCATCAGGAAGATTACGGAGAAATTGGCCGCCTGTCGCAGCGTCTGCGTGGCCGGTTGCCGTAGCGTCTGCTACACCAGTCCGCGAATCGGGGGATTCGCCATGACCATGATCGACGCGCGCACCGCCAAGCGGGAGCGGCTGACCGAATCGCTTGCCGACATCGTTCTGTCGGACGGGCTGGACGCGCTGGCGCTGCGGCCGGCGGCGGCGAAACTGGGCACCAGCGACCGGATGCTGCTTTACTATTTCGGGACCAAGGCCGCGCTGATGCAGGACGTGCTCGCCTGCGTGTCGCGGCGCTTCGCCGACTGGCTGGCGGAGAAGACGCGCGGCATTCGCATCCCGCCGCACCAAATGATCGGCCACACCGTCACGCTGATGGCCGAAGACGATGCGCGGCCTTATGTCGGCCTGTGGTTCGAGATTGCGGCACGCGCGGCACGCGGCGAAACGCTCTATGCCGGGGCGGCGGAGGAAATCGCCGAAAGCTGGACCGACTGGATCGTCCGCAGCGTTCATTTCCCGGCCGGCGTCGCCTCGCGCAACGCCGCCGCGATGATGCTGGCGATCGTCAACGGCATCGCCCTGCTCGATTCGACCGCGCCCGCCGTGGCGATGGCCGCGCGCTCTAGAGTGCAGACCGCAGCAGCGTGATCCGCGCCTTGCCGTGGGTGCGCTCGGTCTCCACGGTGAAGCCCTCGGGCGCCACCTGCTCGTCCCGTCCGGTCTCGACGCTGGCCCAGCCGCCCGGCGCAAAGCCGACCTTCGGCAGCACCTTGTTCGCCAGACCGGTGCCATAGGGCGGGTCCATCAGCACGAGGTCATAGGCCCCGCCGGCAAAGCTCTCCGCCGCGATCGGCCGGATATCGGCCTCGGCGCCGAGCGCTGCGACATTACGGCGCAACGCCTCGATCGCTGCCCGATCGCGTTCGACGAAGGTGCAGTGCGCCGCCCCGCGCGAGAGAGCTTCGAGCCCCAGGGCGCCCGTGCCCGCGCAGATGTCGGCGACCTTGAGGCCTTCGAGCGTGCCGAGCCGGCTGACCAGCATCGAGAAGAGCGCCTCGCGCGCGCGGTCAGAGGTGGGGCGCGTCGCATCGCCCGGCGGTGCCACGAGCACCCGGCCACGCCAGCGTCCGGCGATTATCCGCATGCCGCCTCCGTCACGCGCCTTCGCCGGGCTTCGACGATTTTACCGGCTTAAGCGTCCGGCGGAAGGCGACCAGCTGGTGCTGGGCGATCTCGCCCACCTCGCCCGGCTGAAGGTCGCCGAGCTCGAACGCGCCATAGGCGATACGGATGAGGCGGGAGACTTCGAGGCCCAGATATTCGAGCACGCGCCGCACTTCGCGATTCTTGCCCTCGCGCAGCTTCATCTCGATCCAGACATTGGCGCCGGTGCGCCGCTCTATATTGGCGTCGATCGAGCCATAGCGAACGCCTTCTATCTCGATCCCGTCGGCGAGCGCTTCGAGCTGCTCCTGGGTCACCTTGCCGAAGGCGCGTGCGCGGTAGATGCGCTCGACCCCGGTCGAGGGCAGTTCCAGCTGGCGCTTGAACTCGCCGTCGGTCGTGAGCAGCAGCAGGCCTTCGGTGTTCATGTCGAGCCGACCGACCGGCATCACCCGCGGCAGCCCTTCGGGCAGCTTGTCGTAGATCGTCGGCCGTCCCTTGGGATCGCGTTCGGTCGTCAGCAGGCCGCGCGGTTTATAGTAGAGAAACAGCCGCGTATAGGCCGGCGGCGCCACCGGCTTGCCGTCGACCGTGACCCCCTTCAGCGACTGGAGCAGCGTGGCCGGCGTATCGATGACGGCACCGTCGATCGCGACGCGCCCATCGGTGATCATCCGCTCGATCTCGCGGCGCGAAGCGACGCCTGCCCGCGCGAGGAGCTTGGCGATGCGCTGCGGCTCACGGCCGGGCGCCGCACCGGCGCGCGCAGGATGCGGGTTTGCGGAGGCCGTCGACTGGGCGGTGCGCGCCTGGCGGCGGCCGCGACGCGGCGCAGGGAGGGGTTTGCCCGGCGTGGATCTGGAAGGGGGACGCATGGCTGCGGCTTAGCGCCCCGGAGCTCTTACCGCCAGTTATAGCTTCGTCGAGAGGTACCGGCGCCTCATTCGTCGAGAAAGCGGCTTTCGATGCAGCCGAGCCAGCCGAGG
This sequence comes from Rhizorhabdus phycosphaerae, assembly GCF_011044255.1. NCBI lineage: Bacteria > Pseudomonadati > Pseudomonadota > Alphaproteobacteria > Sphingomonadales > Rhizorhabdaceae > Rhizorhabdus > Rhizorhabdus phycosphaerae. The sequence goes on from NZ_CP049107.1 coordinate 2,547,550, forward strand.
CCGCGATAGGTTTCGTAGCCGGGGGTAAGCGCGAAGGCGACCAGCTTGCCGTCGCGCTGGTAATAGCCGCTCTCCTTGCGCCCGGTGTCGAGCGGATAGATTTCCGAGCACAGCCCCTTCCCGTCCGACGAGGCGATCACGCGGTGGCTCGCGTCGAGCAGCATCAGCCGGGCCGTGGCCCGTTCCGCCGGCGAGAGCCCGATCCCGTCGAGCACGCCCCGGGCTTGCGGTGCCCAGTCGAAAAAGATTCCGAGCGCCCCCAATGGCGCCCCGTGCGTCGTGCCGCCAGCGCGTACGGCGGTGGAATAGGTCGCCACCTGGGCGTCGCCGAGCATCGCATTGGTCGCAATGTCACAGACGCGGAATTCCTCGCCGCTATGCGTCGCCATGGCCTCGCGGAACCAGCGCTCGCCCGACACGTCGAGGCCCAGCGCATGGGAGTAGCGGTCGGGCCGGCCCGTCGCGACTACGCGGCCATGGGCATCGGCGACCCAAAGGTCGAGATAGACGGTGTAGGAGCGTAGGATCGTGGCAAGACGATCGGTCGCATGGGCCACGCTCGCCGATGTCGGCCGTTCGAGCACGTCGATCACCGAACTGTCGGTCGCCCACCAGCGGACGTCGCAGGAACGCTCGTAGAGATTGCGATCGACGATCTCGACGGCGGACCGCGCGAGATCGGTGTAACGCGTGCCCTTGAAATCGACGAGCATCTTGCTGCCGACGGTGCGCAGCGAGGCGATGTTGGACGCGATCGCCGAGCGCAGCTCGCCGCCGATCGCGGAGATCGAGCTGGCGACCGTACCCAGTTCCTGGGCGACGACCGAGAAGGCCCGACCTGCATCGCCGGCACGCGCCGCTTCGAGCCGGGCATTGATCGCCAGCATGCCCGTCTGCTTCATCACCTGGTCGATCCGGTCGACCTTGTCCTCGGTGATGCGCGAGACCTCATAGGCCAGGCGCAAGATATCGTCCTGCATGTCCGGTAACCCCTATCGCTCCCGGTTGGCGGCACGGCGGCGGGTTGCGGGTGGCAATCCCGGGCCGTTTCAGCGAAAAGGCTGGGTGAAAATGGTGAATAATTGGTAACCCCCTTGTAGTTTTCCTGAGGAAAGCGTCGGTTACCGCACCGCAATATGGAGATTCGAGATGACGGATGCACGCTCGGCCTGGGCGGAGGTCGCAGCCACGACGGTCCCGACGCTGACGGAGCTCTTCGTAGCGGAGCCTGACCGACTCAGTCGGATGACGATCGAGGAGGGTGGGATCCTCTTCGACTTCTCCAAGACGCACCTCTCGGCCGATCTCGTCGAGCGCTTCACGCGGCTGGCGGAAGCGAGCGGCTTCGTAGCCAAGCGCGATGCCCTGTTTGCCGGAGAACCGGTCAACGTCACCGAGGGGCGTGCCGCCGAGCATAGCGCCGAGCGCGGCCAGGGCGCGCCCGAAAGCGTCGCCCGCGCCGCCCAGCTCCACGCGCGCATGCGCGGTCTGATCGACGCGATCGAAGCCGAACTGTTCGGGCCGGTCCGCCACATCCTGCACGTCGGCATCGGCGGTTCGGCGCTCGGTCCCGATCTGTTGATGGATGCGCTCGGCCGCGACGCCGACCGCTATGATGTCGCGGTGGTGTCGAACGTCGACGGCGCCGCGCTCGACGAGGTGTTCCGCCGCTTCGATCCGCAGGCGACCCTGCTGGTCGTCGCATCCAAGACCTTCACCACCACCGAGACGATGCTCAACGCCCGCAGCGTGCTATCCTGGATGGAGGAAGAGAATGTCGAGGATCCCTATTCGCGGGTGATCGCGCTGACCGCTGCTCCCGACAAGGCGGTCGAATGGGGCGTGGACGAGACGCGCATCCTGCCCTTCGCCGAAAGCGTCGGCGGCCGATATTCGCTGTGGTCGTCGATCGGCTTTCCCGCAGCGCTCGGCCTGGGCTGGGACGCATTCGAGACGCTGCTTGAGGGCGCTGCGGCGATGGACCGGCATTTCCGCCTGGCCCCGCCCGAGCGCAACGCCCCCCTCCTCGCCGCCTTCGCAGATCAATATTATTCGGTCGTGCGCGGCGCCGAGACCCGCGCGACCTTCGCCTATGACGAGCGGCTGCGGCTGCTGCCTTCCTATCTGCAGCAGCTCGAAATGGAGTCGAATGGGAAGAGCGTGAAGGCCGACGGGACGCCGGTCGATCATCCGACCGCCGCGATTACCTGGGGCGGTGTCGGCACCGATGCGCAGCATGCGGTGTTCCAGCTGCTCCACCAGGGCACCCGCCTCGTACCGGTCGAGTTCGTCGCGGCGATCGAACCCGACCATGCCCTCGACGAGGCTCATCATCGCACGCTGCTGGTCAACTGCTTCGCCCAGGGCGCGGCGCTGATGGCCGGGCGCGCCAACGAGGCCGACCCGGCGCGCGCCTATCCGGGCGACCGCCCCTCATCGACGATCCTGCTCGACCGGGTCGACCCCGCGCGCGTCGGCGCGCTGCTGGCCTTTTACGAGCATCGGACCTTCGCCAACGCCGTGCTGCTCGGGATCAACCCGTTCGACCAGTTCGGCGTGGAGCTAGGCAAGGAAATCGCCAAGTCGATCGAGACCGAGGGCACCGACCGCTTCGATCCGTCGACCCGTGCGTTGATCGCCCGCGCGCTGGGCTGACGGCCAGCATCCTCCTCCAGCGATCAGCCACTCGATCACTGTCATCTGCATGATCGGTTTGCACGATCGACCGGCCGCCGCCATATCGGCGGCATCTCATTCGAAAGGATCACTGGCCGATGGCCGAGTTCGACTATGACCTGTTCGTGATCGGGGCCGGCTCCGGCGGGGTGCGCGCCTCGCGCGTGGCCGCCGCCCACGGCGCCCGGGTCGCCGTGGCCGAGGAGCATCGCGTTGGTGGCACCTGCGTGATCCGCGGCTGCGTGCCGAAGAAGATGCTCGTCTATGGCTCGCACTTCGCCGAGGATCTGCACGACGCCGCGCGCTTCGGCTGGGAGCTGGGTGAAACCCGCTTCGACTGGAAGACGCTGCGCGACAACGTCAACGCCGATGTCGATCGTCTCGAGGGCCTCTATGCGAACACGCTCGACAACAACAAGGTGGAGCTGTTCCGCGAGCGCGCGACCGTCAGCGGGCCGAACGAGGTGACGCTGGCAAGCGGGCGCAAGATCAGCGCGAAGTTCATCCTGATCGCGACGGGCGCCTGGCCGGTCGTCCCCGACGTGCCCGGTGCGGAGCATGGCATCACCTCGAACGAGGTGTTCTACATCGACGAACTGCCGAAGCGCGTGGTGATCGCCGGTGCCGGCTACATCGCCAACGAGTTCGCGGGCATCTTCCACGGCCTCGGCAGCAAGGTGACGGTGGTCAACCGCTCGGACCAGATCTTGCGCGGCTATGACGAGCAGATCCGCGACCGCCTGCTCCAGATTTCGACCCAGAAGGGCATCGAGTTCGTCTTCAACGCCGCCTTCGACAAGGTCGAGAAGGCGGAGGACGGGTCGCTCTGCGTGCATTTCAAGGACCATGAGCGCTGCGACACCGACCTGCTTCTGTTCGCGATCGGCCGCAAGCCGAAGACCGACGGCCTGGGCCTCGAATCGGTCGGCGTCGAGCTGAACGAGAAGGGCGCGATCGTCGTCGACGAGGATAATCGCTCGACCGTGCCGTCCATATATGCGGTCGGCGACGTCACCGATCGAGTCCAGCTGACGCCGGTGGCGATCCGCGAGGGGCAGGCCTTTGCCGACACGCTGTTCGGCGGCAAGCCGCACCGCGTCGATTATCAGATGATCCCAAATGCGGTGTTCAGCAGCCCGCCGATGGCCGGCGTCGGCCTGACCGAGCGCCAGGCGCGCGAGCAGCATGGCACGGCCAAGATCTTCACCTCGGATTTCCGGCCGATGCGCAACGTGCTCGCCGGACGCAACGAGCGGTCGCTCTACAAGCTGGTCGTCCACCCCGAGACCGACGTCGTGCTGGGCGTCCACATGATCAGCCCCGATGCGCCCGAAATCCTGCAGGCGGCGGCGATTGCCGTGCGCGCCGGCCTGACCAAGGCGCAGTTCGACCAGACCGTCGCGCTGCACCCGTCGATGGCCGAGGAACTCGTCCTGATGAAATGAGCCGTGCGGCCGGTCTCGACCGGCCGCCGCTCGACGCCTTAGGCGCGGACGGGAAGTCCCGCCGCGCGCAGCGCCGCGTGCGCTTCGGCCACGCTATGCTGACCGAAATGGAAGATCGAGGCGGCCAGCACGGCACTGGCCCCCCCCTTGGTGACGCCCTCGACCAGATGGTCGAGATTGCCGACCCCGCCGCTGGCGATCACCGGGACCGGCACGGCATCGGCGATCGCGCGGGTCAGCGCGAGATCATAGCCGTCGCGGGTGCCGTCGCGGTCCATCGACGTCAGGAGAATTTCCCCAGCGCCCAGCGAGGCGAGGCGCTTCGCATGCTCCACCGCATCGATGCCGGTCGGCTTGCGTCCGCCATGGGTGTAGATTTCCCATTTGCCGGGGCCGACATTGCGCGCATCGACCGCGCCGACGACGCATTGCGCGCCGAAACGTTCAGCCATGTCGGCGCACAGTTCGGGCCGCGCCACCGCCGCCGAATTGACCGCGACCTTGTCGGCGCCGGCCAGCAGCAGCGCCCGGGCATCGTCGGCGCTGCGCACGCCGCCGCCGACGGTCAGCGGCATGAAGCAGACCGCCGCCGTGCGCGCGACGACGTCGAGGATGGTGCCGCGCCCCTCATGACTGGCGGTGATGTCGAGGAAACACAGTTCATCGGCGCCGGCCGCATCATAGACGCGGGCCTGCTCGACCGGGTCGCCGGCATCCGCCAGATCGACGAAGTTGACCCCCTTCACCACACGGCCGCCGGCCACGTCGAGACAGGGTATGACGCGGACGCGAACGGTCATCCGCGCGCCACCCGCAGCGCTTCGGCGAGGTCGAGCCGCCCGTCATAGAGCGCGCGTCCCGTGATCACGCCCTCGATCCCGTCCGCCGCATGGGGGACCAGCGCCTCGATATCGGCGATGCTCGCCACGCCGCCGCTCGCAATGACCGGGATGCTGGCGTGGCGTGCGAGCGCGACCGTCGCCTCGACATTGCAGCCCTTGAGCAGGCCGTCGCGGCCGACATCGGTGAAGAGCAGCGAGGCGACTCCCGCATCGGCGAAGCGGTCGGCGAGATCTGTGATGCTGACGGTCGATACCTCTGCCCAGCCATGGGTTGCGACGAAGCCGTCGCGCGCGTCGACGCCGACGACGATGCGTCCGGGCAGCGCCTTCGCCGCTTCGCGCACCAGATCCGGGTTCTGCAGCGCGGCGGTGCCGATGATGACCCGTTCGACGCCCAGGTCCAGCCAGCGATCGATCCCGGCACGGTCGCGGATGCCGCCGCCGAGCTCGACCTTGCCCGGAAAGGCGCGGATGATCGCCTCGACCGCTTCCGCATTGACCGCACGGCCGGCAAAGGCGCCGTCGAGATCGACGACGTGCAGCCATTCGGCTCCCGCCTCGGCGAAGCGGCGGGCCTGGGCGGCAGGATCGTCGCCATAGACGGTCGCCCGGTCCATGTCGCCCTCGGCCAGGCGGACGACCTGTCCGCCCTTCAGGTCGATGGCGGGAAAGACGATGATGCTCATATTCTTCAATCCTCCCTGAAGGGGAGGGGGACCATGCGAAGCATGGTGGAGGGGTCTAAGCCCCCTCTCCCCTCCACCATCCTGCGGATGGTCCCCCTCCCCGTACCGGGGAGGATCATGAACGGGTCGATCATGGCTTCCATGCGAGGAAGCGCTCGAGGAAGGACAGGCCGTAAGCCTGGCTCTTCTCAGGATGGAACTGGACCCCGACGATGTTCGCGCGGCCGACCGCGCCGGTGACCGCTCCACCATGATCGGTGGTGGCGAGCCGCTCTGCCGGATCGGCGATGTCGAACGCATAGCTGTGCAGATAATAAGCTTCGCCGCGCTCGATCAGCGGATGATCGCCGGCCGGCAGCACGTCGTTCCAGCCCATATGCGGCACCTTATAGGCCGGCCCAGGCGTCAGCAGGCGCACGTCGCCGCCGATCCAGCCGAGTCCCGGCGTACGGCCATGTTCATGCCCGGCATCGGCGAGCAGCTGCATGCCCACGCAGACACCCAGGAAGGGTACGCCACGCCCGCGCACTGCCTGCTCCATCGCCTCGATCAGGCCGGAAACTGCCGACAGCCCCGCCATGCAGGCCGCAAAGGCGCCGACGCCGGGCAGCACGATCCGGTCGGCCTTCGCGATCAGATCGGGATCGGCGGTCACGGTCGGCGCACCACCGGCGGCCTTCAGCGCATTGTCGACCGAACGGAGATTGCCGGCACCATAGTCGATCAGCGCGATCGTCTCCGGCACCTCAGAGCATCCCCTTGGTCGACGGGATGGCATCGGCCTTGCGCGGATCGATCTCGACCGCCGTGCGCAGCGCGCGCGCCAGCCCCTTGTAGCAGCTCTCGACGATATGGTGCTGGTTGGTCCCGTAGAGCGTCTCGACATGCAGCGTCAGCCCCGCCGCCTGGGCGAAGCTGTGGAACCAGTGCTCGATCAGCTCGGTGTCCCATTCGCCCAGGCGCGGCCCGGCCAGCGCGACCTTCCACACCAGATAGGGCCGCCCGGAAATGTCGAGCGCGACGCGGGTCAGCGTCTCGTCCATCGGCGCATAGGCATGGCCGTAGCGGGTGATGCCCTTCTTGTCGCCGAGCGCCTTGGCCAGCGCCTCGCCGATCGCGATGCCGCAATCCTCGGTCGTGTGGTGCTGGTCGATGTGGAGGTCGCCGACGATCCGCACCTTGAGGTCGATCAGCGAATGGCGCGACAGCTGCTCGAGCATATGATCGAAGAAACCGATGCCGGTCGACACATCATAGGTGCCGGTCCCATCCAGGTTCAGCTCGACCGAAATGTCGGTTTCGCTGGTCTTTCGCACGATCGATGCGGTCCGCATGGCCCATCCCTCTGCTCTGTGGCAAAAGCTCCACAGCAATGCGCGCCGCTATAGCGAGGTTGCGCCGCGCTGCAACGCACGACTTGACCCGGCGCTTTCGCACGTCCACCAAAGCGCCATGAGCGACCAAGCGCCCGACAGCCTGATTCCGTATGACGAGATCGTCCAGGAGGCGCTGCGCGCCGTCGTGGGCCGTGTGCTGGGCGAGGTCGAGGCGGCCGGCGGCCTGCCGGGCGACCATCATTTCTACATCACCTTCAAGACTCAAGGTGCGGGCGTCGACATCCCTCGCCATCTGGTCGAGCGCTTCCCGGACGAGATGACGATCGTCATCCAGAACCGTTTCTGGGAACTGCGGGTAAAGCCCGACGGATTCGAGGTCGGCCTGTCGTTCAACCAGGTCCCGGCCAAGCTGATCATCCCGTTCGCAGCGGTCACCGGGTTCGTCGATCCGGCGGTCAACTTCGCGCTGCAGTTCCAGGCGCAGGTCGACGACGCCGAGGAAGACACCGAGCATAGCTCGGCCGGCAATGATTCGCCCGTCGAACCGGTCGAGGACGGCTCCAACGTCGTCTCGGTCGACTTCACCCGCAAGAAATAGTCGCACCCGGCCGCAGGCGACGGGCCTCGCGGCTATTGCCGATACCGAGTGCCGCCCCCAGATCTCCTCCGGGGCACCGGAGAATGAGATGACGAGCGACAGCCGTATCGAGAGCGACAGTTTCGGGCCCATCGCGGTGCCCGGGCACGCCTATTGGGGCGCGCAGACCCAGCGCTCGATCGAAAATTTTCCCTTTGGCGCGGAAGAGCGCATGCCGATCGGCATCGTCCATGCGCTGGCGATCGTGAAGCGCGCGGCGGCGCGGATAAACCGGCGACACGGCCTCGACGCGGCCGTGGCCGACGCGATCGACCGGGCCGCGGCCGAGGTTATCGACGGGCATCTCGACGCGCATTTCCCGCTCGTCATCTGGCAGACCGGCTCCGGCACCCAGAGCAATATGAACGTCAACGAGGTGATCGCCGGCCGGGCGAACGAGATCCTGACCGGCACGCGCGGCGGCAAGTCGCCGGTCCATCCGAACGATCACGTCAACATGGGCCAGTCGTCGAACGACAGCTTTCCGACGGCGCTGCATGTCGCGGCGGCGATCGCCGTCCATCGCGACCTCTATCCCGCGCTCGAACGGATGGAGAGCGCCCTGATCGCCAAGGTCGAGGCCTGGGAAGACATCGTAAAGATCGGCCGAACCCATTTGCAGGATGCGACGCCGCTGACGCTGGGCCAGGAATTCTCCGGCTATGCCGCGCAGCTCATCGCCGCCCGCCGCCGCATCGAGGGCGCCGTCAACGGCGGCATCGTCAAGCTGGCACAGGGCGGAACCGCGGTCGGCACCGGCCTTAACGCCGCGCCCGGCTTCGCCGAGGACATGGCGGCGGGGATCGCGGCGCTGACCGGCCTCGACTTCGTGACCGCACCCAACAAGTTCGAGGCGCTCGCCTCGAACGACGCACTCGTCCATCTGTCGGCTGCGCTGGCGACGCTGGCGGTATCGCTCACCAAGATCGCCAACGACATCCGCCTGCTGGGATCGGGCCCGCGCTCGGGCCTGGGCGAGCTCATCCTGCCCGAGAACGAACCGGGCAGCTCGATCATGCCGGGCAAGGTCAATCCGACCCAGTGCGAGATGCTGACGATGGTCGCGGCGCAGGTGATCGGCAATCATCAGGCGGTCACCATCGGTGGCCTGCAGGGGCATCTCGAGCTCAACGTGTTCAAGCCGCTGATCGGCGCAGGGGTGCTGCGGTCGATTTCGCTGCTGGCGACGGGCATGCAGAGCTTCACCGAACGAACACTCGATGGCCTGGAGCCCGACCGCACGCGGATCTCCGACCTCGTCGGGCGGTCGCTGATGCTGGTGACCGCGCTCGCGCCGGAGATCGGCTATGACAATGCCGCGAAGATCGCCAAACACGCCCATCATCACGGCATGACGCTGAAGGAGGCAGGGCTCGCCCTCGGCCTGATCGATGCGGAGCGCTTCGATCGCATCGTCCGGCCCGAAGCGATGGTCGGCCGATGATTCGGCCTGCATCCGGAACTTTCCCCACCCGTCGGGCGATTCCCCGCCGACAGATCAAGGAGACATCTATGTTCGGCAAGCTTCTCGGCGCGTTCATCGGCAGCAAGATCGACAAGCGGGACGGACGCGGCGGCGTCAAGGGCGCGGTGATCGGGGCCGTCGCAGCAGGCGCGATCCGGCGTGCCGGTCCGCTCGGACTGCTGCTGGGCGGGGCCTATGTCGCCAAGAAGGCGTTCGACAAGCGCAAGGCCGGTCGGCCCGGCGCACCGCGCAGCTGACGCGACCGCGCGCCATCGACCCGGGGCATTCGCCGGGTCGATGGCGATTCGGGCGTTGACGAGCCGGGCCATGGCGGGGCAAGTGCCGCCATGGCTCATAGTTCGTTCAAGCGCCGCGGCGTCCTGTTCATCCTTTCCTCGCCCTCGGGGGCTGGCAAGTCGACGATCGCGCGACGCCTGCTGGCATCCGATTCCAATCTGAAGATGTCGGTCTCGGCGACGACCCGACCGATGCGCCCCGGCGAGGTGGATGGCGTCGACTATCATTTCGTTGATCTCGAGAAGTTCCGCGAAATGGTGGCCGACCACCAGTTCCTCGAATGGGCGCATGTCTTCAACCACCGCTATGGCAGCCCCGCCCGGCCGATCGAGGAGATGCTCAGCTCCGGCCTCGACGTGCTGTTCGACATCGACTGGCAGGGTGCCCAGCAACTCTACCAGACCTGTGGCGGGGATGTTGTGCGCGTGTTCATCCTGCCGCCATCGATGCCCGAGCTGGAGAACCGCCTGCGCACGCGCGGCACAGACAGCGAGGAGGTCATCACCGGCCGGATGCAGCGTGCTGCCGCCGAGGTGAGCCACTGGGACGGCTATGATTATGTCCTGCTCAACGACGATATCGATCGCTGCTTCGGCGAGGTTCAGCACATTTTGGAGGCGGAGCGGCTCAAGCGCCACCGCCAGACGGGCCTGATCGGGTTCATCCGGAAACTGACTACCCCGGCATCCTGATCCGCATCTCGCCTCTCCTTCGCCACCATCCGGGGGCCAATTACAACGCTCCGGCGACTCTCGGCTTGCACGATCCTCATGCTGCCATAGCGTGACGGCATAGTCTGCGGAGGGTCCGGAATGGCCAAAACCTTGTTCGGCGGCGTGCTTGGCGGCGTCGCGCTCTATCTGATCGGGTTCCTCTTCTGGGGAACACCGCTCTCACGGCTCGCCTTCAACCGGCTGGAAGAGCCCCAGACGGCAGCCCTGCAACAGGCCATGGCCGAGACGCTCACTGCCAGCGGCACCGGCACCTATCTGATTCCCGCCACGGGCACTGCAGCGGGCGATCTGCTCTATGCGCGCGGGCCGATCGCCACGGTGCACTTCAACAGCGGCGGCTTTCCCGTGGTCGACACCGGGTCGCTCGGCACCGGCCTCCTCCTCGCCATCGTCACCGGGTTCGTGATGGCGCTCGCCCTCGGCGCGGTGGGCGCACGCGTGTCCGACTTCATCAGCCGGGCGCGCATCGCGATCGGCTTCGCGCTGGCAGCCGCCCTCTACATCGATATCGGCCAGCCGGTGTTCAACCATTATGGCTATGGCTACTGGATCTACATGTTCTTCAGCGACTTCATCGGCCTGTCTGTCGCCGGCCTGATCATCGCGCGATGGTTCCTGCCACGCGGCGGCATCCAGAGCTGAGTCCGGCAGAGCTAAGTCCGACAGAGCTGAAACCGTGCGGGGCGGCCGGGCCGCCCCGTGGCCGTCAGGCGAGGCTTTTAGAGACCTGCTCGAACATGTCCTTCGACAGGCCCGGCGAATCGAGCAGCCGCTGCAGTTCGGCCCGCATCAGCGCGGCGCGCGCCTCGTCGAAGCGGCGCCAGCGCCCGAGCGGGGGCACGAGCTTCGCGGCGGTCTGCGGATTGAGCGCGTCGACCTTGAGCAGCATGTCGGCGAGGAAACGATAACCGCGCCCGCTGGCTTCGTGGAAGATCAGCTGGTTGCCCGCCATCGCCCCCACCAGCGACCGCAGCCGGTTCGGGTTGGTCAGGGTGAAGTCGGGGTGATGCGACAGCGCCTCGACCCGGTCGAGCGTGTCGGGACGGATCGAGAAAGCCTGGGTCGAGAACCATTTGTCGAGGACGAGGCCGTTGCCGCGGAAGCGATCGTAAAAGGCGTCGACGACGATGTCGCGCTCGGCCGCCATGCTGTTCGCCAGCACGCCGAACGCGCCTTGGCGATCGGTCATGTTGGTCGCCTCCCGGAACTGCGCCAGCGCCAGCGCAGGCGCATCCTCCGCCCCGCTCGCCATGATGAAGCCGAGCGCGATCGTGCGCAGGCGCCGTGCGCCCTTGGCCTGGGGGGTTAGCTCGAAACGATCGGCCTGCGAGCGCGCATAGGCGTCGCGCCAGGCCTCTTCCAGCTCGCGACCCAGCGCACGGCGCAGCGCCTCGCGCGCCTGGTGGATCGCCTCGGGGTCAACCATCGGCATCTGGTCGCCGATGAAGGACTCGGACGGCAGCAACATGGTCTCGCCGATGAAGGCCGCATCGAGCGACGGATCGGTCAGCGTGTTGCGCACCGCGTCGACGACCGGACCATGGTCCGCCTCTCCGGTGGCGACGGCCGACACCAGCGTATCGACCATCAACTGCTGCATCGCCTCATAGCGGGCGAAGGGATCGTCATCATGTGCCGAGAGAAAGGCGAGGTCGGCCGGGGAACGGTCGGACTCGATCACGACCGGCGCGGAGAAGCCGCGATTGATCGACAGGATCGGGCGTTCGCCGATGCCCTCGAACAATATTTCGTGGCGCTCCCCGTCGAGCACGACCAGCCGCTCCTCCTCGAACTTGCGCTGCGAGCGCTCGCAGAACAGCGCGATGCGCAGGGGGATCGGCATCGGCTGCTTGTCGGGCTGGCCCGGCGTCGGCGGGACCGATTGCTCGAGCGTCAACAGAGCACGCCCCCCGGCGGGCTCATGGCTCAGGCGGGCGCGCACGCGCGGCGTGCCGGCCTGCGAATACCAGAGACGGAACTGCGTCAGGTCGGCTCCGCTAGCATCCTCCATCGCCAGCACGAAATCCTCGCAGGTGGCTGCGGTGCCGTCGTGGCGCGAGAAATAGAGATCCGAACCCGCCCGGAACTTCTGCGGACCCAGCATCGTGTGCAGCATCCGGATGATCTCGGCGCCCTTGTTGTAGACCGTCGCGGTGTAGAAGTTCGAGATCTCGATATAGCTTTCCGGCCGGATCGGATGGGCGAGCGGCCCCGCATCCTCGGGAAACTGCACCGCGCGCAACAGGCGCACATCCTCAATCCGCTTGACCGCCGCCGACCCTTGGTCCGCAGTGAAGCACTGGTCGCGGAAGACCGTGAAGCCTTCCTTCAGCGACAGCTGGAACCAGTCTCGGCAGGTAACGCGATTGCCCGACCAGTTGTGGAAATATTCGTGCGCGACCACCCCCGACACGCCATCATAATCGATGTCGGTCGCGGTTTCCGGGTCGGCGAGGATGTAGCGCGAATTGAAGATGTTGAGGCTCTTGTTCTCCATCGCCCCGAAATTGAAATCGGACACGGCGACGATGTTGAACTCACCCAGATCATATTCGCGGCCATAGACCTTTTCATCCCAGGCCATCGACGCCTTGAGCGCCTGCATCGCATGCTCGGTCTTGGGCAGGTCGCTCTCGACCACCCAGATGGCAAGCTTGACCTCACGCCCGCTGCGCGTCGTGAAGCTGTCAATGTTCGCAGCGAGATTGGCCGCGACCAGCGCGAACAGATAGCTGGGCTTGGGGAAGGGATCGGTCCATTCGGCGTAATGACGCCCGCCGTCGAGGGACCCGCTGTCGGTCAGGTCGCCATTGGACAGCAGCACCGGAAAGCGCTCGCGATCGGCTTCGAGCCGCACGACATAGCGACTGAGCACATCGGGCCGGTCGACTGCGAAGATCATCCGGCGGAAGCCTTCGGGCTCGCACTGGGTGCACAGATTGCCGCCCGAGGCATAGAGCCCCATCAGCTGCGAATTGGCTTCGGGCGCGATCTCGACCTGAGTCTCGACGACATGGCTGTCTCCCGGAAGGTCGATCAGCAGATCGGGCCCATCCATCCGCCACGCGTCGGCCTGCGGCTCTCCGTCGATCAGAAGCTGGAGCGGGGTGAGCCCGTCGCCGTTCAGGCGCAGCGGACGGCCATGCTCGCCGTTGCGCGTGACGCTGAGCCGGCCTGTGACAAGCGTCTTCGCCGGATCCAGCCGGAAATCGAGGTGGACATCGGGCACCAGCCAGTCGGGCCGGCGATACTCCTCGCGGCGGATGGCGGATGGGGCGGCGGCGGCGGATTGAGCGTCGAGCATGCGGTTGGTCTAATCCCGCTGTGGGCGACAAACAATGGTGGCGAGCGCAGGGCGACGCGCTAGATCGATGCCATGACGACGCTTCTTATCTTCGGCCCCGGCTACACCGCCTCGCGCATTGCCGCAGAGGCGCAGCGCTGCGGCTTCGTGGTCGAACGCATCGGCCGCGCCGCGCTTCGGGACCGACAGGCCGTTGGCGAGGCGATCCGCCGGGCCTCGCACATCCTCTCCTCCGTTCCGCCGGAGGGTGATGTCGACCCGGTGCTCAACATGCACGGCGAGGCGCTGGCCGGCGCGCGGGCGGCATGGATCGGCTATCTGTCCTCGACCGGCGTTTACGGCGATGCCGGTGGCGCCTGGGTCGACGAATCCACCCCGGTCGGTCGGGGCCGGCGGACCGCTCGTACCGCAGCCGATCAGCAGTGGGCGGCGCTGCATCCGCAAGCACGCATCTTCCGCCTCCCCGGCATCTACGGACCGGGCCGATCGCCGCTCGACCGGGTCCGCGCCGGCCAGGCCCACCGCGTCGACGTGCCGGGCCAGGTCTTCAGCCGCGTCCATGTCGACGACATCGTCGGTGCCGTCATCGCCAGCTTCGACCGCGGACCGCCCGGCGCCTACAATGTCGCCGATGACCGCCCCGCGAGCCAGAACAGCGTCATCGAGGCCGCCTGCCGCCTGCTGGGCATGGCCCCTCCCCCGCTGCTGCCGATCGAGCAGGCCGGCCTCTCGCCAATGGCGCGGGCCTTCTATGCGGAGAACAGGCGGGTTGCCAACGGCAAGGCCCGGCGCCTGCTCGGCTGGGTTCCGCGCTACCCGGATTACAGCGCAGGGCTCGCCGCTTTGCTGGCCGAAGGCGCCTAGTCCCGTTTCGGGGCTGCCTTGCCCCGCAGGGCGATGACCAGGCCCAGGCCCGCCAACAGCGCTCCGGCGACCGCCGTGCCGGTCCAGCGATAGCCTTCGAGCAGGGTCGAGAAGAGCATCGCCACGATCGGGATCAGCACGCTCGAATAGGCCGCCCGCGCCGGGCCGATCGCGCGCATGACGTGGAGGTAGAGCGGAAAGGTCAGCGCCGAGCCGACAAAGGCGAGCCAGAGCGTCGCCAGCCAATATTCGGGACGCGGATCGATCACCGGCAGCCCCGACATGGGCAGCGCGATCACCATGTTCGCCACCGCACCGATCGCCATCGCCCAGAAGAGAAGCTGGGCCGCATGAAGATGACTCGCACGCTGGCTGGCTTGGAGGAGATTGCCGACCGAGGCCGACAGGATGCCGAACAGCGACAGGCCTATACCCAGCAGGACTGCCGACCCGCCGCCCGCCGCCTGAGCAATCTCATGCTGGAAGAGCAGGACCATGCCCAGCCCGGCCAGCATGGTTCCAACCAGAAAGGCGCGCCCGACGCGCTGTTTGAGGAAGATGCGCCCCAGAATGGCATTGGGCACGATCAGGAGCGCGAAGATCATCGCGACCAGACCCGAGGTGATGAAGCGCTCGGCATTGTAGACGAACAGGAAGTTGAGCACGAACTGCGTCATCGCGACACCGGCGAGCAGCGGCACGTCGCGTCGGGAGAGCCGCAGCGACACCCCCGCGACCCGCGCATAGATGCCCATCGCGATCGACGCGGCAACGAAGCGCCAGGCGATCGACCAGCCGGGTGCCTCGACGCCGAGCTGATAGCGGATCGCCGTCCAGGTCGAGCCCCAGATCAGCACCAATATTGCGAAGATCAGGATGACGCGCGGCGACATGCCGCCCTGCCACGGCGACGCGGATGCTGCGGTCACAGCGCGCGAATGGCGCGCGCGAGCGCCTCCACCTCGTCGGCAGGCTGGTCCCAGCTGCACACAAGCCGTGCGACGCCCGGCGTCCAGTCATAGAATTGGAAACCCTGTCCGCGCAGGGCGGTCGCCTCTTCGGGCGTGAGCCGCACGAAGATCTCGTTCGCCTCGACCGGATGGAGCAGCCGGGCCTGCGCGGCATTGGCGATGTGCGCGGCCGCGGCGTTGGCCGCCCGCGCGTTGCGCAGCCAGACGTCACCGTCGAGCATGGCCAGGATCTGGGCCGCAGCGAAACGCCCCTTCGACAGAAGATGGCCCGCGCGCTTGCGGCGATAGCGGGTCGCAGCCGCTAGCGCCGGATCGAAGAAGATCAGCGCCTCGGCGAACATGCCGCCATTTTTGACGAAACCGAAGCTGAGCGCGTTGACGCCGGCTTTCCAGCTGATGTCGGACGGCGCACAGCCGAGCGTCGCGACGGCATTGGCGAAGCGTGCGCCATCCATATGCAGACCGAGATTTCGCAATTTCGCAACCTCGCTGATCGCCGCGACCTCCTCGGGCCGATAGACGAGCCCATATTCGGTTGCATTGGTGATCGAGATCGCGGCGGGCTGCGCCTGGTGGACGTCCTTGCGCAGGCCGTCGAGCGTCGCTGCGGTCGTCACCGGATCCAGCTTGGCGCCCGCCCCCTTTGCCAGCAGCAGCTTGGCGCCGCCGGTGTAGAATTCCGGCGCCCCGCATTCGTCGCCCTGGATATGGGCTTCCTCATGACACAGGACCGACTGGTGCGACTGGACGAGCGCGGCAAGCGCGAGGCCGTTCGCCGCCGTGCCGCTCGACACCCAAAGCGCGGCGACCTCGGTCCCGAACAGATCGGAGAAGGCCGCGTCGAGCCGCTGGCTGAAGGCATCGCCGTCATAAGCGGTATCGGCCCTGTTCGCGCGGTCGAGCGCAGCCATGACTTCGGGGCAGGCGCGGGCGGCATTGTCGGAGAAGAAACGCATGGCGCGATTGAGAACGGCGCGTCCGCGAAGTCAATGCCGCGCTAGGGGGGAGTCAGAGGGGTGCCGGCAGCAGGGCTAGTCCCACGCCCGGCTCAGCGGCGGGATCGCCGAAAATCAGCTCCAGCCGCCGCCCCCCGAAATCGGTCCGGCGGAAGCAGGGCTCAAGCAGGCGCCGCACATCGTCCCGGCTCGCATGGCTGCGGATGTCGAGCAGCCAGGACGGCTCGCTCCGGCCGGGCCATTGCGCCAGGGCGAGCCAGGCGCCCACCGTACGACCATCGGATGCGAGCGTGGCCCGCAGGTCGCTGACCAGCGCGGGCGGCGCATCGCGGGGCGGCGCCAGGATGATCTGGACCCCGTCGACCGCGCTGTGATGGACCGGGCGGCCGAGCAGCGCCGCGATGTCGTCGCGGGACCAGTGGACGCTGATCGGCAGCCCCGGATTCAGGATGGCCCCGCCGGCCGAGACGAGTTCGAACAGGCGCTCCACCCGCATGTCGACGAAGCTGGCCATGCGCCCGAAGCGCTCGGCCACACGCTCGGGCGCGGTGAAGATGGCGGGCACCAGCGTGCCGTCGGGTGCGGGGATGGTCCGCAGCTGGATCAGCGCATCGGCATTGATCAGCAACGTGCCGCGCATCGCCGGAAGCTCGTTGGTGGCCGCATAGAGCGTCGAGTCGATCAGCAGCCGGTTGAACGCCGCCCGCTGTCCGGCATCGATCACGGCGGCGACCAGCGCCTGCTCGATCGCATTGACGGGGGTGAAGACGATCTCGTCGGCGACCGCCGCCGGATCGGTGCCGACATCGCGCGGTTCGCCCCGCTTGCGGAAGAATCTGTCGAGCATGATGCCTGTTTGGCGAGCCCGGCCGGGTGCGGCAAGGGTCTTGGTTCAGCCGATGGCACCGACGAGAAGCGCGATCACCTCCAGCTTCATCACGAGGATCGCAGGAAGCAGCGCCATCTTCCACCGGTCGCCCGCTATATGCGCCCGTTCGGCAAAGGCGATCGCGCCGCCGACCATCACCGTGAACAGCGTCCAGAGATTGTAGCGCAGGTCGGGCGCGACGCTGACCACCGCATAAGCGAGGCCATAGAGAAGCGCCGAGCCGCCGAGCGCGAGCAGGATTCGCCTGCTGGGGAGTTGCTGCGCGACGATCAGCAGGCCGATCGCCAGCGCGATCCAGGTCGCCGGACGGCCGAGCGGCGTCCACGCCATCGCGCGCGCCGTCCAGCCGACGACATGAGTCACCGCATTGGGCGCAAAATGGAGACCCAGTTCATTGGGCTGGCTCATGATGTAGACCGCGTCGTCGGGCACGACGGGCACCAGAAAGCGCCAGTTCCAGTTGAGATGGTCGAGCCGGTGCCTGACCCAGGCGCCGGGCGAGCGCCACAGCGCACGCAGCCACACGCTGATCGCACTTTCCCCCCGTGTCGCGACGTGCGTCGCGATGCGCTCCTCGGTTCGCGCGCAGAGCTGCTCGTCGGCCATGCCAAAGAGGCGCGGCGTGTAGCAGCGTGCAACGAGCCTATTTGCCTCGGCATCGGGGAGACCCGGCCAGCCATTATGCCCGCCATGGGCGACGATGCCGGCCAGGTCGAAATTGACCAGCGAGTTGATCGGATGCGAGTGGCCGGGCCGGAGCATCACCTCGTTCAGGGTCCAGTTGGCCCCGACGAGCAGCGCCGCAGCCGCTGTAGCGGCTGCTACAAGGTGGAGCGGGCGCCGGATCCACTGTCCCGGCACCGCCAGCAGCAACAGCGGCAGCGCTGCGAACAGCGCGTTGAACCGGGTGGCCCCCGCAAGCAGGATGAGCAGCACGGCCGGCAGGCGAAGCCAGCTCGCCCCGCCCCATTCGCGGCGGATCAGGAGCGCCGTGGCGGCCAGCAGCAGGCAGGCCATGAAGGGATCCTTGAGGATCGCCCCGACCTGTCCGAAGGCGATCGGCAGCAGCGCGAGCGCCAGCAGCGTCAGCGCCGCCCCCCGCCCGTTGCGGAGCAAAAGCCCCCGGGCGACCAGCCCGAAGCCCGACCAGTAGAGGAGCACGTCCATGGCGAGGAAGGGAGCGCCCCCCTGCCCCAGCCGGAGCAGCTGCCGCCAGACCCAGGCGGTGACCGGCGGGTGCCAGTCGTCATAGACGCCGGTCAGCGCCTGCCCATATTGGACCACGCTATCGGGCGTGATCACGCCCCAGTGAAAGCCGTATAGCTGGAGCGCGGCCCCCAGGACGCAGAGCAGCGCGAGCAGCGGCCCGTCGCGACGCACCGCCCGCCCGGACGAGAGCGGCCCCTCTGCGGGTGGGCCGGACAGCGTCAATCGGCCGTCGGCTCGGACAATGGCGGCATCTGTTCGCCGACCGTCTCGCGGCCTGCGAAGAGCGCGTCCAGCCGGCGCCGCAGCGACGCTTCATATTCGCGCCGGTCGACGTTGATCGGGCAGGACAGCATCAGGTCGCCACAGATGGCGTCCTTGATCCGTCCGATCGCCGCTTCGTCGAGTGCCCCCACGCGGCGCAGCTCGATCGCAAGCTGGACCATTCCTGCAACGGTTGCCTGCGCCCGCAGGCCGAGCAGGTTGATCGTCTCGCGAAGCTTGCGCGTTTCCGACGTGTCCATGGCGGTCTCCTCCCTGCATCCGGCGGAAAGCCGCCATTTCGGCCGCTCCGCGCGGACAGCAGCATGACGCGCGGCGAAGCGCTTGCCAATGGCATGATTCACTCTTTGCCGGCGGCGACCCGGCCCGAACGCTCCAGCTTGCCCCACCCCACGCGGGGCCCGCGCAGCGCCTGGGCGAGCGCCTTGAGCACGACATAATACATGATCTGGCGATAGCCGATCCGCTGCGGGATCAGCAGCCACAGCAGCCGCCATTTTTCGCGCCGCTCGAGGGCGAAGGCGATGAAGGCGGCCAGGAGGTCGATAAGGGTGAAGACGAGCCAGTAGCCGAGCATCTTCTGCACGTCGGTGCTCGCCTGCGCCCAGCCATGGGCCTGGACGTCCAGCCAGGTCGCGGCGAGGCTGGCGAGCAGTGCGAGATCGATGATCGGCGAAATGGCGGCGAGCAGCACCTGGAACAGCACCGCCTGCGGCAACCCGATCCGGGCAAGCCCGCGCGGCTGCCCGCTCCGCATCGCCGCCCGGTGCTTCCACAGGCATTGCAGCGTGCCATAGGCCCAGCGGAAGCGCTGTTTGGCGAGCGCGCGGACGCTTTCCGGTGCCTCGGTCCAGGCGACCGCATATTGGTCGTAATGGACCGCCCATCCGGCCCGCTGGATCGCGATGGTGAGATCCTGGTCCTCGGCCAGCGTGTCGGGCGGATAGCCGCCCACATGCCGGATCGCGGACAACCGCCATGCACCGACCGCGCCGGGGACGACGGTGATCGCGTCCAGTCGGGCAAGCGCGCGGCGCTCGAGATTCTGCGCGGTGATATATTCGAGCGCCTGCCAGCGCGTGATCAGGTTCACGCGGTTGCCGACCTTGGCATTGCCGGCGACGGCGCCGAGGCTTTCGTCGGCGAACCAGCGGGCGAGCCGCGCGATCGTCGTCGACTCGAACTGCGTATCGGCGTCGAGTGCGATCACGATGTCGCTGCGGACGAGATCGAGCGCGCGGTTGAGGGCGCGGGCCTTGCCCCCATTTTCGAGCGTAAGCAGCCGCACGCGCGGATCGCCCGCGAAGGCCTCGGTCACGACCGCGCTGGTGCGGTCCTTCGAGCCGTCGTCGATGACGATCACCTCGACGGTGACGTCGCGGCTGTCGAGCACCCGGCGAACCGACCGCTCGATCACCCGCTCCTCGTTGAAGGCGGGGATCAGGACAGTAACGAAGCGCTCGGGATCGATCGGCGGAAAGACCGTGCGCGCCTCGCGCCGGGCCTGGACCAGCGCCAGACCCGACAACAGGATCGCCCGGGCGATGCCCAGCGAGATCGCGACGATGAAGATCCATTTGAGCGCGATGGCGGCCCAGCCGAGCAGGCTGAACAGCGCGAGGTCTATCTCGGCCGCCGTGCGGTCGCCTTTCGATATCGGCGGATTGGCCGCGCTGCGCGGCAGGCCGGCCAGCTCCGACACCGGGACCAGGGTATAGCCGCGCGCGCGCAGTCCCTGGATGATACGCGGCAAGGCTTCTACCGTCTGCTCGCGATCGCCGCCGGCGTCGTGCAGCAGGACGATGTTGGCAGAGCGTTCCGGTCCGGCTTCCTCGACCCCGTCCAGCGTTCGCTGGACGATCTCGTCCACGCCCGGCCGCTTCCAGTCGTCGGGATCGACATGCAGACCGACCGACAGATAACCGCGTCGCTGCGCTTCCTCGACAGGTACGATCTCGTCACTGGTGGTCGGCTCGGCATCGCCGAAATAGGGCGCGCGAAACAAGCGCAGCGACCGGCCCGTATAGGCCTGGAAGAGGCGCTGGGTGGCGTTGAGTTCCAGTCCGGTCTCGGTCGCGGTCGCCTGAGCCAGGTTCGGATGGGTGTAGGTGTGGCTGCCGACCTCATGCCCTTCGGCGATCAGGCGTTCGAGCAGCGGTCGCTGGGTCAGCGCATTCTCGCCGACGATGAAGAAGGTCGCCGGCGCCTTTTCGGCCTTCAGTATGTCGAGGATCTTCGGCGTCCAGGCGGGGTCGGGCCCGTCGTCGAACGTCAGCGCGACGAGACCGGGCCGATAGCCGGTCCGCTGGATCTGATAGGGTGTCGGCAGGCGATCGAAGCGGACGCCGGTGATCGCGCCCGACCGGTCGGTCGACACGATCCGGTGCCCCTCGACCGGGGTCGCGCCGATCCGGAGAATCTCGCCGATGCCCTCGATATCGACATTGGTGCCGGCCGGTATCGATTCGATTGCCCTGGCTTTGGGCAGGTGGCGGCCATGGCCGAACATCGTCCAGATCGACGGATCCTCGGTCCCCAGCCGCCATAGCGCCACGGCATTAAGCCCCATGGTACGCAGCGTTGCCATCTGGCCGTGCATCGCCGCTGCATCGAGGATCCAGATGTCGTGGCGCTTGCCGCGCTCCACATAGGCGAAGCTGCTGTTGCCACTGACCGGATCGTAGCGCGGTACGACCCCGCTGTCGTGCGCCGCGAGCCAGACATCCTCGACCGAGTGGGCGATGACGTCGCCGCCCTTTTCGAAATCATAGGCATAGGAGCCGAGCGCGACGACGATATGGTCCGAGGGCACGCCGCGCACAGCGCGCGCGACCGAATCGGCGAACCAGGCGCGGCTGGCGATCGGCCCCGGCTCGCCCGGCAGCGAATGTTCGTCATAGGCCATCAGGAACAGCTTGTCGGCCACATGGGCATAGGCCCTGAGGTCCCAGGCCGGATCAGCGACCGGGACGGCGATCGCGATCTGCATGCCGGGAAGACGACGGTGCGCCTCGGCCAGAAAGGCGCGATAGGCGGGGTGGGCGTCGGCAGGCAGCTCCTCGAAATCGAAGAAGACGCCGCTCGCCTGATTCTCGCGCAGCAGCGCCGCGACCCGATCGAGCGTCGAGGCGCGCGCCTTGGGGTCACGCAGCAGCGCGGCGATTCCAGGGCCGTCCCAGCCGCCGTCGAGCGCATTCTGGATCATCGGCATCAGTTTGGGGCGATGATGGGCGCGGCTGATGATCGCCTTGCCCCGGGCATCGGGAAAACTCGTCACCTTGTGGTCGGGGCCGGTGATCGAAATCCAGCCGGGAATCAGCCAGTCGATATCCTCGACATGGCGTGCGAGGGAGGCGGTCGACGCATCGTCCCACGGCGCGTGAAAGGCGTAGGAGGTGGGCGGAACCGATCGGACGCCGCCATTGGCGACCAGGTGCCGGAAATCGCGCCACATGTGTCGGACCTTGCGCTCGCTGGCCTTGACGAGGCCGGGGTGCGGCGCGGCGGCTTGCGGTCGTTCGAGTTCGAAGGGCAGCGGGGGCTGTGGCGTCACCTTGGCGATCGAGCCGAGAAAGGCCGCCCCCGAGAGCAGGAGCAGCAGCACGAACGCGATGACCGCCGCAGCGAAGCGGCGGCGCCTGCGCCCCGACGCGTCATAGAATATCGGCTTGTCGTGCATCCGTAGAACCCCGCAGCCCCCACCGCCCACGGAACGGCACCGTCCGGGGGCGGTTGATCACCCGACCAGCGCTCTGACGAAAGAAAGCTTTCTATATGCTGACGACGGCACTTCAATATTATGGCGCGGCGGCAGGGGCGATCGCAGCCCTCATCGTCTCGCTCGATCTCGGGCGCCGCTGGACGGGGTTCGGCTTCGTCATCTTCGTCACATCGTCGCTGGCGCTGATCGCCTGGGGCTTCCTCAAACCCGACGCCGAGGGGATCGGGACGCAGAATATCGTCCTGTTCGTGATCAACCTGATCGGTGTCTATCGCTATCTGATCCGCAAGCAGGCGCCGGCCACCTGACAAAAAACGGCCCGCCCGGATATCTCCGGACGGGCCAGCTGCTGGCTAGGCCTCGTTGGTGGCCGAAGCTCAGGCTGCGTGCGCGATCGCCGCGAGCAGGAGCAGGGCCACGATGTTTGTGATCTTGATCATCGGATTGACGGCGGGGCCGGCGGTGTCCTTGTAGGGATCGCCGACGGTGTCGCCGGTGACGGCGGCCTTATGGGCTTCCGAGCCTTTGCCGCCATGATTGCCGTCCTCGATATATTTCTTGGCATTGTCCCAGGCGCCACCGCCCGAGGTCATCGAGATGGCCACGAACAGGCCCGAGACGATGACGCCGAGCAGCAGCGCGCCAAGCGCCGCGAAGCCGTTCGCCTGACCCGCCACCTGGGTGATGGCGAGATAGACGACGATCGGCGCCAGCACCGGCAGGAGCGACGGTACGATCATCTCCTTGATCGCAGCCTTGGTGACGAGGTCGACCGTGCGGGCATAGTTGGGCCGGCTGGTGCCCGCCATGATGCCCGGATTTTCGCGGAACTGGGCGCGGACTTCCTCGACGACCGCACCGGCGGCGCGGCCCACGGCGGTCATGCCGAATGCGCCGAAGATATAGGGCAGCAGCGCGCCCAGCAGCAGACCCACGATCACATAGGGGTTGCCGAGCCCGAAATTGACATCGAGGTCAGGGAAATAATGGGTGAGGTCGGTGGTGTAGGCGCCGAACAGCACGAGCGCGGCAAGCCCCGCCGAACCGATGGCATAGCCCTTGGTGACGGCCTTGGTGGTGTTGCCGACCGCATCGAGCGCGTCGGTCTTGACCCGCACGCTGTCGTCGAGACCCGCCATTTCCGCGATGCCACCGGCATTGTCGGTGACCGGACCATAAGCGTCGAGCGCGACGACCATGCCGGCGAGCGCGAGCATCGACGTCGCCGCGAAGGCGATGCCGATCAGGCCGGCGAGCTGATAGGCGACGATGATGCCGACGCAGATGACGAGCGTGGGCAGCGCAGTCGATTCCAGGCTGATCGCGAGACCCTGGATCACATTGGTGCCGTGGCCGGTCTCGGATGCCTTGGCGATCGAGCGGACCGGACGATAGTTGGTCCCGGTATAATATTCGGTGATCCACACCAGCAGACCGGTCACCGCCAGACCGACCAGCGCCGACCAGAACAGGTTGATGACGGGGAAACTCGTAGCGCCAACGCCGATCGGCGCGTCCAGATCGCCCAGCACCTGCGCCGTGGCGAAATAGATGGCGGGGATGGAGAGGATCGCGGTCGTCCAGAAGCCTTTGTACAGGGCGCCCATGATCGACTGGCTGGAGCCGAGCCGCACCATATAGGTGCCGATGATCGAGGTGATGATGCAGACGCCACCGATCAGCAGCGGCAGCGACATCAGCTTGCCGATCCACACCGCATCGCCCGCGACGAGCAGCGCGGTAAGGACCATGGTGGCGCCGACGGTGACGACATAGGTCTCGAACAGGTCGGCGGCCATGCCGGCGCAGTCGCCGACATTGTCGCCCACATTGTCGGCGATCGTCGCCGGGTTGCGGGGATCGTCCTCGGGAATGCCCGCCTCGACCTTGCCGACCAGGTCGGCGCCGACATCGGCGGCCTTGGTGAAGATGCCGCCGCCGAGACGCGCGAAGATCGAGATCAGCGAGGCGCCGAAGGCCAGTGCCACGAGCGCGTCGATCACGATGCGATCATTGGGGGCAAGCCCGCCCGGGCCGGTCAGATACCAGTAGAAGACAGCGATCGCGAGCAGAGCCAGGCCCGCCACCAGCAAGCCGGTCACGGCGCCCGCGCGGAACGCCACGGTAAGGCCGCTCTGCAGGCTGGTGCGGGCGGCCTCGGCGGTGCGGACGTTCGCACGAACCGAAATGTTCATGCCGACATAGCCCGCGACACCCGAAAGCACCGCGCCGATAATGAAGCCGATCGCGGAAACTTGTCCGAGAAAATAGAAAACCAGTGCGGCAACGATGACGCCGACGATGGCGATCGTCCTGTACTGGCGCCCAAGATAGGCTTGCGCGCCTTCCTGAATTGCCGCCGCGATGTCCTGCATCTTTTCGTTACCGGCGGAGGCGGCGAGAACCTGCCGGCTCGTGAACATCCCGTACAATATGGCGAGCAGGCCGCAGCCGATCGCGACTTCATTGATAGGCATCCTAACTCCCTTCGCTCCCTAAAGTGACGGAATGGCGCTTTTCTGGCCTTTTTTGTCCGTCACATGGCTTGCTTTGTATGTCTGCCTTGTTGGCACATCGCAAGTACAGCTTTTTTGATGTCGAAATGGCGCATCTACTTGACGCAATTGTCGGACCGACAATTGCGAAAAGGACATTCGTAATATTTGGCAAGAAATGGCCGGCGGGCGTTCAGCCGGCCTGATGTTCGAAACCCAGACGCGCGGGCAGCGGCACGGACCCTTCGGCGTCGCGCAGGTGCAAACCGGCACCCGTCGAAAAGCGGCCGATCTCGACCGCATAGGCTGCGGCAGCGGCGCGATGCTCGGGCGGGATGGCGGCGAGGAGCTGATAATCGTCGCCGGCGGTCGCCGCGGCCAGGCGGGCCTGCCGGTCATCGCCGAAGCCACGCAGCTCGTCGGACAAGGGAATGCCGTCGAGGTCGATCTCGACCGCCAGGCCCGACGCCGCAGCGATCCGGGCGGCGTCGATCAGCAGCCCGTCGGATATGTCGGCCATGGCGCTGGCCAACGGCGCCAGGGCCCGGCCCTCCGCGAGACGCGGCATGGGCAGACGATAGGCCTTCAGCAGCCGGCGCGGTCCCTCCATCTCGCCCCGGGCGATGCGCAGCCCCAGGCCTGCGTCGCCGATCGGGCCGGTCGCGAAGAGCAGGTCCCCCGCCCGGGCACCACGCCGGTCGGGGCTGCCACCAGGCGGCACCTGCCCGATGGCGGTCAGGCCGAGCACCCGCGCCGAGCCGCCGGGCTGCGCGACGGTGTCGCCGCCCAGAAGCGGGACGTCGAAATGCGCCAGCGCCCGGCCGAGCCCCTCGACAAAGGCGGTATCCCAGTCGGCCGCTCCGGTGAGGCCATAGCCCATCAGCACGCCCAGCGGCTCGGCGCCCTTGGCGGCCAGATCGGACAGATTGACCGCCAGCAGCTTCCAGGCGACATCGCCCGCCGGATCGGTGGGAAGATAATGGACGCCCTCGACCAGCATATCGTGGGTCAGCACGAGGTCGCGGCCGAAAGGAGCCGGCAGGACGGCCGCGTCGTCCGCCAGGCCGCGCGCCGCCGGATGGGCCGCGAACGGGCGGAGCGCGTCGATGATGCGGCGTTCGTCGGACATCGACAGAGCGTTTCTTTCCCTACGCGCGCCGGCCTATCGGGCGAGAAGCAGCGCCAGCGCGTCCCAGAGCAGCTTTATGCCGACCAGGATCGTAAGGCCATAAACCAGATTGTAGAAACGGTCGGGATGGACGCGGCGGACCAGCCACACGCCCGCGAAAGTGGAGAGGATCGCGACCGGCACCAGCGCGACGGACGCGAGCAGGTTGACGGCGGTGAACTGGCCGAGCGCGGCATAGGCCGGTACCTTGATCCAGTTGATCAGCGCGAAGAAGATCGCGGTCGTGCCGACGAGGACGTCCCGCTCGAGCCGCTGCGGAAAGACATAGAGCTGATAGGGCGGCCCGCCAGCATGGGCGATCTGGCTGGTCAGCCCCGCCGCCACCCCGCAGGCGACACCGATCCCATCAGGAAGGCGCTGGGACGGGGCCCGTCGGCCACCGCGCACCGCCCACAACTGTTGCACGCCGAACAGGATGGAGATCAGCCCGAGCGCGAGCAATATCCAGTCCTCGCGCAGGCTGGCGGCGAAGAGATAGCCGAGCAGGACACCCAGGATCGCGCCGGGAACCATCACCTTCATCACATGGCGATCCCAGCTGTGCCGGAAGGCCCAGACGCCGACCGCGTCCTGCACGATCAGCAACGGCAACAGGATGGCCGCCGACTGGACCGGGGGCACGACGAGCGCCATCAGCGGGATGGCGAGCGTGCCAACCCCGATGAAGCCCCCCTTGCCGAGGCCCATCAGGACCACCGAGGGGATACCGAGAAGCCAGAAAAGAGGGTCGTGCAGGATCGTCGTGTCGACGATCACCCGCGCACGGCCTTGGCGATCCCGTCGAGAACCCCGTTGACGAAGCCCTTTTCCTTCTTGTCGTAGAAGGCATCGGCGACATCGACATATTCGCTGATCACGGTCGCCGTCGGAACGTCGGGCCTAGCGATCAGCTCATAGGCGCCGACGCGGAGGATCTGCCGCATCGGGCGGTCGAGCCGCTCGAGCGACCAGCCGCTCGCCAGCTTGTCGGCGATGGCGGCATCGATCTCGGCGCGACGGCCGTCGACGCCCTTCACCAGATCGTCGAAGAAGGCGATCTCGGCATGGGCATATTGGACGTCCTCGATCGTCGCCCCCAGCCGGTGCTGGTGAAATTCGTCGAGGAGGCTGGCGATCGGGGTCCCCTCCATCTCGTGCTGGTACAGCGCCTGCGCGGCGGCAAGCCGCGCGGCGCTGCGCGAGCGGGAACGTTCATTCTTGGCGTTGGTCATCGGTTTTCCAGTCTCGCGGCAACGGAAGCCGCGTGGGCAGGGAGCCCCTCGGCACAGGCGAGCGCGACGGCCGCCGGGCCGATCGCGGCGATCGCCGACGCGTCGAGGGCAATGAAGCTGGTGCGCTTCATGAAATCGAGCACCGACAGCCCCGACGCGAAGCGCGCACGGCGGCCAGTGGGAAGGACGTGATTGGGTCCCGCGACATAATCGCCGACCGCTTCCGGCGTATGGCGGCCGAGGAAGACCGACCCGGCGTGGCGAATGCGGTCAAACAGCCGCTGGGGGTCCGCGACAGCCAGTTCGAGATGCTCGGGCGCGAGCCGGTCACTGAGCGCCGGCACCTCGTCGAGCGACCCCAGGGTGACGATCGCGCCATTGGCTTCCCAGCTGGTGCGGGCGGTCGCCTGCGTCGCCAGCTGGCCAAGCTGCCGCTCGACGGCGGCTTCGACCGCATCGGCGAACGCCGTGTCGTCGGTCAGCAGGATCGACTGGCTGGTCGGGTCATGTTCGGCCTGACTCAACAGGTCGGCAGCGATCCATTCGGGGTCGTTGTCGGCATCGGCGACGACCAGTATCTCCGATGGCCCCGCGACCATGTCGATGCCGACGACACCGTAAAGCTGCCGCTTGGCCTCGGCCACCCAGGCATTGCCGGGACCGACGATGACATCGACCGGACGGATGCGGTCGGTGCCATAAGCGAGCGCGGCTATCGCCTGGGCGCCGCCGATCCGCCAGACCTCGTCCACCCCTGCCAGCGCCGCGGCGGCAAGGACGAGCGAATTCACATGGCCGTCGGGCGTGGGGGTGACCATCACGAGCCGTTCGACGCCGGCCACCTTGGCCGGCAGCGCGTTCATCAGGACCGAGGAGGGATAGGCGGCACGCCCGCCCGGCACATAGAGGCCGGCCGCTTCGACGGCATTCCAGCGGGCACCGAGTCGCACCCCGCTTTCGTCGGTCTGGCTCGAATCGGCCGGGCGCTGCGCCGCATGGTAGAGGCGGATGCGCTCGGCGGCGAGTTCGAGTGCCGCGCGGAGATCCGGATCGAGCGCGGCCAGCGCTTCTTCGCAGGCCGATGCCGGGATCCGCCAGCCGGTCGCGTCGAGATCGTGGCGGTCGAAGCGTTGCGTATACTCTGCCAGCGCCGCATCACCCCGCGCGCGGACGTCGGACACGATGGCCGCAACGTCGCGCGACACATCGGCATCGGCTTCGCGCCGCCCTTCGACGAGCGCGGTGAAGGCGTCCTCGAACCCGGGCGCGCGGCTGTCGAGCCTAAGCGGCATTGCGACGCTCCACGGCGGCACGGAATCCTTCGACCAGCGGCCCGATCTCGGCCGCGCGGGTCTTGAAGGCGGCGCGGTTGACGATCAGCCGCGACGAGATGTCGGCGATCTTCTCCACCTCGGCGAGGCCATTGTCCTTGAGCGTCCGGCCCGTCGAGACGAGGTCGACGATGCGGCTCGACAGCCCCAGCACCGGCGCGATCTCCATCGCCCCGTTGAGCTTGACGCATTCGGCCTGGACGCCGCGCGCCTCGAAATGGCGCCGGGTGATGTTGGGATATTTGGTGGCCACGCGGACATGGCTCCACTCGCGCGGATCGTCCCCCTCGGCCATCGCCACCGGCTCGGCCACCGAGATGCGGCAATGGCCGATGTCGAGATCGACCGGCGCGTAGAGTTCGGAATAGTCGAACTCCATCAGCACGTCCGAGCCGACGATTCCGAGCTGCGCCGCGCCATGTGCGACGAAGGTGGCGACATCGAAGGCCCGTACCCGGATCAGGCCGATATCGGGCCGATTCGTGGCGAAGCGGAGCAGCCGGCTGTCTTCGTCGCCGAAGGCCGGCTCGGGCACGATGCCGACCTGCGCGAACATCGGCAGCACCTCTTTGAGGATGCGCCCCTTCGGCACGGCGATGATGATCTGCGCTGTCATGACGGCGCGCGCCATAGAACAGCGGGGCCCCGCTGACAACGGAGCCCCGGCCTTTTGGGAAGCACGCGCCGCGCCGGGGTCACAGCAGATCGCGCAGGGCGAGCACGCCGAGAATGGCGAAGATCGTCGCGGCGGCGATACGCATCGCCTTGAGCGGGACATAGCGGGTGATCCGGTCGCCCAGCAGCACCGCCGGGACATTGGCGAGCATCATGCCGAGCGTGGTGCCGATGGCGACCAGCTCGACCGAATGATAGCGCGCGCCCAGCGCGACCGTGGCGACCTGGGTCTTGTCGCCCATTTCGGCCAGAAAGAAGGCGATCAGCGTGGTCAGGAAAACGCCATGTCGGGCGGGACGCGCCGCCTCTTCGGCTTCGTCGATACGGTCGGGCACCAGGGTCCACACGGCCATGCCGATGAAGCCGAGCGCGACGGCAAGACGGAACCACGGGCTGTCGAGCAGGCCGGCAATCGCCACGCCCGCCCAGGCGGCCAGGGCATGGTTGACGAGCGTGGCCGCGAAGATTCCGAGGATGATCTGGACAGGCGCGCGAAAACGACAGGCCAGGATGATCGCAAGCAGCATCGTCTTGTCGCCGATTTCGGCGAAAGTGACGAGCAAAGTCGAGGCGAGGATGACGTCCATTGGAAGTTCCAGGCCGGGCAGACTGACGACGGACGACACCGACACCCCCGCCCGGCAGGCGAGGTCTCGGTGTCATCGGTCTTGCCAAGGTCCTGAAACCCCGATCGCGCCATGGAGTCTCCTCCAAGCATGTTGACGCGATGCCCGCCCGTGGGCGGCCGGCTACTCCCCGGATGACCCCGACCGGGTAGGCGGAAGCGGCCGACGGGTCAAGCCCGCCCAACCCCTCCGGCCCGGTCGGGTCGCTCCGTTCAGGCGTTGCGCGCGGTCTCGAACAGGAACCAGGCGCGCTCTTCCGCCTGGTCGGTCCAGTCGTCGAGGATACCGCTCGTCGCATTGTCCTTGGCGTCGTCGACGATATCCTTGGCCTCGCGCAGCTTCGCGACAAGCGCCAGATTGTCGTCGCGCAGCTCCTTGAGCATGTCCTGGGCGCTGACGAATTCCTCGTCATTGTCCTTGATCGACTGACGGCGCGCAATGTCGCCGATCGAGCGCAGCGTGGTGTTGCCGGTCTTGCGCACGCGCTCGGCGATATCGTCGGTGGTCGCCAGGATCTGGGCCGCCTGATCGTCGAGCATCAGATGATAGTCGCGGAAATGCGGTCCCGAGACGTGCCAGTGAAAATTCTTCGTCTTGAGATACAGCGCGAAGCTGTCGGCGAGGATGCCGTTGAGCGCGTCGGCAACGCTCATCGCGCTGTTGCTCGCCAGGTCGGTGGGGGTCGCCAGCGCCGGCTTCGGTTTCTTGGCCATGATAAGCTTTCTCCCGCTTGTTGATCGATTCGCCTCTCCAACGAACGATCCGAAAAAAGGTCCCACCGTCCTTTGGGGAAAATCTCGTGCGCGACGATCGAGCCAGTCGATCGATCTCCCGTGGACAGAATCCTTGACTCCGTGCCCCGACCGCCGGTAAGGGCGCGATCCGATGAACGGCGGCGGCAACGTCGCCCTATTTTTTTCGTGGATAAGGGTTTCCGGTCATGGCCAAGCCGACCACCGTCAAGATCAAGCTCGTCAGCACGGCTGACACCGGGTTCTACTACGTCACCAAGAAGAACCCGCGCACCCAGACCGAGAAGCTCAGCTTCCGCAAGTACGACCCGGTCGTGCGCAAGCATGTCGACTTCAAGGAAGCCAAGATCAAGTAATCCCTCGCGGACCCCGGTCCGCGGATTGCCTCTGGCCAATCGCCCGCCCTCCGGCGGGCGTTTGCGTTTGGGCGCCGTTGCGCCGGTGCCGGTGGCGTCCCGATTCGCCTAGACGCCGCGCCTGCCGCCCTCGCCCAGGCTGCCGGCCAGCGCCTCTACCGCCTCGACGAACCGCGCCACGGAAATGGGCTTGGACACATAGGCGTCCGCCCCGGCCTCGCGCACGCGGCTCTCGTCACCTTTTCCGGCATAGGCCGTGACCGCCATCACCGGCGTCGTTTCCAGCGCCGGGTCGGCCCGCATCATGCGAATCAGTTCGACCCCGCTGATATGGGGCAGCTGAATGTCCATGATCACCAGATCGGGCAATTCCGCCTTCATCGCCGACAGCGCGTCGCGGGCGTCACGGATCGTCGTGACCCGCGCACCATGCGCTTCGAGCAGGTCTCGGAAGAGCCGAAGATTCAGCTCATTATCCTCGACAATCAGGACTTTTTTCGCCACGGCTACCCACCTATCCGACCCGCAGGTCTATGTCATGCCCCCCATGCCCTCAAATCCCGAGAATCTACGTTCCGCCGATCGCAACGGTGCGGCTGCGGCCGCCCTGACGGCGCTCGCATGGACTCTCGCCGATGGTTCCCGGGCGCAGCGGCTGCTCGATCTGACCGGGCTTACGCCGGAAGGGCTGCGGGCGGGCGCGGGCGATCCGGAGGTGCTGGCCGCGGTGCTGGACTTCCTCGCCGCCCACGAACCCGACCTGGTCGCCTGCGCGGAGGGGACCGGCTTCACGCCGGCGGATCTGATACGAGCCAGGGACATATTGCAGGCATGAAGCGACCGCTGCTGATCACCGATTGCGACGAGGTCCTCCTCCACATGGTCACGCCTTTCGGGCAATGGCTCGACGAGGCGCACGATATCGATTTCGCCATGGACCGGCCCGACTTCGTCGACGCGCTGACCCATCGCAGCGATTCGCGGCCGGTCCAGACCGAGCATATCTGGCCATTGCTCGACGCCTTCTTCACCACCGAGATGCACCGCCAGACGCTCGTCCCCCATGCGCAGCATGCCCTGGCGACGATCGCGGAGCTGGCCGATATCGTCGTGCTCACCAATCTCACCGACCAGTTCCACGCCGGTCGCGTGGCGCAGCTCGAAGCCGTCGGGATCCGCCACCGCGTCCAGTGCAATCAGGGCGGCAAGGGGCGCCCGGTCGCGGATCTCGTGGCCGAATATGACCCCAGCGCGACGGTCTTCGTGGACGACCTTGCCCAGCACCACCAGTCGGTCGCCGAACACGCGCCAGGGGTGTGGCGGCTTCACATGATCGCCGAGCCGCAAGTGGCGCGTCACCGGCCGCCGGCGGCCGCGGCGCACGCCCGGATTGACGACTGGTCGGAAGCGCTGCCCTGGATTCTCGCGCGCTTCGCCGAAGCCGGACATCCCGCAGGCATGGACGTCGCAGAGACCGCTCCGAACCGGAAATGACGCAGGGACCGGCCAGCGGCTTGACGCTGTCCGGGGACTACAGGAAAGAGAAGCCATGACCATCGACGCACGCCTTGCCGAACTGGGTATCGTCCTTCCGCAACCCGCTGCACCGGTGGCCGCCTATGTGCCCACGGTCGAGATCAACGGGCTGCTGCACATTTCGGGGCAGTTGCCCTTCCGCGAGGATGGCAGCCTGGTGACCGGCCGGCTGGGCGAGGATGTCGGGGTAGCCGCCGGCATGGAAGCCGCCCGCCGCTGCGGGATCATGCTGATCGCGCAGATCAAGGCGGCGCTGGGTGGCGATCTTTCCCGGGTCGAGCGGATCGTCAAACTCGGTGCCTTCATTTCGTCGACTGCCACCTTCACCGACCAGCCCAAGGTCGCCAACGGCGCCTCGGAGCTGATGCAGGCGGTGTTCGGCGACGCGGGTCGTCACGCGCGCAGCGCGGTAGGCGTTCCCGTCCTCCCGCTCGGCGCCGCGGTGGAGGTCGATGCCATTGTCGCTGTTCGGCCTCTTTGACCGCTGGCGCTTCCCGGTTCCCGACGCCCGCCGCGTCGGATTCCTGACTCGCACGCCGTTCGCCAACCGGGGGCTGCATGGCAGCCGCCACGTCGAGAATAGCCGTGCGGCGATCGAGGCCGCGGTGAGCATGGGCTATGGCGTCAAGGTGGACGTGCAGTTCAGCCTCGACGGCCACGCCTATGTGATCGCCGACCCTACGGTCGATCGGTTGACCGAGGAGAGCGGCCAGGTCCGGCATCTGTCGAGCAAGCATCTGAGCGAGATCCGCCTGCGCGGGACCGACGAGAGCATCCCCCAGCTCAAGGAAATATTGGGTCAGGTTGCCGGCAGGGCCCCGGTCCTGGTCGAGCTCCGTGCCGTCGAGGGCCATGTCTCGCAGCTCTGCGTCGCGGTGCGCCACGCGATCGAGGGCTATCGCGGCGAAGCGGCAGTCATGTCGCTCCACCCGGAAGTGCCGCGCTGGTTCGCCTCGCATGGCAGCCGCATCCCGCGCGGCCTGATGATGTCGGAAGACAGTGTCTACGCCAAGGAGGCCGGCACCGAGCAGGTGCGGACGATGTGGCGGTCGCGCCCCGAATTCCTCGCGATCAGCATCGCCGACCTGCCCAACCGCTTCGCGCAGCGGCAGCGCAAACGTGGCATTCCGATTCTAGCGTGGATCGTGGCCTCGGCCGAGCAGCAGGCGATCGCGGCGGAGCAGGCCGACCAGATCATCTTCGAGGCGCCCGGATGGTAGACCCCGTCACCGCCCGCACGGCGGAGGGGGTTGCAAGCATCGCCGCGGCCGATTGGGACGCGTGCGCGGGACCGGACAATCCGTTTCTCTCACATGCCTTCCTGTCCGCGCTCGAAGAATCGGGAAGCGCCACGGCACGGGCCGGGTGGCAACCGCTGCCGATCCTGATCGACGGCGAGGACGGCAAGCCGGCGGCGATCCTGCCCGCTTACGCCAAGAGCCACAGCCAGGGCGAATATGTGTTCGACCATGCCTGGGCGGACGCGTGGCAGCGTGCGGGCGGCGACTATTATCCCAAGCTGCAGATCGCCGTTCCGTTCAGTCCCGTGCCCGGCCCCCGCCTGCTTCTGCGCGATCCGGCGCTCGCCCCCGCTCTGATCGCCGCCGCCGAAGCGGTGGTCGAGCAAAATGGGCTTTCATCCTGCCATGCGACCTTCGTCGCGCCCGAACAGGTGCCGCTGTTCGAAGCGGCTGGTTGGCTGATCCGCACCGACCGACAGTTCCACTGGCGCAATCGCGGCTATCGCACGTTCGACGACTTCCTCGGCGCGCTGGCCTCGCGCAAGCGCAAGGCGATCCGCAAAGAGCGCGCCGCCGCCGTCGAGGGACTGGAGGTCGTCCACCTGTCCGGTGCGGAGATACAGGAGGCGCATTGGGACGCCTTCTGGCGCTTCTACCAGGACACCGGGGCCCGGAAATGGGGCCGCCCCTATCTGACGCGGCGGTTCTTCTCGCTGCTGGGCGAGCGCATCGCGGACAAGGTGCTGCTGGTCATGGCGCTGCGCGACGGCCTCCCGATCGCGGGCGCCCTCAACCTGATCGGCGCGGACACGCTCTACGGTCGCTATTGGGGCTGCACGGAGGAGGTGCCCTTCCTCCATTTCGAGCTCTGCTATTATCAGGCGATCGACGCGGCGCTGGCACGCGGGCTGTCGACCGTTGAGGCCGGCGCCCAGGGCGAGCACAAGCTGGCGCGGGGCTATGAACCGGTGCCGACCTATTCGGCGCATTTCATCCCGCATACCGGCTTCCGCCGCGCGGTCGCCGATTATCTCGAACGCGAACGCCAGGCCGTGGCGCAGGATATCGAGATGCTCGGAAGCTTCGCCCCTTTCAGGAAGAGCGACGCCTGAGCGGGTCGGTGTCGGGCGGGCGGCTCAGGCCGCCAGCCGATTGCCGAACCCCAGCATCGCCCGCGCCTGCCGCTGCGCTTCCTGGATTTCGCGCGCGGTCATTTCCTCGGCGATCTCGTGGCGGCATTCGGCCGCGCGCGGGTTTCCGCCGAGCGCTGCGATGTTGAACCATTTATGCGCGGCGACCAGGTCGAGCGGAAAACCGTCCGCACCGGCCGAATAGGCGACGCCG
The DNA here is from genome assembly GCF_011044255.1 of Rhizorhabdus phycosphaerae. NCBI lineage: Bacteria > Pseudomonadati > Pseudomonadota > Alphaproteobacteria > Sphingomonadales > Rhizorhabdaceae > Rhizorhabdus > Rhizorhabdus phycosphaerae. Next base: position 2,582,618 of record NZ_CP049107.1, read on the forward strand.
AGCTGGAAGCAGGCGTCAATATCGCCCGCCATCGCGTCGCGCAGCCGCGCTTCCGTCAGAAATTGTTGCGTCTTGAGACTGTGAACCATGTCACGCTCCACCTTTCCGGGAGGTGACGGTGCTTGCTGACCAACCGCCGCCGTCCCAACAAGGTTAACGGCACGGTCGACGGCTTCTTTAACCCTGTTCCGCCGGGGCCCTTCAGCCGCCGACGGGAAGGTTGTCGATCAGGCGTGTGCGCCCCAGCTTCGCCGCCGCGATCAGGCGAGCCGGGCCTTCCAGCCGCTCGACCGGTTCGAGCGTCGCCGCATCGACGAGAGCCACATAATCGATCGGGTCGAATCCAACCTCGCGCAGCCGGGCGACGGCGGCTGCCAGCGCACCCGTGACATCGTCGCCCCGCTCGATCGCACTCTTGGCTTCGCCCAGGGCGCGGGGGAGCGTGCGGGCGGTCACCCGCTCCTCCTCGCTGAGATAGGCGTTGCGCGACGAAAGGGCGAGCCCATCGTCCTCGCGCTGGGTGGGCACGCCGACAATCTCTATGTCCATGTCGAGGTCGGCGACGAAGCGGCGGATCACGGCAAGCTGCTGGAAGTCCTTCTCGCCGAAGAAGGCGCTGTCCGGCTTCACCTGCTGGAACAGCTTGGTGACCACCGTCGCCACACCGGTGAAATGGCCCGGGCGCGCGGCGCCGTCCCACCGCTCGCTGACCCCGCCGACGGAGATGCTGGTCGCGAAGCCCTTCGGGTACATCGTCGCCACGTCGGGCGCCCAGAGCAGCGCGGTGCCAGCGGCTTCGAGCAGGGCGACGTCGGCCGCCTCGCGCCGCGGATAGGCGTCGAGATCCTCGTTCGGTCCGAACTGCGTGGGATTGACGAAGATCGAGACCACGACCTGACAGCCCCGCCCACGCGCCGCGTCGACCAGCGCGATATGTCCGGCATGCAGGGCGCCCATTGTCGGGACCAGCGCGACCGGCGCACCACTTATCCTCAAATTTGCGACCGCCGAGCGGAGATCGGCTATGTTCCGAACGATGTGCACCGACTAAAGACCCCTTCAGGTTTGGTCCGCCCTGGCGGACCGCGGTGCCAGATCTGCGCGCGCCGCCCTCTCGCGGGGCGGGTCGGACCTTACAGGGCTGGCACCGTCGTTTCAGCTGTGCTGAAACGGCTCCTGCATATGCTCCTTGGACAAGGCCGCCCGTGGGATCAAGCGCGGTGCGGCGAAGGGAATAGAGTTTGTCGAACGCCCACATCATCACTTTCGCCAACGAGAAGGGCGGATCCGGGAAATCCACCACCTCGGTCCATGTCGCGGTGGCGCTGGCCGCAGCGGGCCGGAAGGTCGCCGCGATCGACCTGGACACGCGCCAGCGGACGCTCGCCCGCTATCTGGAAAATCGCCAGGCCACCGCGAACCGCATCGGGCAGGCGCTTCCGACCCCGACCTTCGAGACCTTCGACAGCGCGCGGGGCCATGTCCTCGACGACCTCATCAACGGCTTCGCAGCCGACCACGACATCGTCGTGATCGACACACCGGGCCGCGACGACGAACATGCGCGGGCCTCGATCATCCGCGCCGACACGCTGGTGACGCCGATCAACGACAGCTTCGTCGACCTCGACCTGATCGGGCAGGTCGATCCTGAAACCTTCAAGATCCGCCGCCCCAGCTTCTATGCCGAGCTGGTGTGGGAGGCACGCAAGATGCGCGGACGGATCGACGGCGGCACGGTCGACTGGGTGCTGCTGCGCAACCGTCTCCAGCATCTCGAGGCGCGCAACATGCGCCGCGTCGCCGACGCGATGCAGGAACTGGCGAAGCGGGTCGGCTTCCGCGTCATCCCGGGCCTGTCGGAACGCGTCATCTATCGCGAGCTGTTCCCCAAGGGGCTGACCCTGCTCGACATGAAGGCGATCGGCAGCGATGCCGGCATCGGCCATGTCGCGGCGCGCCAGGAACTGCGCGAGATGGTCGCGGGGCTGGCCCTGTCGCAATGGCCACAGCATCAGGCGGCGGCCGGGTGATCCTGCTGCTGCTGGCGGCGGCCGCCCTGGCCTGGTGGCAATGGGGACGCTCGATGAGCCGTCCGCAGCTCATGGCGGGCCTGTCGGCGCTTGGCGGCGCGATGCTGCTGGTCAAAGGCGCTTGGATGGTCGCCCTGCCGATGTTCCTGCCGGCGATCTGGCTGTTCATGCAGCCCGCACCCGCCGTCGGCCGCACTCCGGCTGCGTCTGCCATGAACGGGGACGAGGCCCGGCGGGTTCTTGGCCTGCCCGACACCGCCGACGCGGAAGCGATCCGCGCGGCGCATCGCCGGCTGGTCGCCCGGGTCCATCCCGACCAGGGCGGGTCGGCCGAACTCACCGGCCGGGTAAATGCGGCCCGCGACATATTGCTGGCGGAACTGCAAAGGCGCTAATCCTGTTCTGTGCACGGGACTGCCGTCCCTCTCCTCGCACCTCAACGGAGGCTTGATTGACCCACCGCTTCGACCCGACCAGCCTGCGCGAATATGATATTCGCGGGATCGTGGGTAAGACCCTGGGGCCAGCCGACGCCTATGCGATCGGCCGCGGCTTCGCGACGCATGTCCGGCGCGCCGGGGGGACCCGCGTGGCGGTGGGCTGGGACGGTCGCGTGTCCTCCGAGGCGCTCCGCGACGAACTGGTGCGCGGCCTGACCGAAAGCGGCGTCGACGTCGTCCGGACCGGCCTCGGGCCCACGCCGATGCTCTATTACGCCGAGGCGACGCTCGAAGTCGACGGCGGCGTCCAGATCACGGGCAGCCACAACCCCGCCGATTATAACGGCTTCAAGATGGTGCTCGCCCACAAGCCCTTCTTCGGCGAGGCGATCCAGTCGATCGGCCGCATGGCCGAGGAAGGCGACTGGGAGGAGGGCAGCGGCACCGTCGGCGATGCGGAGATCGAGGATCTCTATGTCGACCGCCTGGTCCAGGATTTCTCGGGTTCGGCCTTCCGGATCGGCTGGGACAACGGCAATGGCGCGGGCGGACGCATATTGGAGAAGCTGGTCAAGCGGCTGCCGGGCGAACATCATGTTCTCTATGCCGAGATCGACGGCCGCTTCCCGCACCATCACCCCGATCCGACCGAGGAGAAGAACCTCGCCGATCTGAAGGCGCTGGTGGCGGAAAAGAAGCTCGACTTCGGCATCGCCTTCGATGGCGACGCCGATCGCATCGGCGCGATCGACGGCGAGGGCCGCGTCGTGTGGGGCGACCAGATCCTGTCGATCCTCGCCGAGCCGGTGCTGAAGGCCGTACCCGGCGGGACGATCATCGCCGACGTCAAGGCCAGCCAGGCGCTGTTCGATCGCGTTGCCGAACTGGGCGGCACGCCCTGCATGTGGAAGACCGGCCACAGCCTGATCAAGGTCAAGATGGCCGAGACCGACAGCCCGCTGGCCGGCGAGATGTCGGGGCATATCTTCTTCCGCCATCGCTGGTACGGCTTCGACGACGCGCTCTATTCCGCGGTGCGGCTGATCGAGGCGGTCAGCGAACTCGGAGGCTCGCTCACCGCGCTCAAGAGCCGCATGCCGACCCTCGTCAACACGCCCGAGATGCGCTTCCAGGTCGACGAGAGCCGCAAATTCGCGGTGGTCGAGGAAGTGCTCGACCGTCTGGAGGCCGCCGGCGCCAACGTGAACCGTACCGATGGTGCGCGCGTAAATACGCCCGACGGCTGGTGGCTGCTGCGCGCGTCGAACACGCAGGACGTCCTCGTCGCCCGCGCCGAGGCGAAGGACCAGCCGGCGCTCGACCGCCTCCTCGCCGAGATCGATGCCCAGCTCGCCGCTTCCGGCCTGGAGCGCGGCCCGCAAGCGGAGCATTGAGCGACGGCACCGCTATGTCTTCCGTCATCCCCGCGAAGGCGGGGATCCATAGCCCCCGAACCGCAAGGGTCGCGCGCCTTGCAGAATATGGGTTCCCGCCTTCGCGGGAATGACGGTCCGGGGTTACGCGGTGACTAACCTCCCCGCACCGCTCGCCGACTGGTTCGCCGCGAAAGGCTGGGCTCCGCGCCGGCACCAGCTCGAAATGCTGGCCGCCGCGCGGGCCGGGCGGAGCGCCCTGCTGGTTGCGCCGACCGGGTCGGGCAAGACGATGGCAGGCTTCCTGCCCTCACTCGTCGACCTCGTCGAACAGCCGCGCGAAGGGCTTCACACGCTGTACGTGTCGCCGCTCAAGGCGCTGGCGGTCGACGTCCGCCGCAACCTGCTGACCCCGATCGAGGAGATGGGGCTAGACATCGCGGTCGAAACCCGGACCGGCGACACACCGTCCGATCGCAAGGCCCGGCAGCGTATCCGGCCGCCGCAGATCTTACTGACCACGCCCGAATCGCTGAGCCTGCTGCTGTCCTATCCCGACAGCGCCGCCCTGTTCCAAGGGCTGCGGACGATCATCATCGACGAGGTCCACGCCTTCGCCACCGGCAAGCGCGGCGATCTGCTGGCGTTGTCGATGGCGCGGCTTGGGACGCTCGCCCCCGAACTGCGCCGCGTGGCCCTGTCCGCGACGGTCGCCGATCCCGATGCCTATCGCGGCTGGCTGTCGGGCGACGGCGATTATGAATCGGTCGAACTGGTCCATGGCGACAGCGGCGCCCCGCCCCGGATCGACATCGTCATCCCGCAGGGACGCATTCCCTGGGCCGGGCATTCGGGACGCTATGCCGCCGAGCAAGTGATGGCGGAGATCGAGACCCACCGCACCACCATCGTCTTCTGCAACACCCGCAGCCTCGCCGAGCTGATCTTCCAGGATCTGTGGAAGGTCAACGCGATGAGCCTGCCGATCGGCATCCACCACGGATCGCTGTCGAAGGAGGCACGCCGCAAGGTCGAGGAAGCGATGGCGTCCGGCCGGCTGCGCGCGCTCGTAGCGACCGCGAGCCTCGATCTCGGCGTGGACTGGGGCGATGTCGATCTGGTCATCCAGATGGGCGCGCCCAAGGGCGCCTCGCGCCTGCTCCAGCGGATCGGCCGCGCCAATCATCGGCTCGACGAGCCGAGCGAGGCGGTGCTCGTGCCCGGCAACCGCTTCGAATATCTCGAGGGACGCGCCGCGCTCGACGCGATCAAGGCGGGCGAGCTCGACAATGAACCCTTCCGCCCCGGCAGCATCGACGTCCTCGCCCAGCATGTGATGGCGATCGCCTGCGCCGGGCCCTTCTGCGCCGAGCAATTGCTGGCCGAGGTCAACCGCGCCGCCCCCTTTGCAACGCTCACCGCCGAGCAGTTCGACCGCGTCCTCAACTATATTGCCAATGGCGGCTATGCTCTGAAGGCCTATGAGAAATTCCGCCGGCTCACGCGGACGGCGGACGGGCAGTGGCGGCTGAGCCATCCCAACTACGCCACCCAGCACAGGCTCAACGCAGGCATCATCGTCGAGGCGCCGATGCTCGACGTCCGCTTCAAGAACGGGCGCAGCCTCGGCAAGGTCGAGGAGGGTTTCGGGACCAGCCTGGCGCCCGGCGACTGCTTCTTCTTCATGGGCATGGCGCTCGAGGTGCTGAAGATCGACCTGACCGATCTCGTGGTGCGGGCGACCAGCCGGCCGGCGCGCATCCCCACCTATGGCGGCGCCCGGATGCCGATCTCGACGCATCTCGCGCAGCGCGTCCGGCACTTCCTCCACGAGCCGGCCGAATGGTCGCGCTTCCCCGACGATGTCCGCGAATGGCTGGAGATGCAGGCGCGCCGCTCGCGCCTGCCTGCCCCTGACGAACTGCTGGTCGAGACCTTCCCCCGCGAGAAGCGGCATTACATGGTGCTCTACAGCTTTGAAGGATGGAACGCGCACCAGTCGCTGGGCATGCTGCTGACCCGCCGGATGGAGAGCCAGGGGCTTGTCCCGATGGGCTTCGTCGCCAGCGACTATGCGCTCGCCTGCTGGTCGGTCGAGCCGGTGCGCGACCCGGCCAGCCTGTTCTCCGCCGAGATATTGGAGGAGGAATTCGTCCAGTGGGTCGAAGGCTCGGCCCTCCTCAAGCGCGCCTTCCGCGAGGTGGCCGTGATCGGCGGGCTGGTCGAACGGCAGCATCCCGGCAAGAAGAAGTCCGGCCGCCAGGTGACCTTTTCGACCGACCTGATCTATGACGTGTTGCGGCGCTACGAGCCAGACCATCTCCTGCTCGACGCCGCCTGGGCCGATGCGCGGGCGAAGATGACCGATGTCGGCCGGCTCAGCGGACTTATCGAAAGAGCGGCCGAGCGGATCGTGCACGTGCCGCTCGAACGGGTGTCCCCCCTCGCCGTCCCCGTCCTGGTCCTGATCGGACGGGAGACGGTGGCGCAGGGCGTCGCCGACGACGTGCTGCTGATCGAAGCCGAGGCGCTGGCGGCCGAGGCGATGCGCGAAGGCTGATCCCCGGTCGCGCGGTCAGCGCGCGCAGCCGACCGCCGCCGCGTCGATCGCGCTGGCGACGCCCTTCAGCAGATAGCCGTCTGAGCGGTCGCGTCCGTCTTTCGAGACCCAGGCAACACGCATCGAGGTGGCGCTGCGCATCGTGGCGATGATCGCGGCATCCGCGCGCGCGTCGGGCGCCCAGGCGTCGACCGAGGCCGCGACCAGCGGAAAATTTCTGTCGCCGAAGATCAGGCGAATGGGGCTGTTGGGGGCACGCGGCTCGCGCAGGCGGAAATGAATCTGGCCGCTGATGCGCTGCTTCGGCCAGATGGCGACCGATGCAAAGCTCCGCCACTGGCCCGTTCCGCGCCGCTCGGGGGTGGCGATCGCGTAGCAGCGGGCGGGGTTCACATCCCGGAAAGCGCCCCAACCGCTGAAAATTCCCAGCGACGAACGCCCCGGCGGCGCGGCGGCAATCAGGGGTAGAATGATCACAAGTGCACAAAAACGGGCCTTCAACCTGTCAATCCCCAATCTTGTCCTAGTGGCAAAAATGCAACATTTTCCGCTGTTTATCTGGCGTTCATGCAACTCCTGCCGGCTTGGTGCACTAGGCATCTCACGTCGCCAGTACCCCTGAGGCGACGGGTTAAGATATGGAGTTATACTATGCGTAGCATCGTTGTCGCCGCCCTCGTCGCGGCCAGCGCAGCAGCCCCCGCCCTCGCCCAGGATCGTGCGCCGTTCACCGGCCCGCGCGTCGAAGGTCTTGTCGGCTGGGACCGCGTCCAGAACAACGGGCATGACGACGGCGTGGCCTATGGCCTCGGCGCCGGCTATGATTTCCAGACCGGAATGGGCCTGGTCGGCATCGAAGGCGAAGTCGCCGATTCGAGCGTGAAGCAGTGCGCCGGTGCGGCCACCGCCGCCGATCCGCGCCTCTGCGCCAAGGCCGGCCGTGACCTCTACATCGGCGGTCGCGTCGGCACCGTCGTCGGCGGCCGTACCCTGCTCTATGCGAAGGCCGGCTACACCAATACCCGTGCGAAGCTGACCGGCGACGACGGCACCGGTCAGGTGACCCTCGCCAAGCAGGACCTCGACGGCGTGCGCGTTGGCGCGGGCGTCGAATATGCGGTCGGCCCGAACAGCTTCGTCAAGACCGAGTATCGTTACTCGAACTATGAGCAGGGCTTCTCGCGTCATCAGGTGATGGGCGGCTTCGGTTTCCGCTTCTGATCGCAGTGAAGATGAAGCGGTCGATCCGACGGCGTCGGGTCGACCGCTTCCGGTCCGAAAGGGGAGGGCTCGGCCGCGGGACGCCGGGCCCTTTTCTTTTGCGCCGCAACCACAGCCGTTCCGACCGGAACGGACGATGCCCAAAAAGCCGCTTTTGTCCCCAGCTTTCGACGCTTTGGGCTGGCGAGCGCGCAAAGCCACGCTATAACCGGCTTCCATTTAACATCGGGGATCCCGGGGCAGTCCATGAAGGTAACGATCGAACGCGCGACTCTTCTCAAAAGCCTGGGTCACGTCCAGTCGGTCGTCGAGCGCCGCAACACCATCCCGATCCTGTCGAACGTGCTGATCGAAGCCACCGCCGACGGCAAGCTCCGCCTGATGGCGACCGACCTCGACCTGCAGATCGTCGAAGTGGTCGATGCCGCCGTCGACCAGCCGGGAGCGACGACCGTGTCGGCGCACACGCTGTTCGACATCGCCCGCAAGCTGCCGGAAGGGTCGCAGGTCCAGCTGGCCGCCGCCGAGGGCAAGATGCAGGTCGTGGCCGGGCGCGCCCGCTTCAACCTGCAGACGCTGCCCAAGGACGACTTCCCGATGATCGCGGAAGGCGAGTTGCCGACGCGCTTCGAGCTGCCGGCGGAAACGCTCAAGCAGCTGATCGACAAGACGCGCTTCGCCATCTCGACCGAAGAGACGCGCTATTATCTGAACGGCATCTTCTTCCACGTGCAGGATGATGTGCTGAAGGCGGCGGCGACCGACGGCCACCGGCTGGCCCGCGTGACGATCGCACGCCCCGACGGCGCCGAGGGCATGCCCGACATCATCGTGCCCCGCAAATGCGTGGGCGAGCTGCGCAAGCTGCTCGATGAGGCCGAGGAGGCCGTCAGCATCTCGCTCTCGCCGACCAAGATCCGTTTCGGTCTCGGCAGCGCCATCCTGACGTCGAAGCTGATCGACGGCACCTTCCCCGACTATAACCGCGTCATCCCGACCGCGAACGACAAGCTGCTCAAGCTCGACCCGAAGAGCTTCATGCAGGGCGTCGACCGCGTCGCGACGATCGCCTCGGAAAAGACCCGCGCGGTCAAGATGGCGCTCGACCGCGACAAGGTGACCCTGTCGGTCACCAGCCCGGAAAACGGCACCGCCGCCGAGGACGTGCCCGGCGAATATACGTCGCCCGGCTTCGAGATCGGCTTCAATGCCCGCTATCTGATGGACATCCTGGGCCAGATCGACGGCGACATGGTCGAGGTCCATCTCGCCGACGCCTCCGCGCCGACGCTGATCCGTGAGAATGACAAGTCGCCGGCGCTCTATGTGCTGATGCCGATGCGGGTGTGATCGCACCCGCCGAGGGCTGAGGGGGAGGACGCGACGCGATGCCGGTCACGGCCAACCCCGATCTCCAGGCGATCATCGATCGCATCACTGCCGACATGGAAGGCCGCGAGGATCGCGGCAAGGTGGCGGACTATATCCCCGGGCTCGCGCGCATCGATCCGCGGCATTTCGGCATCGCCATCGCCACCCATGACGGGCGGATCATCTCGGCCGGCGACGCGGCCCAGCCCTTTTCGATCCAGTCGGTGTCGAAAGTCTTCGCGCTGACAATCGCGCTGGGGAAGGTCGGGGATGCGCTGTGGAAGCGGGTCGGCCGCGAGCCTTCCGGCAATGCGTTCAACTCGATCGTCCAGCTCGAGGCCGAACATGGCATTCCGCGCAATCCCTTCATCAATGCGGGCGCTATCGTCGTCTCCGACGTGATCCTGTCGGGCCATCGTCCGCGCGAGGCGATCGGCGAGATTTTGCGTTTCGTCCGCGATCTGGCGGGGGACGACGATATCGCGATCGACGAGGATGTGGCGCGCGGCGAGGCGGAAACCGGTTTCCGCAATGCCGCCCTCGCCCATTATATGCGCAGCTTCGGCAATATCCGCCATCCGGTCGAACAGGTGCTGGGCGTCTATTTCCACCAGTGCGCGCTGACGATGAGCTGCGTCCAGCTGGCGCGGGCGGGCCGCTTCCTGATGCTGGAGGGTCAGCACCCCGAAACCGGCTTCAACGTCGTCTCGCCGACGCGTGCGCGGCGGATCAATGCCCTGATGATGATGTGCGGCCATTATGACGGGTCGGGCGAGTTCGCCTTTCGCGTCGGCATTCCGGGCAAGTCGGGCGTCGGCGGCGGAATATTGTGCGTCGTACCCGGCATCGCCTCGATCGCCGTCTGGTCGCCGGGCCTGAACGAACGCGGCAATTCGACGCTCGGATCGCTGGCCCTCGAAAAGCTGGCGGCGGCGACCGGCTGGTCGATCTTCAACGAGCGCGATCCCGGCTGATCGCGGGCCGGACCCTAGGTTCAGCGCGTATAGGGTATGAAGCTGCCGAGACCGCAGGCGCCATAGGTCACCGGCGCATTCTGCTCGGCGATCATCACCAGATCATTGGTGCAGAGCTGGCTGCTCTGTGTGCGCGTCACGATCACCCGGTTGGGCCGGAGCAGCGCGCAATGCCCCCGGTCGGGCTGGTTGACGTACCAGAGCCGGCTCGACACCTTGTAGATGATCGCGCTTTCATCGACGATCCGGGTCGAACGGAGATTGCGGATCGGCACGCAGCTCAGCGGCTCGCCTGCCGTGCGGCCGGCAAGTTCGCCTTTCGCCTTGTCGGACAATGGAGCGGGTGCGTCCTGGGCAGCCAGCAGGGCCGGGAGCGCAAGCAGCAACAGCATCGTCCTCGCCCGGCCCATCGCGACTCTCCTCGTCTCTCCTATAGCGGCTTCAGCCCCGGAAGACATCCTTGGCCGCGCGCCGCGCCGCCAGCTCGGCGACATCGGCCGCGCGCATGAAGGGATTGGTCGCCTGCTCCAGCTCTATGGTCGTCGGGATCGTGGCTTCGCCCGCCGCGCGAAGCCGCTCGACCTCCGCCATGCGCTCGCGGATCGCGCCATTGTCCGGTTCCGCCACCAGCGCATAGCGGCCGTTCGAGGCGGTATATTCATGCGCGCAATAGACGCGCGTGTCGCCGGGCAAGGCGGCCAGCCGGCGCATATTGCCGAACATCTGCTCGGCCGTGCCTTCGAACAGGCGGCCGCAGCCCATGGCGAACAGCGTGTCGCCGACGAACACCGCGCCGGCCTCGGGCAGATGGAAGGCGATGTGCCCCGCCGTATGCGCCGGCACTTCAAGAACGTCCGCCCCGAGCGCTCCGATCGTCACCCGGTCGCCCTCGACCAGCGGCACGTCGAGCCCGGGGATATTGTCCGCCTCGGCCGCCGGGCCGCTGATGCGAGCGCCGGTAGCGGCCTTGATCGCCGCATTGCCACCGACATGGTCGCCATGCCAGTGGGTGTTCCAGATCTGGCCGATCGTCCAGCCCCGTGCGGCGGCCTCCTCCAGCACGGGCTCGGCCAGCGACGGATCGACCACGACCGTCTCGCCGCTGGCGTCGTCGTGCAGCAGCCAGACATAATTGTCGTCGAGCACGGCGATGCGGACGATCTCCAGCGCCATCACCAGCTGCCGGTGTTCGGCATCGACGCCCAGGGTTCTGCCGGTTCGAGGCGACCATCCTGCAGCAGCTCGATCGAGATGCCGTCGGGGGTGCGAACGAACGCCATGTGGCCGTCGCGCGGGGGGCGGTTGATCATGTAGCCCGCGTCCATGATGCGCTGGCAGGTCTCGTAGATATTGTCGACGCGATAGGCGAGATGGCCGAAATTGCGGCCGCCCTCATAGCCTGTCTCGCCCCAATTATGGGTGAGCTCGACCTGCGCATCCTCGTCGCCCGGAGCGGCGAGGAAGATCAGCGTATAGCGCCCGGCTTCGTTGTCGAAGCGCTTGATCTCGCGCAGGCCGACCAATTCGAGAAAGCGGATCGTCTCCTCCGGATCGGAGACTCGGATCATGGTGTGGAGATATTTCATCGCGCCAATGTAGGGCGCCGGTCGCCCGGTGCAACTGCAGGCGGGCGCTACCGCCGGTCAGGGCTGCGGTTCGGAGTCCTCGCCGCGCAACGCCAGCGCCGCCGCCTTGCCTGCATTGCTTTCGGGCGCGGCCGTGGCAGCGCGGGTCCACGCTGCACGCGCATCGTCCATATTGCCCGCGGCGGCGGCGATGTTGCCGGCCTCATAGGCTACAGAAGGGTCGTTTGGCGCCAGCTTGGTCGCCTCGCGGATCGCGCTGAAGGCGAGCGGCATGTCCTTCGCCTTGCGCGCGAGATTGGCGCGGAGCAGCCAGCCGAGCGGATCGCGCGGGACCAGCTTCGTCGCCTGTTCGAGGTCGACCCGCGCTCCCGCGATGTCGTTGGCGGCGACATTGGCGCGGGCGCGGTCGAGGTGGACCTCGCCCTTCATCTCGTCGGACAGGCCGGGGATCAGCAGGGCGCGGTCGAACGAGCCTTTCGCGCGCACCGGCTCGTCGGCGGCAAGCGCGGCATTGCCCGCCTGCATCCACAGCACGACGGTCATCTGGTTGTCGTCGAGCAGCGCGTCCTTGGCGGCGGCTTCGAAACTGTCGGTGGCCTCGCGCCACTGGCCGAGATTGCTCTGCGCGATGCCCAGGCACTGCCGCGCGGCCATGCCACCGCCCGCTGCCTGCCAGGCCCTGGCTTCGTCGATCGCCTTTTCGGGCGCAGTCCCTGCCAGCGCGCCGCATTTTGCGCCGCGGGCCTTGTGATCCTCCTGCGATATGGTCGGCCGGGGTGGCACCGCCTGCTTCGGCGGGACAGGCGACGGCGCAGCAGCGGCGGCGAGAGCAACGAACAGAGGGACCATCAAGGCTCCATGAGCGGGGCGACCGTCCTGATCAGGAGATCGATGTCCGACGGGCGCGAAAGGCGGTGATCGCCTTCCTTGACCAGGATCGTCTGCACATCGCCTGAACGAAGCGCCCGCGACAGACGCAGCGCGATGGAGACGGGGACGGTTTCGTCGAGCTGGCCGTGCAGCAGCCGGACCGGGCCATCGATGGCTATGTCTCCGCCCAGCAACAGATTGGCCTGACCCGATTCCCAGAAGCCGAGCGTGGTCACATAGGGCTCGTCGGAATAATCGCTGGGTTCGGCGATCCGTCCCTCGCGGCGCAGGAGCGCGACGACATCCGCGCTGAAGCCCCAGTCGGTGAAGTCGGGCGCGGCGGCGATACCCACAAGCCCGGCCACGCGGTCGCCGAGCGCCAGCGCGACCAGCAGCGCCAGCCAGCCGCCCATCGACGAGCCGACGAGCACAACGGGCCCCGCCGAAGCGAAGGCGTCGATCATCTCGAGCGCGTCGTCACGCCAGTCGGCCAGGGTGAAGTCCTCGAAGGCGCCCTCGCTCGCCCCGCAGCCCGCATAGTCGAAGCGCAGCATCGCCCTGCCCTCGCGCCCCGCCCAGGCGTCGAGCGCGGTCGCCTTGTCGCCGTCCATGTCGGACCGGTAGCCGGGCAGGAAAACGATCGTCGGCCCCCGGCCGGGGCGATAGCGATAGGCGAGCGCAGGCTTGTCGGGGCGGGTGAGAAAAGCGGTCATGTGCGGGCTTTACCCCGAATGGCGCTCAGAAGCGAAGATCGATGTCGCCCAAAGGCTTCACCCCGGCGCAGATCGAGCGCACGGCGGCCCATTGCGGGGAGGACAGGGCCGGACGGAAGGGCCTGCCGGACCGTGCCGCCGCCTCGAAACGACGGCGGCGCTCGGTGGAGGGGGGATGACTCGCCAGATAGACCAGCGGCCCCCCCATGCCGGCCTCCTCTTTGCTCAGCCGGCGGAAGAAGGCCGCGGTCGCGGCGGGGCTGATCCCGGTCTGTAGCAACTGCTTCACCGAGAATTCGTCCGCTTCGCTTTCTGCCGCGCGGCTGTAGCGCGCATCGAGCAGGGCCTGGCCATATTCGGCCGCCGTGCCGCCCGACCCGATCAGCAGGCCGAGCCCGAAGCGGCGGAGCAGCGCGACCATCACATGGCGATGCTCGACATGGCCGATCTCGTGCGCCAGCACGCCGGCGACCTCGTCGGGCGACCGCGCCTCGTCGATCAGGCCGCGAAAGATCAGGATCCGCCCGCCCGGCAAGGCCACCGCGTTGACGATAGGAATGTTGACCACGCCGATCCGAATCGGACGGTCCGAGGGGGACAGACGCCGGGCAAGGTCGTCGAGCGCCTTCTGTCCACCGGGCGCGCGACAGAGCTGCGCGCCGAAGTCCCCGCTGATCGCATCGCCAAGTTGCTGCTCCCAGCTATAGGGGATCGCCCGTGCGAGCAGATCGAGACCCGCGATCGCCCCGAGCACGAGGAGCGCCGACGCCACCACCGCGATTCCCGCCGCCCACCACAGGCCCCAGCGATCGATCGGCCCGCCATAGCGCGCCGCAGCCGGTAGCTGCCACAGTATCGGTCCCGGCGGCGCCTCGTCGAAGCCGAGCCGCCAGCCCTCCACACCCTTGCGTCCGAAGACCAACCGATCGGGATCCATCCGCTGGAGCTCGGTCAGCGCGACGGGATCGAAGCCCTCGATCGTCAGCATCCCTCCGACAACGCCCACGCGGACGTCGTGACGAAGCGCGCTCCTGCCATCGTGCAGCCAGGCCGGAGCGGAGTCGCTCAGAATGCCCCCACGTCGAAGGCGTCGAGCAGCCCTTCGCCCTGACGCGGCGCATCGGTGGTCGACTGGGTCAGGGTCGCCAGTTCGACCTCGCCGGTCGCTTCGAGGTGACGGATGAAGAAGGCCCAGTTGCGATAGCCGATGAAGATCAGGCCGATTCCGAGCGTCACGATCACCAGGCCGATATGGCCCAGCAGCAGCTTGATCCAATCGAGCGTGCGGGCGGTGAAGGCGAAGCCGACGGCATTGAGTCGCAGCGCGCCGATCGCCTCGCGCAGGAAGGCCGCATAATAGACGATCGCGATGACCCCGATCGCCAGATAGGCGGCGAAGAATCCGAGAGCGAGCATGCCGAACGCCTCCGGACTGGGTGGCCCGCTGGCCGCTGCCCCGCCGACGACAGCGGCCACTCCCCCGACACAACCGACGATCGGCAGCAAATAGAAAAGCAGGAAGCGTCCGATGATCGGCCGCCAGCTGGCGTCGGCCTCGAAGCGGTGGCTGCCGAAACTCAAACGGCCCCAACGGTCATTCCACAGGCTCGTCATCGACCAGGGAATGAAGACGCCCAGCACAAAGGCACCCACTGCCGTCTTCCAAAGGGCCGTAAGGGCATAGCCCCAGCCCTTGTCGTCGCTGCCGCCGCGAATGCCGTGCCAATAGGTACGGCTCAGCCGGTAGCGCAGCGTCCGATAGCGCGCGAGCCCGTAGAGATAGAGCAGCGCGACGTAAGAGACGAACATCAACAGGCCCGCCGCGCCGAACTCGCCCCGCATCATCATCCCCTGGGCGACGAACTGGATCGCGAACAGAGGAAGGCCGAGCAGGACGAGCACCAGCAAGAAACCGATGAGCAATTCCAGACCGGTTCCGGTCCATTCGAGCGGGGCGCCGATGAAGCGTGTGCGGCTCCACAGAAAGCGCCGCTCGCGCGTGGTCGCCCAGAAGCGATAGATACCCAGCGTCACGATCATCAGCAGCAAATTGGTGAAGGCGATCGGCGCGAATTCGCGCCACGTCCCGTCGAACCGGAAGGCACTGTCGGCGTGCGCGTCGTCCATCGTCTGATCCCCCTGTTCCCCTTGGCGCAGGGGACCGCGATCTCGATGGCCGGTCAAGCACAGAAAAGTCCGTTCCGGCGGATTCCGTGCGGCCGCACGGTGGAATCGCGGCGCTTGCCCCTGCCCCATGTTCGCGGGCATAAGCCGCGCTCCGCAAACTCGAAGGAATCCCGTTCTCCCATGTCCGATCTTCTCACCATCACGCTTCCCGACGGCTCGGTGCGCGAAGTGAAGACCGGCACTACCCCCGCCCAGATCGCCGCCGCGATCGGGCCGGGTCTCGCCAAGGCGGCGCTTGCCGCGCGCGTCGACGGCGAACTGCGCGACCTCGATCGGCCGCTCGACAGGGATTCCGCCCTCGCCCTCGTCACCGCGCGCGACGAGAAGGACGCACTCGAACTGGCGCGCCACGACTTTGCGCATATCCTCGCCGAAGCGGTGCAGTCGCTGTTCCCCGGCACGCAGATCACTTTCGGCCCGGCGACCGACGACGGCTTCTATTACGACTTCGCGCCCGCACCCGATCACGGCCCCTTCACCGATGAGGACCTGCCCGCGATCGAGGCCGAGATGCGCCGCATCATCGCCGCCGACAAACCGCTTCGCCGCGAGGAATGGAGCCGCGAGCAACTGATCTCGCGCTGGAAGCAGCAGGGTGAGGCGTTCAAGGCCGAATGGGCCGCGGAACTGCCGGGCGACGAGGCGCTGACGGTCTACTGGTCGGGCGACGACTGGCTCGACATGTGCCGTGGTCCCCACCTGCCGAGCACCGGCAAGCTCGACCCGCAGGCGTTCAAGCTGACGCGCGTGTCGGGCGCCTATTGGCGCGGCGATCAGAAGAACGCGATGCTGAGCCGCATCTACGGCACCGGTTGGCTCAACAAGAAGCAGCTCGACGCGCACCTGACCCGGCTTGAGGAAGCGGCCAAGCGCGATCATCGCCGCATCGGGCAGGACATGGACCTGTTCCACCTCCAGTCCGAGGCGCAGGGCTCGGTCTTCTGGCATCCCAAGGGCTTCCGCCTGTGGCGCGAGCTGGAGGCCTATATGCGCCGCCGGCTCGACGCGTCGGGCTATGTCGAGGTCAAGACGCCGCAGCTGATGGATGCACGCCAGTGGGAGCAGTCGGGCCACTGGGGCAAATATCGCGAGAATATGTTCGTCGTTCCCGACGAGATTCCGGGTACCGAGGAGGATGGTCCGGTGCTGTCGGGCGAGGGCGACCTGATGGCGCTCAAGCCGATGAACTGCCCCGCGCACGTCCTGATCTTCCGCCAGGGGATCAAGAGCTATCGCGACCTGCCGATCCGCATGGCCGAGTTCGGCTGCTGCCATCGCAACGAGCCCCACGGCGCGCTGCACGGCATCATGCGCGTCCGCCAGTTCACCCAGGATGACGCGCATATCTTCGTGCGCGAGGACCAGCTGATCGCCGAGATCAAGGATTTCTGCGACCTGCTCGACACCGTCTATCGCGATCTCGGCTTCGACAGCTATGCGATCAAGCTGGCGCTGCGCCCCGAGAAGCGCTTCGGCAGCGACGCAATGTGGGACAAGGCCGAACAGACGCTGCGCGACGCGGTCGCCGCCTCTGGCCGCGCCACAGAGGAATATGGCTGGGAAGAGCTGGAGGGCGAAGGCGCCTTCTATGCGCCGAAGCTCGAATTCCACCTGACCGACGCGATCGGGCGGACCTGGCAGGTCGGCACGATCCAGGCGGACACCGTCCTGCCCGAGCGGCTCGACGCCTCCTATGTCGGCGAGGATGGCGAGCGCCATCGCCCGGTCATGCTCCACCGCGCCATCCTGGGCACCTTCGAGCGCTTCATCGGCATCTTGATCGAGCATCATGCCGGTCGCTTCCCGATGTGGCTGTCGCCGGTGCAGGCGGTGGTGGCGACGATCGTATCGGACGCGGACGGCTATGCGCGTGAAGTCGAGGCGAAGCTGGCCGCTGCCGGGCTGCGGGTCGAGAGCGACCTGCGCAACGAGAAGATCAACTACAAGGTGCGCGAACATTCGCTCGCCAAGGTCCCCGCGCTGCTGGTCGTCGGCAAGCGCGAGGCCGAGGAAGGCACCGTCGCGATCCGGCGGCTGGGCGAACAGGCGCAGAGCGTGATGCCCCTCGACGAGGCGATCGCGATGCTGAAGGCCGAGGCGACTCCGCCCGACCTGCGGGCCTGATGGATCGGGCAGGCTCCCCCCTCATGCTCGCCACGCGGCGGGATGTGATGGCGGGGGGCCTTGCCCTGGCAATGCTGGGCGGAGCGGCCGGTGCCGCGTCGCCGGCCGAGGGTGAAGGACGGACCATGTACGGACTGATCGGCCGGATGTTTGCAAAGCCGGGGACGCGCGACGCACTGATCGCGATCCTGACCGAGGGGTCCAGCGCCATGCCGGGCTGCCGATCCTATATCGTCGCCCGCGACGCCAAGGATCCCGATGCGATCTTCGTCACCGAAGTCTGGGCCAGCCGCGAGGACCATGCCGCCTCGCTGAAGCTACCCTCGGTCCAGTCGGCGATCGCACGCGGCCGACCGCTCATCGCCCGCTTCGACACCTATTTCGAGACCGAACCGGTCGGCGGCGTGGGCCTCGCCTGACGCATGCGCGCCACAGGCGTGGGGAAAGCGCAGCCCTTGCACGCGCCCATCTTCCAAATCCCCGCGTTTAGGCTTATATCGCCCCCGAAGAACGACGACAGGAGATTTAACTATACGTCCCCCGATGATGCGCCGCCCCCTGGGGCAGCCGCCGATGCCGCTCAACGGCCCGCGCTACAATGAGTTCATCCAGGTCCCCAAGGTTCGGGTGATCGATGAAGAGGGCGAGAATCTGGGCGTGATGTATACACGCGAGGCAATCGAGCAGGCACAGGAGGCCGGTCTCGATCTGGTCGAAGTGTCGCCGAACGCCGACCCGCCCGTGTGCAAGTTCCTCGATGTCGGCAAGTTCAAATATGAGGCCCAGAAAAAGGCCAATCTTGCCCGGAAGTCGCAGAAGACGCAGGAGATCAAAGAGATCAAGATGCGTCCGAACATCGACGACCACGACTATGACACCAAGATGAAGAAGATCCACGAGTTCATCGGCGAGGGCGACAAGGTGAAGGTCACCCTGCGCTTCCGTGGTCGTGAGCTCGCCCATGGTCAGCTGGGCATGCAGGTCCTCCAGCGCGTGCAGGCCGACATGGCGGAAACCGCCAAGGTCGAGCAGTTTCCGCGCATGGAAGGCCGCCAGATGCTGATGGTGCTCGCGCCCCGCTGAGGCGCGACTCCGCTTCGTCACGATCCTGCTCCGGCCCGTCTTCCGCTTGTGGGGAGTGCGCGCGACCCGGAGCAAGGTCTGCGAGCGGCTCGAGGACGAGGATGACCGGCATCGACCATTGGCGGGCCATGGAGCGGCAGGACATCGACGCCGTCGTGCACATCGCTGACCATGTCCACATGGCCTTTCCCGAGCGCCCCGAGGTCATCGCCGAAAAGTTTGCGCTCTATCCCGAGGGCTGCCTGATCCTCGATGGATCGCAGCATGCCATCGGCTATGTCCTCGCCCATCCCTGGCACCGCGCCACGCCGCCGAAGCTCGATCATCTGCTCGGCGCAATTCCCGAAGGCGCCGATACCTATTATCTGCACGACCTGGCGCTGTTGCCCGAGGCACGCGGCAGTGGCGCGGGGGCGGCGGCGGTCGATCGCGTGGTCGCCCAGGCACGACGGGGGGGCTTTCGCGACATCAGCCTGATCGCGGTCGGCGACTCGGTCCCCTTCTGGACCTCGCGCGGATTTGCACCGGCAACGGACGGCCCCGACCGCCCCTATGGACCGGCCTCGCTGTTCATGCGGCGCAGGCTGGACTGACGGCGGTTACAGCTTTCAGGCTGCCTTCCGGACCGATCCTCCGGCCGCAGCATCGAGCAACAGCCGTTCGAGCGTCTTGAGTCTGGCGGCGCTGGTAATCTTGTCCCCGGTCAGGTCGGCCACGTAGAAGACGTCCACCGCGCGCTCGCCATAAGTCGCGATATGCGCCGAGTGGATCATGACCTTCGCCTGGAACAGCGCATGGGCCAGCGCATGGAGCAGCGCCGGCCGATCGCGGGCGTTGACCTCGATCACCGTATAGCGGTTCGACGCGCGGTTATCGATGAGGGCGGCGGGCTCGATCGAGAAGGCGTCGGCGCGCGGGCGGGTCAGCGGCTTGGCAGCGAGGCGGTCTGCCATCCGCGTACGGTTGGCGAGCGCGTCTTCGATCGCAATGCGCAGCCGCGTCATGCGGTCGTCGCCCTCGAAGGGCTGGCCGAAGGGATCCTGTACCAGAAGATTGTCGATCGCCATGCCGTCGCGCGTGGTGTGGATGCGGGCGTCGATCACGCTCGCGCCCGCCAGATGGATGGCTCCGGCAATGCGGTAGAACAGACCGGGATGATCGCCCGCATAGATGCTGACGAGCGTGGAGCCGCGATCGGGATCGGGCGAGGCGGAGATCGAAAGGGGCTTGCCGTCGATGTCCGCCGTCTCGATCAGCCGGGCATTGCCTTCCAAGATGTCGACGCTCTCCGCGACCCAATAGGCCTCTGGGAAGCGCGCGACATAGGTGGCGAAGCGCACATCGTCCCAGCCCAGCCGCTCCTGCAGCTGCGCATGCTTGGCCGCGATGCGCTCGCGCCGGCCGGTCTGCTTGTGACCGAGGCGGAGCACCTCCTCCGCCGCTTCGTAGAGATCGCCGAGCAGCTGACGCTTCCAGCTGTTCCAGACGCCGGGCCCGACCGCGCGGATGTCGACGATCGTCAGGCAGAAGAGCAGGCGGAGGCGTTCCGGGCTCTGGACCTTCTCGGCAAAGTCGAGGATCGTCTTGAAGTCCGACAGGTCGCGCTTGAAGGCGGTGTCGGACATGGCGAGATGATGGCGCACCAGCCAGGCGACGGTCTCTGTTTCCGCCGGGCTCAGGCCGAAACGGGGGCAGAGCTTCTCGGCGACTTCGGCGCCGAGCACGCTGTGATCGCCGCCGCGCCCCTTGGCGATGTCGTGAAGCAGCACCGCCGCATACAGCACCCGTCGCTGGACGATGCCCGGCAGGATCTTGGATGCGAGCGGATGATCCTCCGCCAGTTCGCCCTTCTCGATCCGACTGAGCAGGCCGATGGCGCGGATCGAATGTTCGTCGACCGTATAATGGTGGTACATGTCGAACTGCATCTGCGCGACGACGCGGCCGAAGTCGGGCACGAACCGGCCGAACACGCCCGCCTCGTTCATCCAGCGCAGCACGATCTCCGGCGTGTGGTGCGACGCGAGCACATCCATGAAATAGGCGTTGGCGCGCGGGTCGCGGCGCACCGCATTGTCGATCAGCTTGGCATCGCGTCCGGCCGCACGCATCGCAAGCGGATGGATCTCGAGTCCGTGACGATCGGCGATCGTGAACATCTGGACGAGGCGCGCGGGATCCTGTGCGAAGAAATCGTCGGTCGGTATCGCCAGCCGGCCGCGTTCGAGAACGAAGCCGTCGAGCTTGGACGGTCGGCGGCGGAGCGAGGGAAAGCCGAAACGCCGGCCGCGCGACGCGAAAGTCTCGTCGATATGCGCCAGGAAGATCGCGGTCAGGTCGCCGACCCGCTTCGCCATCAGGAAATAATGCTGCATGAAGCGCTCGACCGCCGACTTGCCGGGCCGTTCGGCATAGCGCATCCGGCGGGCGATCTCGGGCTGGACGTCGAAGGTCAGCCGATCCTCGGGCCGCCCGGCGACGATGTGCAGATGGCAGCGCACCGACCACAGGAAATTCTCGGCCTTCTGGAACTGGCGCAGCTCGGCGCGGGTGAGCAGCCCTTTCTCGACCAGCTCGGGGACCGACTGGACCAGATAGACATATTTGCCGATCCAGAAGAGCGTGTGGAGGTCGCGCAGCCCACCCTTGCCCTCCTTCAGATTGGGTTCGACGACATAGCGGCTGTCGCCCATCCGCTTGTGCCGCTCCTCGCGCTCCTGCAGCTTCTCGGCGACGAAGGTCCGGGCGGTGCCCGTCACGACATCGCGGCGGAACAGCGCAGCGGCCTCGTCGTACAGCGCGATGTCGCCCCACACGAACCGCCCCTCGAGCAGCGCGGTGCGAATCGTCAGGTCGCTCTTCGCCATGCGGATCATGTCGTCGAGCGACCGGCTCGAATGACCGACCTTCAGGCCGAGGTCCCACATCGAGTAGAGCATCGACTCGATCACCTGCTCCGACCAGCTCGTCTGTTTCCACGGCGTGAGGAAGGCGATGTCGACGTCGGAATGCAGCGCCATCTCCCCCCGGCCATAGCCGCCGACGGCGATCAGCGTCAGGCGTTCCGCCGCCGACCGGTTGCTGATCGGGTAAAGCCGCTCGACGGTGAAGTCGTAGATCAGGCGAAGGATCTGGTCGGTCAGAAAGGCATAGGCCGACGCCGTTTCCGAGCCACGGGTGGGCGTTGCGGCGAGGCGGCGCGCGATCTCCGCGCGGCCGATGTCGAGCGCCGCTTTCAGAACCACCGTACCCGCGTTGCGCAGCGCGGTCGCATCGGTCGATCCCGGCAGGAGCGCCGAGAGACTGTCGGCCACGGCCCGTCGATCGATGATCGCGCGGCGCTGGGGCAGGATATCGAACTTGGTGGCCATGCCAGCCACATAGGGACGAATGGTTAAAAGAGCTAGGCGACCGCGGGGGAAGGCCCTGTCTTCAGCATTCCTCGCCGCCGAGGCGATGGCCGTTGCGGTTGCGGCGCGCGGCGGTATCGGACCGCGTGGCCCCTGCCGCATCGCCGGACAGGATGGTCAGCAGCGCGCGCGCGATGCGCACCTCGGCGAAGTCGTCCCCCGCCCCCGCGCGCACGAGGGCGGCCTCGGCGGAATAGCCGCCCTGCTCGAGATGCCGGGCCGCCGCTTCCCGCGCGCTGTCGAGACCCGGTTCGGAGCTCATCGCTTCTTGCGCGGCAGCACGGCGGGACCGTCGGCGCCATAGGGATACCAGGGGCGGCTCAACTGCCCCTCGCCGGCCTTGAAGAAAAACTGGCTGCACACCAGCCAGCCTTTGAGCGGGCGCAACGGCAGCACGCAGGTCGCGACGAGAAAGGGGCCGGTCAGCAGCAGTTGCGTGATCAGCGAGGCATTGCCGAAAATCTCGAGCATCAGCGCGAAGATCACCGCGGGAATGCATCCGAAGCAGATGACGAAGAAGGCAGGGCCGTCGGCGGGATCGGCGAAACCATAGTCAAGGCCGCAATGCGGACAGGCGGGCCGCAGCCGGAGAAAGCCGTCGAACAGCGCACCCTCACCACAGCGTGGACAGCGCCCCTTTATGCCGGTCCTGACAGGGTCCAGCGGCGGCCATTCGCCATCGGGGGTCGTGCGGAGGGTGTCGGGCATGCTGTGCTCCTGCTTGCTTGCCCGACATAGGAAACATTGTATGGAGCATTCAACCATACATAAAGGACGGTTCCGGCCATGCAAAGCTGGCTCGACGCTATAGCCGGGCATGGCGGCCCGAAATATCTCGCCATCGCCGAGGCGATCGACCATGCGGTGCGGACCGGCGCGCTGCGACCGGGGGAGCGGCTGCCGCCCCAACGCGCGCTGGCGATCGACCTCGGCGTCGATCTGACCACCGTCACCCGGGCCTATGGCCTCGCCCGCGACGCGGGACTGATCGAGGGCTCAGGGCGCCTCGGCAGCTTCGTGCGCAACGCCGCAGGCCTGCCCGCCGCCGATCTGACGGGCGACTCGGGCATGATCATGCCGCCCCAGCCGGGCTTCGCGCGCCTGAGCGACGCCATGCGCGACGGATTGAGCCGACTCCTGCATGCCGGGGGCCAGTCGCCACTGCTGCAATATCAGCCCAGCGGTGGCGCCGTGCGCGATCGGCAGGAGGCGGCGCGTGCCTTTTCGGCGCGCGGTCTGGCGACACGGGAAGACCAGACCGTCATCACCGCAGGTGGGCAACATGCGCTGCACGCGATCATCGGCACGCTGTTCCAGCCGGGGGACGTGCTGTGCGCGGGGCGATCCACCTATCCCGGCCTTATCGCCCTCGCCCGCCGCTTCGCGCTGAAGCTCATCGCGATTCCGGGGGACGCCGACGGACTCGATCCCGATGCCGTCCAGTCCGCCGCACTGGCCGGAGCGAAGGCGGTCTATGTCGTACCGACCAATGACAATCCGACCACCGCGTCGCTGGATATCGAACGGCGCCTGTGGCTGGCCGCGATCGCGCGGAGACACGGCCTGGTCCTGATCGAGGACGACGCCTATGGCCAGCTGCCCGAGAAGCCGCTGCCGCCGCTCGCGGCCTTCGCACCCGAAATCAGCTGGCACGTCGCAAGCCTGTCCAAGATCGTCTCTCCGGTGCTGCGCGTGGCCCATGTCCGGGCTCCGTCGGCGGACGCGGCACGTCTGCTCGCCGACGATCTCCACGAAACGAGCGTGATGGCGCCGCCCCTGAATGCCGCGCTCGCGACCCATTGGCTGCGCGAAGGCATATTCGCCGAGCTCGTCGCAGGCGTGCGCGCCGAAGGCGTCGCGCGGCAACGCCGGATCGCGCCGCTGCTGGCGGGCCTGGACCATGCCAGCCATCCCGAAGGCTATCATATCTGGCTCCGCCTGTCGCAGGACAGCCCCTCCCCCGGTGAACTGGCCGGGCGGCTCGGACCTCTCGGCCTGTCGATCGTTGCCGGCGAGCGCTTTGCGGTCGACCCCGAGACGCCGGAACGGGCGATCCGCATCTCCATCGGCGGCGCCATCGGCCATGAGCGGCTCACCCGCGCATTCGAGGGACTTCGCGCACTGCTCGAGGTTTAGTGGCCGGACCTGGTCACACTCGGTCCGTAATGGAGCAGATTTGCGAGGCCCCTTATCTTCCCCGACACATCCCGGGAGCTTAGGAACGCTCCCGTTTCAACAGGGGGACTATCCATGCGATTTCGGATCCTGGCTGCGGTCGCGGCCGGCTTCATGGCGGCACCGGCGATCGCGGCCGACGATGCGGTCACCTTCCGTGTCGAGGCCCATGGCGGCTTGGACCGCGTCACGGTCGGCGGCAGCGACGATGACGGGCTGCTCTATGGTATCGGTATCGGCATCGACGTGCCGATCGGCTCGATGGCGTTCATCGGCCTTGAAGCCGATGCCGATCTGAGCTCGACCAAGCAGTGCGACCAGTTCCTTGGCGGCAGCTTTTGCCAGGAGGCCAAGCGCGATCTCGCCGCCGTTGCCCGGGTCGGGCTGAAGGCGAGCGACAAGATCAAGGTTTATGCACTCGCCGGCTATACCAATGCCCGGATCAAGCAGACGGCTACAATCGTCATTTTCCCGGGGTCGATTACCGATAGCGCTTCCGTAAACGGCAACGGCTTCCGCGCCGGTGCGGGAGTCGAGATGAAGCTGGGCTCGTCGGCCTACACCAAGCTCGAATATCGCTACAGCAATTATGAGGGCGGCTTCTCGCGCCACCAGCTGGTCGCGGGCCTCGGCCTCGGTTTCTGATGACAAGCCTGGCGCGCGCGGGGCTCAGGCTCCGTCGCGCGCCAGCGCCTTGAGCCGGTAGAGCAGGTCGAGCGCCTCGCGCGGGCTGAGCGCGTCGACGTCGATCGTCTCGATCTCCTGCCGCAGTGGATCGCCCTTCTCCTCGGCCGCCTGGGCCGCGGCCGCGAACAGCGGCAGGTCGTCCAGGCCTGCGGCAAGGCCACCCGTCTTGGCGCGTCCCGCCTCGAGCTTCTTCAGCACCTCGCGGGCGCGACCAAGCACGGCGGGCGCGAGCCCTGCCAACTTGGCGACGGCGATGCCGTAGCTGCGATCCGCCGGCCCCTCGGCCACTTCGTGG
This sequence comes from Rhizorhabdus phycosphaerae, assembly GCF_011044255.1. NCBI lineage: Bacteria > Pseudomonadati > Pseudomonadota > Alphaproteobacteria > Sphingomonadales > Rhizorhabdaceae > Rhizorhabdus > Rhizorhabdus phycosphaerae. The sequence continues at coordinate 2,607,720 of NZ_CP049107.1, forward strand.
AGCAGCACCAGCTCACCCTTCCACTCGCGCGCGCGGACATGGTGAAGCGACAGCGCGTCCAGCCGCTCTGCGAGGCGGGTGAGCTCATGATAATGGGTCGCGAACAGGCAGCGGCAGCGGTTGATGTCATGCACCGCCTCGACCACCGCCCAGGCGATGGCGAGACCGTCATAGGTCGAGGTGCCGCGCCCAACCTCGTCGAGGATGACGAAACTGCGCTCGGTCGCCTGCGCGAGGATCGCGGCGGTTTCAACCATCTCGACCATGAAGGTCGAGCGGCCCCGCGCCAGATTGTCCGAGGCGCCGACCCGGCTGAACAGCCGATCGACGATGCCAAGCCGCGCGCTGGCGGCCGGAACCGGGCTGCCTGCCTGCGCGAGGATGGCGATGGCGGCATTCTGGCGCAGGAAGGTCGATTTACCGCCCATGTTCGGGCCGGTGACGAGCCACAGCCGCTCCTGGTCCGACAGGCAGCAGTCATTGGCGACGAACCGCCCGCCCTCCGCCCGCACCGCCGCCTCGACCACCGGATGGCGGCCACCGCGCACATCGAAACAGGCGTGCTGTTCGAATTGCGGGCGGGTCCAGCCGCCCTCGACCGCGCGATCGGCGAGCGCCGCCGCGACGTCGAGCCGCGCAAGCGCGTCGGCCGTCGCTGCGATCTCGGTCGTGCGCGCGAGCGCCGTCCCGACGAGGTCCTCGAGATGAGCCGCCTCGGCGGCCAGCGCATGTTCCCCCGACTGGCCGACCTTCATCGCCTGTTCGTGCAGGTCGGGCGCGTTGAAGCGCACCACTCCCGCGAGCGTCTGGCGATGGGTGAAACCCGAATCCGCCGCCATCAGCGGATCGGCATGTTTCGCCTGCACTTCGATGTGATAGCCGAGCACCCCATTGTGCCGGATCTTCAGGGAGGGGATGCCGGTTTCCGCGCGGTAGCGCGCCTCGAGGGCCGCGATGGCTTTGCGCCCCTCGCCACCCTGCCCCCGCAGGGCATCAAGCGCGGGATCATAGCCCTCGGCGATATAGCCGCCCTGCGCGGCGTCGATCGGCGGGCTGGCAACCAGCGCGCGGCGCAGCAGCTGAACCAGTGTCTCATGGCCCGACAAGCGGGGCAGCAGCGTCTCCAGCAACCGCGGCATCGGCACCACCCCCGACAGCAGGTCGTGGAGCATGTGCGCCTGTTCGAGGCCATCGCGCAGCTGCCCCAGGTCGCGCGGTCCGCCCCGGCGCGCGACGAGGCGCCCTAAGGCGCGGCCGATATCGGGCAAGGCCCGCAAGGCCGACCGCAGCCGGTCGCGCAGCAGCCCGTCGCCCTCGAACAGGGCGACCAGGTCGAGCCGCGCCTCGATCGCAGCGATATCGGTCAGCGGCGCGGAAAGATCGGTGCCGAGCAGACGCGCGCCGGCACCGGTGACCGTCCGGTCGACCGCTTCGAGCAGGCTGCCCTTGCGCTGCCCGGTCTGGGTCAGCGTGATTTCGAGACTCTCGCGGGTCGCCGCATCGATCATCATGTGATCGGCGACGACGCGGCGGCGCGGCGGCTGCAGGAAGGGCAGGCTCCCCTGCCCCGCTCGGTCGAGATAGGCGATGAGCGCACCGGCGGCGGCCAGTTCGGCCCTGTCGAAGGCGCCGAAAGCATCCAGCGTCGCGACGCCGAGCAGCGCCTTGAGCCGTTCGCTGCCGCGCAGACTGTCGAAATGCTCGCGGGGCCAGCGCACCGCATCTGCAACCGGCTCCTCCAGATCCTCGGGCACGACAACCTCCGCCGCGCCGAGTCTTGCCAGTTCGGCATCGAGACCGCTGGGAGGCAGGCCCGTAATCTCGAACCGGCCGGTCGAAATGTCGGCAGCGGCGACCCCCAGCCGGCGCTCGCTGCCCTGGCCGACGGCCGCGACCGCGACCAGCCAATTGGCAGTCCGCGCGTCGAGCAGCGCTTCCTCGGTCAGCGTTCCCGCCGTCACCACCCGCACGATTGCCCGCTCGACCAGCGCCTTCGAACCGGCCCGCTTGCGCGCCTCGGCGGGGCTTTCGGTCTGTTCGGCAATGGCAACGCGGTGTCCCGCCTTGATCAGCCGCGCGAGATAGGCCTCGGCAGAATGGACAGGCACCCCGCACATCGGGATAGGCTGCCCCTGATGCTCGCCACGGGCCGTCAGCGCGATGTCGAGAGAGGCGGACGCGATGCGGGCGTCGTCGAAGAACAGCTCGAAGAAATCGCCCATGCGATAGAAGAGCAGGCAGTCCTCCGCCGCCGCCTTCAGCGCCAGATATTGCGCCATCATGGGGGTTGGAGCCGGAGCCTGGATGTCGCTGCGGTTTTTTGAGGTCTGCGCCATGACGGGCTGATAGCGGCTTGTCGATTTCCCGACCATGCCCCACAAGCAGCGCGGGCAAAACATCTGGCGCCGAGGGGGCCGCACATGACCAGCAGCAAGGTTCAGTTTTCAGACCGCGAGGCGCTTTTCTTCCATTCGACCGGGCGCCCCGGCAAGATCGAGATCATCGCCTCGAAGCCGATGGCGACGCAGCGCGACCTGAGCCTCGCATATTCCCCCGGCGTCGCCGTTCCGGTGAAGGCGATCGCGGCCGATCCCGCGACCGCCTATGACTATACCGCCAAGGGCAACCTCGTCGCGGTCATCTCCAACGGCACCGCGATCCTGGGCCTGGGCAATCTCGGCGCGCTCGCCTCGAAGCCGGTGATGGAAGGCAAGGCGGTGCTGTTCAAGCGCTTCGCCGATGTCGATTCGATCGATCTCGAGCTCGACACCGAGGATCCCGAAGCCTTCATCAACGCGGTCGCGCTGCTCGAGCCGTCCTTCGGGGGCATCAATCTCGAGGACATCAAGGCCCCCGAGTGCTTCATCATCGAACAGGCGCTCAAGGAGCGCATGAACATCCCGGTGATGCATGACGACCAGCATGGCACCGCGATCATCGCCGCCGCAGGTCTGATCAACGCCGCCTTTCTGACCGGCCGCAACCTCAAGGACATGACCGTGGTCGTCAACGGCGCGGGCGCGGCGGCGATCGCCTGCACCGAGCTGATCAAGGATGTCGGCGTGTCGCCCGACAAGGTGCTGCTGTGCGACTCCAAGGGCGTCGTCTATCAGGGCCGCCAGGAAGGCATGAACCAGTGGAAGTCGGCCCATGCCGCGCCGACCTCCAAGCGGACGCTGGCCGAGGCGGTCGAGGGCGCCGACGTGTTCCTGGGCCTGTCGGTCAAGGGCGCGCTGACCCCCGAGATGGTCAAGACGATGGCCCCACACCCGATCATCTTCGCGATGGCCAATCCCGATCCCGAGATCCTGCCGCCCGACGCCAAGGCCGCGCGCGAGGATGCGATCGTCGCCACCGGCCGGTCGGACTATCCGAACCAGGTCAACAACGTCCTCGGTTTCCCCTTCATCTTCCGCGGCGCGCTCGACGTCCGCGCGAGCGGGATCAACCAGGAAATGAAGATCGCCGCCGCCCGCGCGCTCGCCGAACTGGCACGCGAACAGGTCCCCGAGGAAGTCGCCGCCGCTTATGGCGGTGCCGCACCCCGCTTCGGCCGCGACTATATCATCCCCGCGCCCTTCGATCCGCGCCTGATGGAGGTCGTCCCCGTCGCGGTCGCGCAGGCCGCGATGGACACCGGCATCGCGCGCAAGCCGATCCTCGACATGGCCGCCTATCGCGACAGCCTGAAGGCGCGCCTCAACCCGACCACGTCCGTGCTGACGCTGGCATCGGACATCGCCCGCGCCCATCCGAAGCGCGTCGTCTTCGCCGAGGCGGAGGAAGAGGTGATGCTGCGCGCGGCGATCCAGTTCCGGACGCTCGGCTATGGCACGCCCGTCCTGGTCGGTCGTGACGATGTGCCCGACAAGCTGCGTGAACTGGGCGTCGAGGATCCCGACGGCTTCGAACTGCACAACAGCCGCCATTCGCCGCTGGTCGAGAAGATGGTCGACTATCTGTACGACCGGCTGAAGCGCCGCGGGGCGCTGCGCCGCGAGGTGCAGGCGCTGGTCAACCAGGATCGCAACATCTTCGGCGCGCTGCTCGTCGCGCTGGGCGAGGCCGATGCGATGGTGACCGGCACCACCCGCACCTACAGCCAGACCTTCCGCCAGATCCGCCGCGTGCTCGACCCGGTCGAGGGCAAGAAGCCGCTCGGCATCCACCTCTTCGTGGGCCAGAACCACACGGCCTTCATAGCGGACACGACCGTCACCGAGCGCCCTTCGGCGACCGAACTGGCCGATATCGCCGAGGCGACCGCCGCGGTGGCGCGCCGCATGGGCCATGAGCCCCGCGTCGCCTTCCTCAGCTATTCGACCTTCGGCAATCCGTCGGGCAACTGGCTGGAGACCATCCGCGGCGCAGTCAGCGAGCTCGATGCGCGCGGCGTGAGCTTCGAATATGAAGGCGAGATGGCACCCGACGCGGCGCTCAACCCGTCGATCATGAAGCTCTATCCGTTCAACCGCCTGTCGGCGCCGGCCAATGTCCTGGTCATGCCAGGCCTGCAGTCGGCCAATATCTCGGCCAAGCTGCTGCGCGAACTGGGGCGCGGTTCGGTGATCGGGCCGATGCTGGTGGGCATGGAAAAGCCGGTCCAGATCGCGACCATGTCGTCCAACGCGTCCGAGATCATGACGCTGGCGCTGCTTGCCGCATCGGGCATCGCCCACTGACGACCTCGACTCCCTCCCGCTCCCTGGGGCGGGAGGGACGTTATTGCGGCTTCTGCGCCATGGCCGCCTTCATCGACAGCACCAGCGATCCAACGCTCTGCGGCTGAGCCGGAAGGCGGAAATAGGCCGAGGGGAAGGCCGCCTTGCTGGCGACGTTGAGCCGGAAGCGCCCACCGACATCGATCGGCGTGCCGAGCGAGAAGATCGTGCGCGTCTCGGCGATGAGGTCCTTCGCCATCGCCCCGATCAGCGGCGCCGACGGTACCACCGCCGCGTTCATGAAACCTTCCAGCGCGCTGCCGACCGGCTTCAGATCCTCATCGGAGCTGATCAGGAAGTCGCTGGGCTTGTCCGGGCGGACATGGTCGAGCCCCTTGATATGATAGACGCGGCCATCGCGGCCGCCGGCATTGCCCGCCTCTCCCGGCTCCACGGTCAGCGGCGCCTTGGGCATGGCATCGGTCGACTGTTCGAACAGGCCGTTGAACACGGGGGTCAGGACCTGGTCCATCGCCGCAGCGACGTCCTTCAGCCGCGCCACGGTGATCGTGCCGCCTTCCCGGTCGACGATGTAGAACTGGCCGCCGATGAGCAGGCCATAATCCTCGCTGCCCACCTCGCCGATCCGCGCGTCGCCATTGTCCTGAACGTCGATCTGCAGCTGCTTCGCCTTGGCGATATCGACATAGATGGCACGCAAGCCGGCCTGCGCGGGGGATGTGGCGCTCGCCAAAGCGAGCACGGCGCCCAACAGGAGGACGCGGCGAAAAGGGGCGACGGACATGGTCATGGCCCGGATGCTTAGCCCATTTTGGGCGCAGGTCGAGAGTGCCACCGCCCGTCGCGCGCCTGACCGGGCCTCCGCGCGCTTCCCCTCTCGCGCAAAAATCGCCAACAGGGGCGCATGACCGTCGCCCGCCTGATGCTGACCGACTTCCGCTCCTATGCGTCGGCGACGATTTCGGCGGCTCCGGGCTTCGTCGTCCTCACGGGTGAGAATGGGGCCGGCAAGACCAACATCCTGGAAGCCGTATCGATGCTCGGTCCGGGCCGCGGCCTGCGCGGAGCGGCGCTGTCGGAAATGGCGCGGAGCAATGGACCGGGCGGCTTCGCCGTCGCGGCCGAGCTTGCCGACGGGGTCAGGCTGGGTACCGGCACCACGCCCGCCGCACCCGACCGCCGCCAGGTCCGGATCAACGGCGCCGCCGCATCAGCCACGGCGCTGGGCGAGTGGACCGCGCTGTCGTGGCTGACGCCGGCGATGGATCGGCTGTTCGCCGAGGGCGCGGAAGGCCGCCGCCGTTTCCTCGACCGCCTCGTCCTGGCGCTGGAACCGGGCCACGCCCATCATGTCAGCCGCTATGAGGCGGCGATGCGCGCGCGCAACAAGCTGCTCGCCACAGACGGACCGCCCGACGCCGCCTGGCTCGACGCGCTGGAGATCCAGCTCGGCCAGCATGGCGCCGCCATCGCCGAAGCGCGCGCCCGGACGGTCGTGGCGCTGGGTTTTCGCATCGCCGCCGAGGCCGAGGCGCCCTTCGCCCGGGCGGCGCTCGCGCTCGAAGGCTGGCTGCCCGGCAGCCGCCCACTCGCCGAAGAGCTGCGGCTGGGTCGCGCGCGCGATCAGGCCGCCGGGCGCACTCTGGCGGGGCCGCACCGGCAGGATCTGGCGGTCAGCCATGCCGCCAAGCAGCAGCCCGCTGCCCGCGCATCGACCGGCGAGCAGAAGGCGCTGCTGCTCGGCATCGTGCTGGCGCATGCCGATCTGGTCGCGGAGCGGCGCGGGCAGCGGCCGCTGCTGCTGATGGACGAGGTCGCGGCCCATCTCGACCCGATCCGCCGGGGGGCGCTGTTCGACCGGCTGGGGCGCAGCGGCGGGCAGATCTGGCTCACCGGCACCGAACGCGCGCTGTTCGACGGAATCGGCACCGCGACCTGGCTCGCCGTCGAAAATGGCGTCCTGCACGAAGGGTGACCTCAGGCGGGCTGGCCTGACAGGAACGGGCCTGTATAGGTCGGCACTCCAGGGGTGGAGAGAAAGTCGTAGCACGCATGAAATTGGGGGATATTCCGGGACTCTACATCAATCTGGACCGGTCGACCGACCGCCGCGCCACGATGGAGGGGGCCCTTGCAAAACATGGACTCGACAAGGTCGGCCGCTTCTCCGCGCTGACCGGAGACGACCGGAAGCGGGGAATTACCCGCAACGAGCTAGGCTGCTTCCTGTCGCATCAGGCAGTTACGGAATCGATCGGCGACGACCGGCACTTCTTAATCCTCGAGGACGACATCCTCTTTCCGGACGCTTTTAGCGACTATGTCGGCCATGCGCTGGCAGAGTGCGAGAAGGAAGACTGGGACGTCCTGTTCCTGACGCAGATGATCTCCTTTACCGACGTGAAGTCGATCTACACCCTGCTACGCCAGCGGCGGAAAGTGGGGGACATCCGCTCGCCGTCCTTCACCCAGTTCGCGACCTATGACTGCAAGAACATCTTCGCATCCTGCACCGCCGCTTACATCATACGGGCTGGCTCGGCTGGAAAGGTGGCGTCGCTCCTTCGGAAGATGGCCGAGCATGATTATCCCTGCGCGGTCGACATTGCGCATATGCGCGCCATCAACGCGGGAATGCTCAAGGCGCGGTATGTCTTTCCTTATCTGGTGGGGCTCGATCCCGGCGTCCGCACGACCCTCACCGACCGGCGGGACGAAGGCAATCACCAGCTCTTTGTAGACATCGCCAATCTGTTCGCGGCGGGCGGCGACATCGACAGTCTGCGCCTCGACGCGTTCGACGCCCTCCACAACCGTCCGTTTGACGCGGAGACGTTCGTGGCGACGCAGATTCTCTACCGCCGGCTCCTGCGTTAGTTTCGGCGGTCCAATGTCGCGCCAGACGACATCTCCGCACACCGTCCGGAACCCGTCGGCGAATCGCCATTCGCCCTCTTTCTTTTGGCTTTTGTGACGGCCGCCGCTATAGGCTCGTCATGACGAACGAAACCGAGAATTCCCCGAACACGAACAGCTATGGCGCCGATTCGATCAAGGTCCTGAAGGGCCTCGATGCGGTGCGAAAGCGGCCGGGCATGTATATCGGCGACACCGACGACGGATCGGGCCTCCACCACATGGTGTTCGAGGTGTCCGATAACGCCATCGACGAAGCGCTGGCCGGCCATTGCGACCGGATCATCATCACGCTGAATCCCGACGGATCGGTGTCGGTCGAGGACAATGGGCGCGGCATTCCGACCGGCATCCATGCCGAGGAGGGCGTCTCGGCGGCCGAGGTCATCATGACCCAGCTCCACGCCGGCGGTAAGTTCGACAACACCAACGACGCCAATGCCTACAAGGTGTCCGGCGGTCTCCACGGCGTCGGCGTCTCGGTGGTCAACGCGCTGTCCGACATTCTCGACCTGACGATCTGGCGCGACGGCGAAGAGCATTACATGCAGTTCCGCCGCGGCGACGCGGTCGCGCCGCTGAAGGTGGTCGGGCCAGCCAATGGCAAGAAGGGCACCAAGGTCACCTTCCTGCCTTCGGCCGACACGTTCAAGATCACCGAGTTCGACTTCGACAAGCTCGAGCATCGCTATCGCGAGCTGGCCTTCCTCAATTCGGGGGTGCGTCTGTTCCTCGTCGACGAACGCCATGCCGAGCGTCGCGAGGTCGAACTCTATTATGAAGGCGGTATCGCCGCCTTCGTCAAATATCTGGACCGTACCAAAGTCCCGCTGATGCCCGAGCCTGTGGCGATCACGGGCCAGCGCGACGATGTCGGCATCGACGTCGCACTCGAGTGGAACGACAGCTATTATGAGCAGGTCCTCTGCTTCACCAACAACATCCCGCAGCGCGACGGCGGCACCCATCTTGCCGCCTTCCGCGCCGCGCTGACGCGCACGCTCAACAATTATGCGGAGAAGTCGGGGGCGCTGAAGAAGGAGAAGGTCAGCCTCACCGGCGACGACATGCGCGAAGGCCTGACTGCGATCGTGTCGGTCAAGCTGCCCGATCCGAAATTCTCCTCGCAGACCAAGGACAAGCTCGTCTCGTCCGAGGTACGCCAGCCGCTCGAAAGCCTGATGGCGGACAAGCTGGCCGAATGGCTTGAGGAAAATCCCGCCCATGCCCGCTCGATCATCCAGAAGGTGATCGACGCCGCCGCCGCCCGCGAAGCCGCCCGCAAGGCGCGCGAGCTGACCCGGCGCAAGGGCGTCATGGACATCGCCTCGCTGCCCGGCAAGCTCGCCGATTGCCAGGAGCGCGATCCCAGCAAGTGCGAGCTGTTCCTGGTGGAGGGTGACTCGGCCGGCGGCTCGGCCAAGCAGGGCCGCGACCGCGTCTATCAGGCGATCCTGCCGCTCAAGGGCAAGATCCTGAATGTCGAGCGGGCCCGCTTCGACCGGATGCTGTCGTCGAAGGAGGTCGGCACGCTGATCCAGGCGATGGGCACCGGCATCGGCCGCGACGACTTCAATCTGGAGAAGCTGCGCTACCACAAGATCGTCATCATGACCGACGCAGACGTGGACGGTGCGCACATCCGCACCCTGCTGCTCACCTTCTTCTACCGCCATATGCGGCCGATCATCGAGGCGGGGCATCTCTACATAGCCCAGCCGCCGCTCTACAAGGTCAGCCGGGGCCGCTCGGAAGTCTATCTGAAGGACGACGCCGCGCTCGACGAATATCTGGTGACCGCCGGCCTCGCTGCGATGATGCTCGAATCCCCGCTCGGCGCGCGTTCGGGCGACGACCTGCGTCAGCTGGTCGAACATGCCCGCCGGATGAAGTCGCTGATGCGCTTCGTCCCGAAGCGCTACGATCCGGTGATCATCGAGGCTCTGGCGCTGACCGGCGCGCTCGATCCCGAGGCGGATGGAACGGCGCACCGCGCCGCCGCAGCCCGGATGGCGGCGTGGATGGGGCGGATGGACCCCGAGGCTAAGTGGACCGGCGATCTTTCGGAAGATGGCGGCTATGATCTTCGTCGCCTGTGGCGCGGGGTGACCGACGTCCACCTGATCGATCCGGCTTTCGTCCGCTCGGCCGAAGCGCGCAAGCTCCATGCCCTCGCTTCTGAGCAGGCCGACAGCTATGCGCAGACGGCACGGCTCGTGTCGGTCAAGAGTGCTGCGGCACAGGCCGCGGCTGACGCCGATGAGGAGGAGCTGCCCGATACCCGCGGCACGGCGGTGTTCCAGCCTTCCAATCTGCTGGACGGCATCCTTGCCGCCGGACGCAAGGGCATGTCGGTGCAGCGCTACAAGGGTCTCGGCGAAATGAATGCCGAACAGCTGTGGGAAACGACGCTCGACCCGTCCAATCGCGCAATGCTCAAGGTCGAGGTCACGCAGGCCGACGTCGCCGACGAGATCTTCACCCGTCTGATGGGCGACGTCGTCGAACCCCGCCGCGAGTTCATCCAGGAAAATGCGCTGAGCGTCGCCAATCTCGACGTCTGACGCTCCTGCTACCGGGCGGCAGGTCCGGCGGACTTTGCGGCTCCGGCCACAAGTCCGTCGATCGACCAGGCCCCGCCCCCACGCGCGACGAGCAGCAGCAGGATGGCGATCCAGCTGAGATGGGTCGGCCAGGCGTCGGGATAGACGAACAGCTGGATCACCAGCGTCATCCCGAGCAATGCCGCTGCGGAGAGGCGGGTGAGCAGCCCCAGAACGAGCAGGATCGAAAATCCGTGCTCGGCCAGCGTTGCCGCGACCGCCGCGATGTCCGGCGGTACCAGCGGCAGCCGATACTCGGTGCGGAACAGCTCGTAAGTCCCGTCGGTGATGGTCAGCCAGCCCTCGACTTTCGATCGGCCGGACAGGAAAAAGATGCCGGCGATGCCCAGCCGGGCGACCAGCAGGATAAGGGCATCGGGAATGGCGCGCGACAGGCGCTCGACTGACGACTCAAGGGCTTCGATCCGGATCATTGCGATTGTCCCGCTGGAGGGTTTCGGCGGCGGCCGGGGGTGCTGGCCGCCGCCGCTCGGCGTCACGCCTTGGGGGTCAGCGAGCCGGGGCCCTTGGGGGTCTTGATCTTGGTGCAGGTGCCGGCCTTGACCAGCTTCCAGGCGTTGCCCTGATAGTCGGTCTTCGAGGTGCCCGCGCAGCTGGTACCCGCGCCCGCCTTGCAGTCGTTCTTGCCCGCCAGCGAAACGCCATAGCATTTCTCCATCGCCGGCTTGTCCTGCGCCGATGCGGCGGTGGAGACGAGCGCTCCGGCGATCATGGCCGCGACACCGGCGGCGAGCTTCGTGCTGTTTGTCGACATGGTGGATCCTTGCATCGCCCCCCTCGCACGGCCGGCATGGCGGTCCGCGTTGATCCGGACGAGGCGGAGAGCCGGATCATGACAGGATTTCGGTGCTGCCATGCTGGTGGTTACAGGCCGGCCGGGCGAAATATTTTTGCGATCGCTGCAGCTGCGGCTGTAACCTTTGAGCGGCGTATCGCGAACGGTGTCCTGGGGGGCCTGCCATCCGGTGACGAGCGAAGATCAGTTGAAGAGCTGGATGATCGGCGGCCTGGAGGGCAGCGCGGCGGACCATAGTGCGCTGCTCCGCTCGCTCGCTCCGCTGCTCCGTGGCTACTATCGGCGCCGGACTCGCGGCAGCGAGGATGACATTGAAGATCTGGTACAGGAGACGATCATCGCCGTTCACACGCGCCGCGGTACCTATGACCGCGAGCGACCGTTCACCGCCTGGCTGTTCGCCATAGCGCGGTACAAAATGGTCGACCATTTCCGCCGGACGCGCCGCCTCGTTCCGCTCGACGACCTCGCCGAGTGGCCGAGCGAGGAGAGCTTCGCGGACGCCGCCGATGCGCGGATGGATGTCGAACAGCTGCTCGGTCTGTTGCCCGGCAAGCAGGCGGCTGCGATCCGGTCCACGCGGATCGAGGGCAGCAGCGTGGCCGAAGCGGCCGCAGGTGCGGGTCTCGGAGAATCCGACATCAAGGTTTCGGTCCATCGCGGTCTTAAGGCATTGGTCGCGCGCGTCCAGCGGGACCGGCCATGAGGACCGAGGACCTGATCGACGCGCTGGCGCGGGATGTGAAACCGGTCGCACGGCATGGCATCGGGCTGCGGCTTGCCGGCGGCATCGCGATCGGCGGCATTGGATCGGTGGCGCTGGTCGCGACGATGCTCGGCGTCCGGTCGGATCTCGACTTAGCGCTGCAAAGCTCCACGCTCTGGATGAAATGGAGCTACACCATCTCCCTCGCGCTGCTCGCCTTTGCCGCGACGGCGAGACTGGCGCGCCCGGACTCGGGTCGCTTCGGGTGGCTGTGGCTGCTGGCGACCCCTGTGATCGCCTTGGCCTGCTATGGCGCCGTCGAACTGGCGTCCACGCCGCGCGCCGACTGGAAGGCCATGTGGCTGGGCGAGAGCTGGACATCCTGCCCCTGGAATGTCCTTAGCCTGTCCGCGCCGATCTTCGCAGGGCTGCTCTGGGCCTTCCGGCGGTTCGCGCCGACCCGTTTGCGCGCGGCCGGCGCGGCAGCCGGCCTCGCATCGGGCGCGTTCGCAGCGATGATCTACTGCATCCACTGCCCCGAGGCGTCGGCGGTCTTCGTGCTCACCTGGTACTCGCTGGGCATCCTGCTTGCGACGGCAATCGGGGCCTTGCTCGGTCCGCGCCTGCTCCGCTGGTGAACAATATTCGGCCACGCTGTAACCGCCAGAGCCGCGCCGGCGAATAGAGGAGGCCATATGGCATCCACACTCGCTTCAGGAGCCTCCCCATGTCCTCACTTCACCAGGCGATGAGCCTTACCGCCACCGCAGCCCTCGTCGCCATTTCAGCCGCTGCTCCGGTCGCGCCCGCCTTCGCGCAGGCCGACGAGACGAAGGTCCACTGCTACGGCATCAACAGCTGCAAGGGCACGTCGGACTGCAAGACGGCCAAGAACGACTGCAAGGGTCTCAACGACTGCAAGGGTCAGGGCTTTCAGGTCATGACCGTGAAGCAGTGCAAGGCCAAGGGCGGCAGCCTGACCGAAGCGAAGTGATCGATCCCCACGGCCGGCGCTACGGCGCCGGTCGAGCCTCGGAAAGGCGACCGATGCAGACACCACGACTGCCCCGCTTCGGCCTGGGTATGCGGCGACCCCATTATCCGGACTTCCTCGACCACAAGGCCGCGGTCGATTTCGTCGAGGTGATCTCGGAGAATTTCATGGTCGCCGGCGGCCGGCCCCGGGCAGTGCTTCGCCAGGTGCGCGAAGGCTATCCGGTGGCGTTGCACGGCGTATCGATGTCGCTGGGATCGGCCGACGGTCTCGATCGGGCCTATCTGCACCGCCTGCGGGCGCTGGTCGACGAGATCGAACCGCTCTTCGTCTCCGACCATCTGAGCTGGAGCCGCATCGGCGCCTTCAACTCGCACGACCTGCTGCCGCTGCCCTATGACCGCGCGACGCTGAATCTGGTCTGCGACAATGTCGACCGGGCCCAGGCCATGCTTGGACGGCCGATGCTGATCGAGAATCCGTCCTCCTATCTCGTCCTGCCCGGTGCGGAGATGCGCGAGTGGGAGTTCCTCAACGCCCTCGCCGCTCGCACCGGCTGCGGCCTTCTGCTCGACGTCAACAATGTCTTCGTCAGCGCCGCCAACCATGGTTTCGACCCGGTCGCCTATCTCGACGGTCTGGCGGTGGAACATGTCCGGCAGATCCATCTCGCCGGCCACAGCCAGGGCCGCGAGATGCTGATCGACAGCCACGACCAGCCGGTGCCGCATTCGGTCTGGTCGCTCTACGCCCATGTGCTGCCGCGCGTCGCGGGCGTCGCCACGATGATCGAACGCGACGACGATATCCCGGCGCTCGCGGATTTGCTCGACGAACTCGACATCGCCCGAGCGATCGCGGCGCGACCATTGGCCGCAGCGGCATGACCCTCGCCGAAATGCAGAGCGCCTTCGCCGCCTTTTTGCGGTCGGGCGAAGAGGCAGACGCGCCGCCTTTCGGCTCGGCTGGCCTGCAGATCTATCTGAACAATTATCGGTCGCAGCTGATCGCCTGCCTGGAGGCGAGCTATCCACGCACGCGGCAATGGATCGGCGAAGACGCGTTCCTCCACGCCGCGGTCGCCCATATCGACCGGGTGCATCCACGCAGCTGGACACTCGACGCCTATGGCCACGACTTTACCGAAACGCTCGATGCGCTGTTTCCAGACGACCCCGAAGTCCATGACCTCGCCACGCTCGAGCGGGCGCTCGAACAGGCGTTCGTCGCAGCCGACGGTCAATCGATGACACTCGACGCGGTTTCGTCGATCGACTGGGACGCTCACCCGCTTGTCTTCACACCGTCGACCCTGTTGCTGCCGGTCGCGACCAATGTGGCAGACATCTGGTCGTCGCTGGTCGAGGGGAGCGAAGCGCTGCCCGTGGTGCGCGATTCTGGGCCTGAGGCAAGTCTCCTCGTCTGGCGGCGCGACGGAGAAAGCCGCTTCCGATCGCCGGGATCGGGCGAAGCGAAGGCGCTGGCGAGCATCTTAGCGACCCGGAGCTTCGGTGCCTTATGCGAGATGCTGGTCACCGAGCAGGGCTTCGAGGCCGGAGTACGCAGCGCGGGGCTGCTGCTGCGCCAGTGGATATCGGACGGCATCGTCGCGGCCTGATCCGCCGCGTCAGGCAGGCCTTGCCCCGCCGCAGAAAGCTGGATCGCCTTTTTCAGGCGGCCTGCTAAGAACGCGGAGATGAGCACTGTCCGCATCCTCGTCGACGCCGACGCCTGTCCGGTGAAAGAGGAAATCTACAAGGTCGCATGGCGATTGGAGATCCCGGTCACACTGGTCAGCAATGCCCATTTGCGCATTCCCCCGCACCCACTGATAGACAAGGTCGTGGTGGGGGCGGGCTTCGACGCTGCCGACGACTGGATCGCCGAGGCGAGTGGCCCTGCAACCGTGGTGATCACCGCCGACATATTGCTGGCCGACCGCTGCCTGAAAGTCGGCGCAACCGCGATCTCGCCCAGCGGCAAGCCCTTCACTGCCAACTCGATCGGGTCGGCAGTCGCCACCCGCGCGATCATGGCCGACCTGCGCGCCGGAATGACCGACAAGGGGATAGGCGGCCCAGCCCCCTTCTCGAAGGCCGACCGCTCGCGTTTCCTGTCGGCGCTCGATGCCGCGCTGGTGAAACTCAAGCGGCATTATCCGGGATGAGCTCTCGTCGTTCGGCAGAAGCCGAAACCGGAGCTACCGGAGGACTCGGGACAAGCCGGTCATGATTCCCGTTGCGGCCCCGGCTTCCGCCGGCGCGACGCGCTTATCAAGCGATCATCCCGCCACGCGCGGGCGGATGTCCATCTCTCCGAGAAAATCGCGCTTGCCGAGCGGCACGCCGAGGTTGCGCAGGATCGCGTAGGTCGTCGTCGTGTGGAACAGCACATTCGGCACCACGAAGTCGCGAACATAGGTAGCGCCAGTGAAATGGATCGCAAAATCGCCGATCTCCAGCAGAATGGGCGCATCCTCGCGCCCGTCGATCGCGCTGGCGGGGACGCTGTCGAGATAGGCGATCGTTTTGGCAATCCGCGCCTGCAGGTCGGCGACGCCCGTCTCGTCGTCGGGGAAGCTCGGCACCGTCTGGTCGGACAGGCGTGCGGCCGCGCCCTTGGCACCGTCGCTGGCAATCTGGATCTGGCGGAGAAGGGGATGCATGTCTTCGGCCAGCCGCGCATTGAGCCATTCGGCCTCGGCCACGCCCTTTTCGGCGAAATATTCGGCCCCCTTGGCGAGCACGGTCGACAGGTTCGCGAGACTGCGGCGGATCACCGGGATCGAGGCCGAATATAGCGTGGTGGCGGTCACATGCTTCCCCCGAAATGATGTTCGCAAGCTCAATAGCAAACCGCCCGCTCCCCGCGAACGGGAAACGGGCGGCGCGGTGCCACGGGCGGGGGGCTGATGCCCGTGGCGGCTGAAACTCAGCGGGCGAGCATCGTTACGGCCTTGATCTGCCTTGGGTGAAAGCCCAGTTCGAGCAGTTGAGGCCCGAGGTCCGACGCGTCGCCATGGTCGCGGACCCGGCAGGTGAAGCGGCGCAGCGCCTCCAGCCGGGGATCTGCGAGCGGAAGCGTCGGACGCAGGCCCGATGCCTTGCGGAAGAGGCGCCCAAGCCAGCCGCTGCTACCGGTATCGCATTCGACCCCATTGGCTTCGCGCATGGCCAGACTGACGACCTTCCACTCGAGCGAAGACAGCGGCGGAAATTCCGTCTCGGTCCCTTCGGTGATGCGGGCGTTCGTCGTCATGGTCTCCTCCTGATGTACTGGTTGTTTACGTTCAGCCGATCAGCTTGGCTGTGATCTCCGCCACATGGCGGCCCTGGAATCGCGCACCGTCGAGTTCGACGCCGCTGGGCTGACGCGAACCGTCACCGTCGGCGATCGTGGTGGCGCCATAGGGCGAGCCGCCCTTGACCTCGTCGACACCCAGCTGCCCCTGGAAGGAATAGGGCAGACCCACGATGGTCATGCCGAAGTGCAGCAGGTTGGTGATGAGCGAGAAGAGCGTGGTTTCCTGCCCGCCATGCTGGCTCGCGGTCGACACGAAGGCCGAACCGACCTTCCCGTTGAGCGCGCCACGCGCCCACAGGCCACCGGCGCCGTCGAGGAACGCCGCCATCTGGCTCGACAGACGCCCGAAGCGGGTGCCGGTGCCGAGGATGATGGCATCGTAATTTTCGAGCTCGGCAACGGTCGCGACCGGCGCTTTCTGGTCGAGCTTGAAATGCGCGCCTTGCGCGATTTCGAGCGGCACCGTCTCGGGCACGCGCTTGACGTCAACCTCGGCGCCGGCGGAACGCGCGCCTTCGGCGACGGCTTCCGCCATCGTCTCGATATGGCCGTAGCTCGAATAATAGAGAACGAGGATTTTGGGCTTGGACATGGTCTTGCTCCTGGAAATGTAGACGGACTTGGCAGCGATCTGCCTTGAAAGGGGGTGCCGCCGCGCCCTGGAGGGGGAATGGCGCGGCGGCTGGGGGAGGGATCAGGCGACGTCGACGAGGACGATCTCCGCATCGTCGAGCGCACGCACTTCGATCGAGTCGACCTCGGCGATGGCGACACCGTCGCGCGGTTCGGCCGCGACGCCGTTGACCTCGATCCGGCCTGCGGTCGCGACCAGATAGGCCTTGCGGTCGCCGAGCCTGTGCGTCGCCGTCTCGCCGGCCTTGAGGGTGGCGCCGAGCACCCGCGCATCGGCGCGGATCGGCAGGGCGTCGCCATCCTCGGCATGGCCGCTGGCAAGCGTCACGAAACGACCGGCTCGGTCGCCGCGCGGAAAGGGACGCGCGCCCCAGCCGGGGGTCTCGCCGCGCCGATCGGGAATGATCCAGATCTGGAACAGCGTCGTCTCGACGTCCTCCTCATTGCGCTCGGAATGGACGATGCCGGTACCGGCCGACATCACCTGCACGTCGCCCGCCTCGGTCCGGCCGGCATTGCCCAGGCTGTCGCGGTGCGAAATCGCACCGGTGCGGACATAGGTGATGATCTCCATGTCGTTGTGCGGATGCGGCGCGAAGCCGGTGTGCGGGGCGATGCGATCGTCGTTCCAGACCCGCAGCGCACCCCAATGGACGCGGCTCGGATCATGGTAGTCGGCGAAGGAGAAATGATGCTTGGCGTCGAGCCAGCCATGGTTGGCGCCGCCAAGCGTGGAAAAGGGACGAACTTCGATCATGGGTCTTGCTCCCGTCTGCCGCCGAAGCGGCCTGTTGCAACCCAATCTAGGCTTGCGTGTCGGCGATTAAATGGAGATGATCGAAACCTATCGTTTCCAATATTGACCGAGGCGACATGGCGCGACTTCCCGACTTCGAAGCCTGGGCCATTTTCGCCAAGGTCGCCGAACTGGGGAGCTTTTCGGCCGCGGCGGATGAACTGCGCCTGTCGAAAGCGACCATATCCAAGGCGGTGTCGCGCCTCGAACAGCGCCTCGCAGCGCCGCTCTTCCACCGCAGCTCGCGCAAATTGTCGCTGACCGAGAGCGGCCAGCTCGCACAGGAACGCGCATCGATGCTGCTGGCCGAGGGCGAGGCGATCGAGGAGGCGATCTCCGAACGCGGTGCGGTGCCACGCGGGCTCGTCCGGCTGGCCGCTCCGATGTCGTTCGGCGTCGCCCATCTCGGACCGATCCTGCCGCTGTTTCACCAGGCCTATCCCGAGGTGGTGATCGACCTGCATCTCTCGGACGAACGAATCGACCTGATCGAACAGGGCTTCGACATCGCCCTGCGCATCGGGCAGCTGGAAGATTCGGCGCTCAAGGCGCGGCGGCTCTTTCCCGTGCGTCTGCCCGTGGTCGCCGCTCCGTCTCTGCTCGACAGGCTCGGCCGTCCCGAACATCCCCGCGACCTCGTCCGTTTCCCGGTGTTCGGCTACACCCACGTCCGCAACCCGGGCCGCTGGCACTGCCGCCACGCGGTCGAGGGCGACTATGTGGTTGAGATCAAGGGGCCGGTTCGGGCCAATAATGGCGACGTGCTGATCGATGCGCTGGTCGCGGGCATGGGCATTGCCCGCGCGCCCGATTTCATGGTCTGGCGCGAACTGGCCGACGGACGCCTGGTCGAGATATTGCACGACTGGTCCACCGGCACCGACGCCGCGCTGCACCTCGTCACCCCGCCGACCGCGCTGCGCCCGGCCCGGGTCAAGGCACTGATCGACTTCCTCGCCGCCGCCTTCCTCAAGCCGCCGTGGGCGGTCAGTCCCTGATATGCCGTCGTCACGGGGCCCTTTGACGCTGGCGACGATCAGAAGAAGCGTTGAGATGACGGGTCGGCGAGGCTAAGGCGGCTGCCTGTATCAAGCTACGGATATTTCCATGACCGACACCATGCCCGACCGTCTCTCGATCAATCCCAACAGCCCTCATTACGACGCCGGCCTGCTCGAGCGCGGCGTGGGTATCAGGTTCAAGGGTGTCGAGAAGACCAATGTCGAGGAATATTGCGTCAGCGAGGGCTGGATCCGCGTGTCGGTCGGCAACACCCGCGATCGCAAGGGCAATCCGCTGACGATCAAGCTGCAGGGTCCGGTCGAGCCTTATCTGAAGGACGAGCCCGAAGCCGGCACAGCGCAGGAAGGCTGAAGGCCATGGCCGCTCCCGCCCTCCACCGGATCGAATCCGAGGGGCTGGCGGCCGAGATATCGGAGGCGGGCGCCGAACTCGTCCGCCTTGTCGACCATGCCGGTGCCGACTGGCTGTGGAATGGCGACCCCGCTTTCTGGTCGGGCCGCGCACCGCTGCTCTTTCCGATCGTCGGCACGCTGGCCGGCGGGCGTTTTCATAGCGGCGGCCGGGCCTACACGCTGCCACGCCACGGCTTTGCGCGGCACAGCCGGTTCGTCTGCACAGAGGCGGCTGGCGATCGGCTGACGCTGAGCCTGGTGCCCGACGCAGCCATCCGGGAAAATTGGCCGTTCGACTTCCGCCTCGATATGCGCTTTTCGATTGCGGGCCCGACCCTGTCCGTGGTGGCCGAAGTGACGAACAGCGGTTCTGACCGCCTTCCCGTCAGCTTCGGCTTCCACCCCGCCTTCCGCTGGCCGCTGCCCGGCGAAGCGGACCGGTCGTCGCACGAGATCGCGTTCGATCAGGACGAACCGGCGTCGGTCCGTCGTCTCGACAGGGATGGCCTCGTCGATCCGGCAACCCGTCCGACCCCTATCCTCGGCCGGCGACTGCCGCTCGACGACGGGCTGTTCCTCGACGACGCCCTCATATTGGACAGGCCCGCGAGCCGCAGGGTCACTTTCCGGGGACGTCATAGCGCCGTTCGCGTCGACTTTCCGGACATGCCGCATCTGGCGTTCTGGACGAAGCCAGGCGCCCGCTTTCTCTGCGTCGAGCCGTGGCACGGCCATAGCGATCCCGCCGGGTTCGACGGCAGTATAGAAGAAAAGCCCGGCACCATCCTCATCGAGCCCGGTAAGCGGCATGAATTCGCGATGCAGATCACGATCGGACAAGCTGGCTAGGCAAGGCGTCCTGAGGGACCATGTGCGGGTGTGGCGCCTCCGCTGCTGCGACATCGGCCCGGCGGAAATGGGGCGCGATCAGCCAATCGGGGGGCAGCGGACGCGCATTGTCCGAGTCGCGCGGGCGGATTGCGGGATCGATGGTAGAGAAAAACACAGCCTTTCAACCAGTTCGACACGGAACTTATCCATCGACCGGCCGCGAGCTGGACTCCATTGGTCGCGAAGATTTCCGGACGCCAAGCGCAGATATCCAGTCGTCGCAATTTCAAAACGATCCGGATCAAAGGCTTAGCCGCGACCATTGACTCCGCATGGCAAAGTCCGGGATCATGGTTAATCGGAAGCGGGACGACTTCCGGTAGGCTGTTCGCTCGACAGAGGCGAATGGCCGGAACGGCGCGAGGATGAGGTGCTAAACGCTCTTACCTGTCTCATGCCTGAAAGGAGAGACGACCATGTCGGATCGATTTGTCCGTTATATGGAAAGTGAGCATGCCCGGCTCAATGCGATGATTGCGGATCATCGCCGCCGGCAGAGACCCGACAGCGAGATCGCACGGTTGAAACGGGTGCGTCGCATGATGCGCTATCAGATCGGTGCGTGGCAGGCGGACACCGGCGGCATAGCCTGAACGCCCGTCCGACCTGACGCTGCTGCCCAATAGGAACCGCCTGTCAAAAGCGGACGCCACACCCGTGCACTGGAGCCGGCCCGGCGATCAAGGGCCTTGGACCGCCGGGCCGGAAACTCTCACGCCACTCCAGGCGAATGGGGGCGATTCCCCTGCGCCCCCAACGCCAACGCAACAACCCGGACGCCATGCAACGCCATGTCGTTCGATAGACCTCGCCGCCCCGTTATGGAGTGATGCGCATCACAGCCGGTTGGCCCGGCTCCGCGCCGCAATGCCGATGCTTGACCCCGCCCCGGCCCGACACCACATTGGCGTCATGGAAAAGTTCGAACTTAGCGACGAGGAATGGCGGGCGCGGCTCAGCCCGGAGCAATATCATGTGCTCCGTCAGGCCGGCACAGAACGCGCCTTCACCGGCAAATATTGGAACGCCAAGGACGCTGGCGAATATCGCTGCGCGGGCTGCGGCGAGCTGCTGTTCAGCAGCGACAGCAAATATGATTCGGGCTGTGGCTGGCCCAGCTTCACGGCACCCGCCGACGAACGCTCGATCAGCGAATATGTCGACACCAGCCACGGGATGGTCCGTACCGAGGTCCGCTGCGCGCGCTGCGACGGACATCTGGGTCATGTCTTCCCCGACGGACCAGGCCCTGCAGGGCTGCGCTACTGCATCAATTCGGCGTCGATCGACCTCGAAACCGACTGATCTCAGCGATCCGGACGGGCGACCGGCCTCTGTCGCTCGTCGGATCCTATCGTCGCCCGGTGGAAAAGCACCGGCGATCCGCTTGGCAGCGGTCGGGATAGGCGCTAATCGGGCATCAGCCAATGTCCAGCAGCGCCAAGACAACCAAGGATCCGAACCGCCGCATGGGCTGGCTTCGCAAATTGCTCAGGATCAGCCTCTTCGCCGCCCTGGCAGGCATGGGGGCGCTGGTCGTTGCCGTGCTCATCGCCATGGCGTCGCTGCCGGGCTTCGAGGAACTCAAGTCCAGCCCCAACGGCCAGATGGTCCGCGTCCGCGCCGCCGACGGATCGGTGATCGTGTCGCTCGGGCCCAGCTATGGCGACTGGCTGCCGATCGCGCAGATCCCGGAAGACATGAAGAAGGCGATGGTCGCCGTCGAGGATCGCCGCTATTATATGCATCCGGGCATCGACCCGATCGGCATGGCGCGCGCGGCCTGGCTCGCTTTCCAGCGACAGGGCGAGGGCCGGCGCCTGCAGGGCGCCTCGACCATCACCCAGCAGCTCGCCCGCAATATCTTCCTGACAAATGCCTACAGCTTCGGCCGCAAATTTCGCGAGATCATCCTGTCGCTGGCGATGGAGCGGAAATTCTCCAAGGCGCAGATCCTCGAACTCTATCTGAACCGCGTCTATTTCGGCGGCGGCGCCTATGGCATCGACGCGGCCTCGCGCAAATTCTTCGACCATAGCGCGACGACGCTGAGCCTCGGCGAGAGCGCGATCATCGCGGGACTGGTCAAGGCGCCCTCGCATTATTCGCCCACGGCCGACCGCGAGGCCGCCATCGGCCGCGCCAAAGTCGTCCTCGAGGTGATGCAGGATGCGGGCGCGATCACCCCGTCGCAGGCCGAGCAGATCGACCTGTCCAAGGTCCGCCTTGCCCCCGAGCGCGACCAGAATGCGGTACGCTACTTCACCGACTGGGCCCTCGCCCAGCTCGACGAGCTCGTCGACGAGCAGGTCGAACCGATCGACGTCTGGACCACGATCGATCCCGAGATGCAGAAGGCGGCCGACGCCGCGATCCGGGCCAATGCACCGTCCGGGACGCAGGGCGCGCTCGTCTCGCTCGACCGCGACGGTGCTGTGCGCGCGATGGTCGGCGGCCGCGACTATGTAAGCTCGATCTACAACCGGGCGACCCAGGCCGAACGCCAGCCGGGTTCCGCCTTCAAGCTGTTCGTCTATCTCGCCGCGCTCGAGGCGGGGATGAAGCCCGACACCCCCGTGGTCGACGAACCGGTCGACATCGACGGCTGGAGCCCGCGCAACAGCAATCGCGAGTTCGCCGGCGCGATCGACATCCGCACCGCCTTCGCCTTCTCGGTCAACACCGTCGCTGCCAAGCTGGGCCAGGAGGTCGGCTTCGACACCGTCGCCGACATGGCGCGCCGCTTCGGCATCGGCTCGAAGCTCAACACCCATCCCTCCATGGTGCTCGGCACCTCCGACGTCCGGCTGATCGACATGACCCGCGCCTTCGCCGCCGTCGCGCGCAAGGGTGTGGCGGTGGTCCCCTACGGCATCGTCAAGGTCACGACCGCCAAGGGCAATGTCCTCTACGAGCATCGTGCCGACGACAATAGGGTGCTGGTCGCGCCCTGGGTTGCCGCCGAGATGACCGACCTGCTGCAGACCGCCGTCAACACCGGGACCGCCCGCGCCGCGCAGATCGGCCGCCCCGTCGCCGGCAAGACCGGCACGACCTCCTCGAACAAGGATGGCTGGTTCCTCGGCTTCTCCTCGGGCCTGACCACCGGCGTGTGGATGGGCCGCGACGACGCAAAAGCGGTTTCGGGCCTCCAGGGCGGTCGCGCTCCAGCCCGTGCCTTTGCCGATTTCATGCGCGTCGCCGTTTCCAAGCGCCCGGTCGAACCGTTCGAGACCCAGGTCACCCTGCCCGAATTCCAGATCGAGCCCGACGACGAGGCCTTTTTCGGAACGCCTGATGAAAGCCTCTTCGCGCCCGATGGCGAGCCGGCAGAGCCCGGAGTCGAGCCGCAGGCCGATCCCGAGGACGGCTTCGAACCGCAGGCCGGGCCGACCTCGATCATCCCGCCGACCACCCGGCCGGCACCCCAGCCAGCCGCCGCACCGGCGCGCACCGCACCGGCGGCGGCACCGCCGGCCCGTGGCGCGGCCGCCCCGCAGCAGCAGAGGACCACGCTCGGATCGGATTTCCTCAACGGGCTCGACGCGCCCAAAGCGCGTCAGGGCGCCCGGCCCAGCCAGTAAAGGTCGCGGCCGTACCGACGGAGCCATTCGCGCTCCGCATCGGGCGACCGTCCCAGCAGGCGTTCCACGGCGGCGTGGAAGCGTGCGCTGTGATCCATGTGCAGGCGGTGCGCGACCTCATGCGCCACCGTCGCCTCGAGCACAGCCGGCGGCGCGAGGATCAGCCGCCAGCTATAGCGTATGTCGCCGCTCGAAGAGCAGCTTCCCCAGCGCGCCCGCGGGTCGCCAACCGCCACCCGGTTCACGGTTACCCCGGCCCGCTCGGCGAAAAGGCGTGTCTCCGCCTCGAGCCGCTCCAGCGCCTGGGCGCGAAGCCAGCGCAGCACGCGCGGCCCGATCATCTCCTCGGGTCCGGGCACCAGCAACAGCCCGCCTTCGCGCCGGATGATGCGGCCCTTCGCCGCGATGTCGATGCGCAGTTCCTCGCCCGCCACCGCGATGACCATGCCGGGGTGGATCGGCCGGGCCTGTGGCAGGGCGTCGAGCGCGGCCTCGATCCAGCCGCGCTTGCTTTCCACCCAGGCCAGCGCAGCCTTCAGCGAGGCCCGCGGCGGCAGGATCAGGCGCACGCCGCCGTCGCGCGGGTCGACGCTCAGGCGCATCCGGCGGGCCTGGGCCATGCGGCGAACCTCAAGCGGACGCGATCGCCCACCCGCTTCGAACGAGAGCGGCGCGACGGCGCGGCGTCGGAACACGAGCGCAGCCTTGTCCCAGATCCTGTCGGCGGGCGGCATCGCGACGCCCTATAGCTCGCGTTCGACCAGATGATGTTCGAGGTCGCCTGCCTCGTCCTCCGAAACCGTCCAGCCGCGCACCGATATGCCGGCCCGATGGACCGATTCGGGATCGCCGGTGACGAGCGGGTGCCAGTCGGGAAGGCCCTGCCCCTCGCCCAGCAGCCGATAGGCGCAGGTCGACGGGAGCCAGTCGACCTCGTCGACCAAGCGCGGCGTCAGGCGGACGCATTCCGGCACATGAACCCGCCGGTTCTTATAATCCTTGCACAGACCGGTGCGGCGATCGAGCATCCGGCAGGCGACGTTGGTGGGCAGCAGCTCGCCCGTGTCCTCGTCCTCGAGCTTGTGCAGGCAGCATTTGCCGCAGCCGTCGCACAGCGATTCCCACTCCGCGCGGGTCATCTGGTCCAGCCGCTTGGTCTCCCAGAACGGCCTGGGGCCGGCCGTCATTTCGCCCAGCGCTCAAGGTCCGTCACGACCGCTGCGGCATCCTTGTCCTGGGTGATCAGGGCAAGCGGCTCGCCCTTCGGCCCGAACAGCATCGCCTGCCGGCTGTGATCGACCAGATAGGCGTTCGATCCCGCCGCCGCAGGTTGCTTGCGATAGTAGATCGCGAACTGCTTGGCGACCGCCGCAATCTCGGCTGGCGTGCCGGTCAGCCCGATCAGCTTCGGGTGGAAGGCGCCGACGAACTGCTTGAGCACGGCGGGCGTGTCCCGCTCGGGATCGACGGTGATGAAGATCGGCTGGATTTTCGCGGCGAGCGCAGGATCGCTCTTTTCGAGTGCGCGATAGCCCTTCATCAGCACCTGGACGTCGACAGGGCACACGTCCGGGCAGAAAGTATATCCGAAATAGATCAGCCGGTATTTTCCGGCGAAGTCGCTGTCCGAGACCTTTCGGCCATCCTGATCGGTCAGGGTGAATGGACCGCCGATGCCGGCATCGGCCAGAGGCGGCTTTTCCGGCGCAGAGCCGCAGCCGGCCAGCGGCGCGAAAAGGGCCAGCGCCAGGGCGGCCGACGCGGTGCGCCAGATGGGGAAATTCGCATTGTTCATGGTAAGGCCAGCCATGCTTTGCTATTGGCCCCCGTGCAAGCGGGTTTCATAACAGGGACATGCCACACAAGATGATCCATCGCCACATCCTGATCGGTTGTGCCGCCGCTGCGATGGCGCTGGCCTCGGCACCTGCCGTCGCGCAATTTTCCGACAGCTACACCTTCCTCAATGCCGTCCGCCAATCCGACGGAGAGAAGGCGACGAAAGCGCTGCAAGGATCGGGCGCAACGCTGGTCAACACCAAGGACTATTCGACCGGCGAAACCGCGCTCGCGATCACGATCAAGCGGCGCGACCTGACCTGGTCGAGCTTCCTGCTCGGCAAGGGCGCCAATCCGAACATCAAGGATGGCCAGGGTAATACCCCGCTTCACGCAGCCGCCCTGCTCGGTTTCCAGGAGGGCGCAGAACTGCTGTTGCGCCAGAAGGCGCAGATCAACGCGACCAATGGCAGCGGTGAGACGCCGCTGGTGATCGCTGTGCAGCAGCGCAACATCCCGATGGTCCGCCTTCTGCTCACCAACGGCGCCGATCCCAAGATCGCCGACCGGATCGCCGGCAAGAATGCGATCGATTATGCGAGCGAGGATCCGCGCGGTGCGGCTGTCCTGAAGGTAATCGAGGAAACCAAGTCGACCGCACCCGCCAAGCCGAAGATGGGGCCGGGGCTGTAAGGCCGTTCGCGCGGCCGGATTAAGGCTAGACGCAGCTTTCGGGAACGCCATCCAGATCGGTCCACAATCGCCCGGCCGCCCGGCGGGCGAAGCGCAGCGTCTCTGCCTTCCTCCGCGCGCCGGAGAGCGGCCGGTGCGGAGCCTCCCGCAGGATCGCGGCCTCGTAGCGATCAGCGACGATCAGCCCGCAACAGTGCGGGCGAAAGCCTTCGCCATCGAAGGGCGAAAGATCGAATCCGCCGGGCACCGCCCAGAAGAAGCGGTCGCAATAGTCCAGATAATCGGGCCATTTTCCATCGCCCAGCAGATCGGCCCGGGACACCTTGATCTCGACGATGGTGATACAGCCGCGCGCGTCGATCGCCATCAGGTCGGCGCGACGGCCATTGCCCAGCGGCACCTCGACCAGGGGAGCCATCCCGGCATTGAGGAACAACCGCGCGACGCCGCGGGCGACGTCCCCTGCGACCATGGGCGGGAAGCTCGATTCACTGTGCAGGCAGGCGTCGGACATGCCACAGCCTAGAACAGGACGGGAACGAAGCAAAGCCGGTTCAGCGCAGGGCCGGCCACCGGCTGACCCGAATCAGGGTGCCACCGCTCCACCGACAATTTTCAGCACAGGCATTCCCGGGCAAGCCGCAAGGCCTCCCGATGATCGACTTCGACCGCCCAGAGGTCGGGGTCCGATCGCCGGCGCCTGGCGATATAGTCCGACGCCGCGCCGGGCTGCTCCAGATCGGCCGGACCAACCGGGTCCAGTCCGAACCCGCCCTCGAACCGCCAGACACGCTCGCACAAGCCGACGGGACGCCCGCGATCGGCGAGCAGGAGAAGGATCGCACCGGCCGTAGCATCGCCCTTGGCGAGCACCATCGCAGAGCCGCCCTCAGCCTCGGTCCGGCGGATCAGCGCCGACACCGACAGCCCGGTGGCGGGCCGGGCTTCGGTCATCGGTCCGCAGTCGGGCGGGCGTAGCCAGGCAGGGTGGCGAGCGGGATGCGCGAGCGCATGAAGGTACCCGTACCCCGCGCCACCTCCTCACCCTCTCCGTCGACGAGGCGCGCGTCGGCGACCAGCACCCGCCGGCGGCCGTTTACCCACCGTCCCTCGGCGACGATCGGCCCCTTTTTCATGGGGCGCGTAAGGAGCAGGTTGAAGGCCGTGGTCAGCAGGAAGAAGTCATTGACCAGGCTGTTCGCCGCGTAGAAGGCGGCATCGTCGAGCATCTTGAAATAGGTGGTGCCGTGGGCTGCGCCCGCGGCGTGATAATGGCGCGGATCCACTTCGAAATGGATACGGGCTACGCCTTCTTCGGGGATTTCGAGCCGCGAGGCGAAAAGCTGATTGATCGGTGCTGCCGCATAGAGCGATTCAAGCGCGCGATAATGCGCCTCGGCGCCGGTTTCGCCGCTCATGCCGGCGCCCGGCGGTTCAGGCGGCGTGGCGGGTTTCGCCGGTCGCGAACAGCGCGTACAGCGCATCGTCCGAACCGGCACCCCGCAGCTTTGCCACGAACGCCTTGTCGCGCATCCGCCGGCTTACCCGTGCGAGCGCCTTGAGATGCTCGACTCCCGCATCGACCGGGGACAGCAGCAGGAAGACGAGATCGACCGGAAGGTCGTCGATCGCAGCGAAGTCGATCGGCGTGCCGAGTCGCGCGAACAGACCGACGACCCGGTCGAGGCCGTCGATCTTGCCATGCGGTATCGCGATGCCCGCACCGAAGCCCGTCGAACCGAGCCGCTCGCGCTCGACGAGGCGGTCGACGACGAGCTTGGCATCGACATCGACCAGCTTCGAAGCAACCCCAGCAAGCTGCTGGAACAGCGCTTTTTTATTGGGGACGACGAGAGCGGCCTGCACCGCCTGAAGCGACAGCAGGTCGCTCAGGTCGTCCATCGATTTGCTGTCACTCATTCGACGGGATTCGCTATTCCTTATCCGGCTACCCGGCTCGGCTCGACCCAGCCGATCGTGCCGTCGTTGCGCCGATACACCATATTGAAGGCGCCGGTACCAGAATTTCGGAAAAGAAGCGCCGTCGTATTTCGCAGATCGAGCATCATGACGGCGTCGGAAACGGAGGCGTCGGGAACGTCGACGCGGGTCTCGGCGATGATCACCGGGCTGTCGCCGATTTCATCCAGCTCCTCGTCGCGCGGGGCTTCGAACACCGTATAGCCGGCATTGTCGTCGATCGCGTCGATCGGTGCCGCCACGGGGGCCGTGCGCGACTTCAGGCGGCGCATATACCGGCGCAGCTGGGTTTCGATACGGTCGGCGGCCTGATCGAAGGCCGGATGCGCTTCCATCGCATGACCGGCGCCCTTGAGGATGACGCCCTGCATGACATGAGCGACGATATCGCAGGAGAATCCGTTGCCATGCTGCCCGCGGCCGAAGGTCACATGGGCGGACAGACTGCGTGAAAAATACTTGTCGGCAATCGCTTGGAGCCGGGTCTCGACATGGGTCCGGAGCGCTTCGCCCGTGTCCACCTGATGTCCCGAAACACGAATTTCCATGGCAATTCTCCAACTGTGTTACGCTGATGGTGCGGCGCTCTCCGGCCGGGCACCATCCGCACATTTCCGGATAGAATCAGCCCGCTACGCCCTCCAGCCAGAGCGGCGCGTCGAGCTTCTGTATGAAGGCCTTGTGTCTTTCGTTTTCCTCCTCGCTGGCAAAATGTGGCCGCATGGGCCGGATGGGGCGGGCCGCAACGATCATGGGCGCGGCGACGACGATCGTCTCCTCGACCACGACCTCGGTGATCGAGAGGCCGATCTGGCGTCCTCCGGTCAGCTCCACATAGACCTGGGCGAGCAGCTGGGCGTCGAGCAGCGCGCCATGCTTGACGCGGTGACTGCGATCGATCCCGTAGCGGCTGCACAAGGCATCGAGCGTGTGCTTGGCACCCGGGTGAAGCTTGCGCGCCATCGGCACGGTATCGATCATCCGGCTCATGGCGATCGGCGGCAGGCCGCACATCGCAAGCTCGGCATTGAGGAAGCCGAAGTCGAAACCGGCATTGTGCGCAACGAGCGGCGAATCGCCGAGGAATTCGAGAAGCTCGCCGGCGAGCGACGCAAACAGCGGCTTATCGCTCAGGAAGCGGTCGGAAAGGCCGTGGATCTGTTCCGCCTCGATCGGCATAGCCCGCTGCGGATTGAAATAGGCGTGGTAGGTGCGCCCGGTCTCGACCCGGTTGACCATCTCGACGCAGCCTATCTCGACCAGCCGGTCTCCTGTTGCAGGGTTCAGGCCGGTGGTTTCGGTGTCGAAGACGATCTCTCGCATGAACGACAATATCGGACTCCGCTCGCCCGTAAGCAAGTGACGAGATGACGGACGGCCCTCCTGGTCCGATCGATCGTACCACCATTGTCTATGACGAAGTCCGCGCGGGCCCGCTTTTCATGATCGGGAAGCTGAAGCGAGCGGATATGCTCGAGTTTTCCGGCGGTCATGCCCGGTCGCGCCAGCACCCGCCTGGCCTGTTTCCACGCCGGTGCGGAAACCACCACGACGGTATCGACGGCGCGCCATCCCCGCTTTTCGAACAACAAAGGTATGTCGAGGACCACCAGGGGGCGCGACCGGTGCCGGCGAAGGAAGAGTCGGCGCGACTCGACAAGCGCCGGATGGACGATCCTTTCGAGTCGGTGCAGCGCCGCCTTGTCGCCCAGCACCGCTTTCGAGAGCACCGCCCGGTCGATCCCATGCGGGCCTGCCGTGCCTGGGAAGGCCGCCTCGATCGCGGCGACCAGACGGCCTCCGCGCCCCTGGAGCCGATGAACCTCCGCGTCGGCGTCATAGACGGGAACGCCCAGACGCGCGAACATGGCAGAGACGGTCGACTTGCCCATGCCGATGGAGCCGGTCAGCCCGATCACGATCATCGCACGCAGCCTCAGGCGAGCAATTGTCGGCGCAGATCCTCGTCAGCGCCGCGCGGCGCAGGAACGCCGAAAAAATGTTCGAAAGCGACCGCCGCCTGCCCGACGAGCATGCGCAGGCCGTCGACCGTGCGCAGACCACGGGCCCGTGCTTCGGCGAGCAGCGGGGTCTCCAGCGGGGCATAGACGATGTCGTAGATGACCGCATTGGGGGGCACATGGCTGAAGTCTAGCTGCAGCGGCGGCTGCCCCTTCATGCCGAGCGAGGTGGTGTTGACGACGACGTCGAGAATGCCCTGCCTGTCGTCGAACGGAAAATCGGTCTCTTTGGCGAAGATGTCGATCGGCGCGATCAGGCGGTCGTCAGGCTCGAAGGACTCGCGCAGCTCGCGCGCCTTGTCGAGGTCGCGCGCGATGACGACGCTGGTGAAGCCCTGGTCGTGCAGCGCGATCGCCACTGCCTTGGCGGCGCCGCCCGTCCCGAAGATTCGCGCCATGCGAAACAGGTGCTGCTGCGCGAGCAGCGGGCGGAGCGGCTCGAGGAACCCTGCATAGTCGCTATTATGGCCGATCAGCCGACCATCGCGCGGGACGATGGTGTTCACCGCACCGATACGGCTGGCGGCCGGGTCTATCTCGTCCAGATAGGGCATCACCGCCTGCTTGTGCGGTATGGTGACGTTGCAGCCACGCCACAGCGGATCGCCGCGTCGCTGTTCGAAGAAAGTCTGAAGATCTTCGTGCCTTATGTGAGACGCGCGATAATCCGCAGAGATTCCCGCCTGTTGCAGCCAATGCCTGTGAATCATTGGCGATTTGGAATGCGCAATCGGATCGCCGATCACCTCGGCATAGGGCAGGTTCGACACATCCTCGGTCATGACGGCAGGAGTCCCCGTGTCCGCAGATAGTCGAGCAGCGGCAGCAGAGGCAGACCCAATATGGTGAACTGGCTCCCATCGATCCGCGTAAAGAGCTGCACCCCGCGCCCCTCCAGCCGATAACCGCCGACGCAATGGCCGATCTCCGGCCATTCGGCGTCCAGATAGGCATCGACGAAGGCCTCGCTCAACGGCCGCATGTGCAGCGCGGCGACGTCGACATGGCGCCACACCGGCCGTCCGCCCTCGCACAGCACCGCCGCGCTCCAGAGGCGGTGCCGTCGGCCGGCCAGACGCAGCAGCAGGTCGCGCTGCTCCTCGCGGCTCGAGGCCTTGTCGATCATCCTGTCGTCGTCGAAGGCGACGGTCGAGTCACATCCGAGCACGAGCGCGTCGGGAATACGCTGCGACAGGCGCGTCGCCTTGAACTCCGCCAGTGCGTCGGCAAGGTTGCGGGGCGAGATCGCTTCTGCACGCAATCCTTCCTTCATCGCCTCCTCGTCTACGCCGGCAGCCATCGGCTCGAAATCGACACCGGCCGCCGACAATATCGCGCGGCGCGAACTCGATTGCGAGGCGAGGATCAGGCGGGGTGCGCCTGTCATGCGTCGCTCCCCTGTTCGCGCTTTGCCGCGCGATCATTGGCAAGGTTGATGATCGCTGCGGCGGTTTCCTCGATCGAGCGGCGGGTCACATCGATCACCGGCCAGCTTCGGTCCGAGAAGATGCGGCGCGCGAAGGCGAGTTCAGCGACGACCTTCTCATGGTCGACATAGGCCGTTTCCGGCGACTGATTGAGCGAGAGCAGGCGGTTGCGTCTGATCTGGATCAGCCGCTCGGGACTTGTCGTGAGCCCGACGATCAGCGGATGGACCAGCGAATAGAGCGAGGGCGGCGGCGGTGACTCGACGACGAGCGGAACATTGGCGACCTTATATCCGCGATTGGCGAGATAGATCGAGGTCGGTGTCTTCGACGAGCGCGACACACCGGTCAGGATGATGTCGGCTTCCTCCCAATCTTCCGGGATCAGGCCATCATCATGGGCGATGGTGTACTGGATTGCCTCGACCCGCGCGAAATAGGCGGCATCGAGCATATGCTGCCGTCCCGGCCGCGCCAGAGCTTCCTGCCCGAGCAGCTGCGACAGGGCCTCGATGACCGGATCTAGCGCCGAGACGCTCGGCAATCCGAGCGCGTGGCAGCGCGATTCGAGCCGCTTGCGGATGTCGTTGTTGACCAGCGTGAAGATCACCAGCCCGGGCCGCTGCGCGATTTCGAGCAGGATCCGGTCGAGATGCCCCTGGCTGCGCACCATCGGCCAGAAATGCTTGATCGTTTCCACCCCTTCGAACTGGGCGAGCCCGGCCTTGGCGATGTTCTCGAGCGTCTCGCCCGTGGAATCGGACAGGAGATGAAGGTGCAGACGGATCATGATGTCATGCCCGTGCAACCGATGGCGATGTCGCCGGGGAAGAGTCTGTGGAAAAGCATGAGGATGGGGCTAGCGGAATGCTGGGGACGCTTTCAAGCGATGCTTTCGTCCCCGCTGAGCCGTCGTTCGTCCCGCGATTCATCCACAGCGGGTCATGATGGGAGCAGGTCTGTGGATAACGGGTATGACGCGAATGACTCGCGGACTCCCCACGAGTCCCGCTGAGTCAAGTTGTTGGCAATTGCGCCGGTTGTGAATAAACCCCGGCTCACACGCTCCTACAACAGCTTCAATTTCTCTTAAAAAGAATCAGAAAGTAATATGATGGCCGCCTCGCCTGCCGAAACGCGCCCCCTGCTCGCCGTATTGCGCGGCGAACGCCGTGACCCGCCGCCGGTCTGGCTGATGCGGCAGGCCGGACGCTATCTGCCCGAATATCGCGAGCTTCGCGCGACCAAGGGCGGCTTCCTGGCGATGGCCTATGACAGCGACGCAGCCGCCGAGATCACGCTGCAGCCGATCCGTCGCTTCGGGTTCGACGGCGCGATCCTGTTCTCCGACATTCTCGTGATTCCCCACGCGCTGGGACAGGATCTGCGCTTCGAGGCCGGCGAAGGGCCCCGCCTGTCGCCGACGCTGCTCGACACGACGCTGGACGGACTCACCGCCGCCCCGGAGCGTCTGCTGCCGATCTATGGCACGATCGAGCGCGTGCGGAAGGCATTGCCCGCTGAAACCACCTTCCTCGGCTTCGCCGGCAGCCCCTGGACTGTCGCGACCTATATGGTGGCGGGCCAGGGCAGCAAGGAGCAGGCCGAGGCACGGCGTTTCGCCTATCGCGATCCGTCCGCCTTTGCCGCGATCATAGAGAGGCTCGTCGAGGCAACGACCGACTATCTGTCGCGCCAGATCGAAGCCGGCGTCGATGCCGTGCAGTTGTTCGACAGCTGGTCGGGCAGCCTTGCCCCCCGCGAGTTCGAACGCTGGGTGATTGCGCCCACCGCCGAGATCGTCCGCCGGCTTCACGAACGGCATCCGGGCACACCCATTATCGGCTTTCCGAAGGGTGCGGGCGGCAAGCTGCCCGCTTATGCTCGGGAAACGGGAGTCGACGCGATCGGGCTGGATGAGACGGTCGACCCCATCTGGGCGAACCAGGTGCTGCCGCAGGGCCTGCCGGTTCAGGGCAATCTCGATCCGCTGGTGCTCATCGCAGGTGGCGAGGCACAGGATGCGGCAGTGGATGCCATTCGGGCATCTTTCCCCGATCGGCCGCATGTGTTCAATCTTGGCCATGGCATCCAGCTCGACACGCCGATCGCGCATGTCGAGCGGCTGCTCGCACGGATCAGAGGATGATGGACACGCCCATGCTGCTCGGCTTTCTCGGCAACGCCTATCTCTGGGTCAAATCCGCCCATCTGATCTTTGTGATCTTCTGGATGGCGGGACTCTTCATGCTTCCGCGCTTCTTCATCTATCACCATGCCGCGGCCCCCGGTTCGGCTGAGGATCGCGCCTGGATCGAGCGCGAGCGGCGGCTGCGGTCGATCATCCTCAACCCGGCGATGATCCTCGTCTGGCTGTTCGGCCTGATGCTCGCCTTCGACCAGGGTCTGTGGGGCACGGCCTGGTTTCACGCGAAGTTCGCGACGGTATTCCTGCTGTCGGGATTCCATGGCTGGGCGATCGGCTATGGCAAGAAGATGGCGGCCGGCTATCGTGCGCCGTCCGACAAGGCGCTGCGCCTCATGAACGAGATTCCGGGAATCGCGACCGCGATCATCGTGATCCTGGTGATCGTCCGCCCCTTCTGAGGCCGCTTCGACCCCGACAAATAGCGAGCGGCGCGAGCGCTTGACTTGCCGCGCCGCCGCGCTTACCTCCGCCGGTAGAACAGCGCCGCCGTCCGAGCGGAAAGCCTTTCTCCTGTCCAGAGCCGAAGCGGCCCTTTTCATCGCCGCCGCCGATTCTCCCGCCTTACGCCCAAAGACCCAGGATTTCCGTCGATGCACCTGAAGGACCTCAAGAAGAAGAGCCCCGCCGATCTCGTCACCATGGCGGAAGAGCTGGGCGTCGAGGGCGCGTCGACGATGCGCAAGCAGGACCTGATGTTCGGCATTCTCAAGGTCGAGGCAGAGAATGGCGAGCAGATCATGGGCGAGGGCACGATCGAGGTGCTGCCCGACGGTTTCGGCTTTCTGCGCAGCCCCGAGGCCAATTATCTTGCCGGGCCCGACGACATCTACGTCTCGCCGAACCAGGTCCGGAAATTCGGTCTGCGCACCGGTGACACGGTGGAGGGCGAGATTCGCGCGCCGAAGGATGGCGAGCGCTATTTCGCGCTGACCCGGCTGATCTCGATCAACTTCGACGATCCCGATGTGGTCCGTCACCGCGTCAATTTCGACAATCTGACGCCGCTCTATCCCGAGCAGAAGCTCACGCTCGACACGCTCGACCCCACCGTCAAGGACAAGTCCTCGCGGGTGATCGACATCATCGCGCCGCAGGGCAAGGGCCAGCGCGCGCTGATCGTGGCGCCGCCGCGGGTCGGTAAGACCGTGTTGCTCCAGAACATCGCCAAGGCGATCACCGACAACCATCCGGAAGTGTTCCTGATCGTTCTGCTGATCGACGAGCGCCCCGAGGAAGTGACCGACATGCAGCGCTCGGTGAAGGGCGAGGTCATTTCCTCGACCTTCGACGAGCCCGCGCAGCGCCACGTCCAGGTCGCCGAGATGGTGATCGAAAAGGCGAAGCGTCTCGTCGAGCACAAGAAGGACGTCGTGATCCTGCTGGACTCGATCACGCGTCTCGGCCGCGCTTACAACACCGTCGTTCCCTCGTCGGGTAAGGTGCTCACGGGCGGTGTCGATGCGAATGCGCTCCAGCGGCCGAAGCGCTTCTTCGGCGCCGCGCGCAACATCGAGGAAGGCGGTTCGCTCTCGATCATCGCCACGGCGCTGATCGATACCGGCAGCCGCATGGACGAGGTGATCTTCGAAGAGTTCAAGGGCACCGGCAACTCGGAAATCGTCCTTGACCGCAAGGTCGCCGACAAGCGCATCTTCCCGGCGATGGACGTCGGCAAGTCGGGCACCCGCAAGGAAGAGCTGCTCGTCGACAAGGGCAAGTTGTCGAAGATGTGGGTGCTCCGCCGCATCCTCATGCAGATGGGCACGATCGATGCGATGGAGTTCCTTCTCGACAAGATGAAGGATTCGAAGACCAACGAGGATTTCTTCGACTCGATGAACTCCTGAGGCGCTTCGCAGGAATAACCTGCCCTCCCGTCCTGGCCGTTGGAGATATATCGCGCTTGCTTCCGAGGTGGCTGCGCGTGAAGATCGCGGTCGAAGTTCCGATGGAGCGGGACCGGGAGAGGAGAGCTGATCGTGGCGACCGAGGCTTGGGACAGGCTGGCCGAAAGGTTGCGCAACTGGGGGCGCTGGGGCCCAGAGGATGAGCGCGGAACGCTCAACTATATCGGCCCGGAAGCGCTTCGTCGCGGTGCCGGCGCAGTCCGACAGGGCAAATTGTTCGCGCTCGGTCTGAATTATGACTCGAATGGCCCGCAGATCGGAACGTTCCGGTCGAACCCCGTCAAATATGTCACCGACCTCTTCACGCCGATCGCCGAAGGCAGCGACGTCCAATATTGCGACGATGTGATCCATATGTGCCTGCAGGCATCGACCCAATGGGATGCCTTCGCCCATATGCATTATGGCGGGCAGCTCTATAATGGCCTCGACGCACGCAGCCATGTCGACGCGCGGCACGGCGCGCATCGCTGCGGCATCGAGCATCTGGCGCTGCCTGGAATCAGCTCTCGTGGCATCCTGCTCGACATCGCCCGGCTCAAGCGCATGGACATGCTCCCGCGCAATTATGTCATCACACCCGATGACATGAACGCGGCCTGCGCTGCGGCCGGGGTCTCGGTTGAAAAGGGCGACATCATCCTCGTCCGCACGGGTATGATCCGGCTGTTCACCGACGCAGGCGACGCCCATGCCTTCCACGGAGCGCAGGCCGGTCTGGGTGCCGACGTCGTCGAATGGCTGCATGACCATAATGTCGCGGCCGTCGCGGCCGACAATATGGCGGTAGAGGCGCTGGGGATCGAACCCGATCCGCGCTACAATGTCCCCCTGCCCGTCCATATGCTGGCTCTGCGCGACATGGGCATGCCGCTGGGCGAGATCTTCAACCTCGAGGCACTGGCGGCCGATTGTGCTGCAGATGGCCAATATGACTTCCTGCTATCGGCACCACCCCTGCCCGTCACCGGTGGTTTCGGCTCGCCGGTCAACCCGCAGGCGATCAAATAGCCTCGCTCGCTGCTCCGGGTCAGCCAGGCCCAATATTGTAATCCTGCCCGGCGAAGCGATGCGGGAGGGCTTCGTCCTGGGGCTTGCCGATGAACACAGCCCAGACGCCGCCGGGGCGCCACAGGCTGTCCAGGCAAGCGTCTGCTTCTGTCAGGTTCAGGCCCTTCAGACGCGCTCTCCTGTAGAAGAAGGCCGAAACCCGGGCGTTCACTATGCAGTGGACATGGACGGTGCTGCCGTCGATCGCATCGAGCAGCGCCGTGAAACGCTCGAAATCGGCCTCTGTCGGGGCGGAGAAATCGACCGGGATATGGGTATAGTGCATGCCGAGGGCCGCCACGCTTCCGGCCTCGTCCTCGAGGGCGTCCTCATGGCTGTGGAGGGCGAGATTGACGATATGCTGCACCCCGATGGCTGCGAGCAGCGCTAGCTGGTCTTCGGTCGGTTGGCCCGAGGTCGTGATCCGGTCGTCGAGGCGCCGCCATGCGCGGATCGAGACGGGATCGCCAGGGCGCGAGAAAGACGTCATGGGGCATCACTCCTTCGATCATGATGCCCAGGCGAGCGGCAGGCTCAGGCCGCACTTCCCGATGGTGATCCATCCTCGTCGCCAGTCGTGCGGCAAGATTAGGATATCACGCCTTTTGCATGGCAGGAAGACAAAGACAAAAACCCGCTATGCGCGCTCGCCGAACAGGGCTGTGCCGATGCGCACATGGGTGGCGCCAAGCAGGATAGCGGTCTCGAAATCCGAGGACATGCCCATGCTCAGGCCCGCGAGTCCGTGGCGCGCTGCCAGCTTCGCCAGCAAGGCGAAATAGGGCGCGGGTTCGACCTCCAGCGGGGGCACCGCCATCAACCCGACGACCGGCAGGCCGGCATCGCGTGTCCGATCCAGCACCGCCGGCAGGTCGGCGATGGCGCATCCGCCCTTTTGCGGTTCTTCGCCGATATTGACCTGGACGAAGCAGTCCGGACGGCGGCCCTGCTCGTCCATTGCCCTTGCAAGCGCATCGATCAGCGATGGCCGGTCGACCGAGTGGATCGCGTCGAACAGGGCGACCGCCTGGCCGGCCTTGTTGGACTGGAGCTGGCCGATAAGGTGGAGCTTGAGTTTATCGGCGCCCCGCAGGTCGGGCCATTTGTCCGCCGCTTCCTGAACGCGGTTCTCGCCAAAGGACCTGTGCCCGGCGGCGATCAACGGGCTGATTGCCTGCGCAGGCCTGGTCTTGGAGACCGCGATCAGCTCGATCGTTGCGGGATCCCGGTCGGCAAGAGTCGCTGCATGGGCAATTCTCTCCCGGATCGCTTCGATCCGCTGGGCTGCCTGGTTTGCGTCGGAGGGGCTGGTGTCGATATCGGCCATAGACTTCGCTATAGAAGCGCGGATGAAGCCCCGCCAGCCCGTGCTGCCGCAACTGTGGTTGATGACCGATGAACGCCTCGGGGCTAGCCTGTTTGCGGCGCTTCGACGGTTGCCGCGCGGATCGGGTGTGATCTTCCGCCATTACAGCCTGCCCGTGGGCGAGCGGCGGCGGCTGTTCGACATGCTGCTATGTCATGCAAAGCGGCGCGGTCTCATCCTCCTGCTCGCAGGGGATGAGACCATGGCCCGTCGCTGGCGCGCGGACGGCGCGCATCACCGGAATCCGCATGCGCCACGCTTCGGTACGTCACCGGTGCATGACCGGAAAGAAATTCGGGCGGCGGAACGGTCCGGGGCTGCGGCGCTCCTGCTCTCTCCGCTTCATCCGACGCGCTCGCATCCGGGTGCCCCGGGGCTTGGACGGATGCGCTTTGCCGCACTTTGCCGTGCGACGCGTCTTCCGGTCATCGCTCTGGGCGGGATGACGGCGCGTCGGGGCAAACAGGCAAGGCTGCTGGGTGCCCATGGCTGGGCCGCGATCGATGCATGGAGCGGTGGGGGAGTCAGGCGCATTCCGGGCTGAGCCCCGGAGGAGCATTCGGGATCAGAAGCGGAAGGCAGTTCCGACGTAGACCGACTGGCTGTCGCGGCGCTGATCGCTGGTCAGATCGCTATGATCGCGCTGGCTCTTGTAGCGGACGCCACCCGACAGCTCGAGATTCTTGGTGAGCGAGAAGGAGCCACCGAGATCGACCGAAAGTGCCTCCTCCGGCCCGCCCAGATTGGTCGCGCCGGTCGCCTTTTCGGTGCCGAACAGCAGTCGGGTGCTCCATTTGGAGCGCGAATAGCTCACCCCGATATCCGTCAGCTGGCGGTTGTCGGGGATCGTGCCGCCGTCGATGCGCGCAAAGTCGCCCGACAGGGTGAAGTGCTTCCAGCCCACCGACGCGCCGAGACTGTAGGCGGTCGGTGCCAGGCCCATATTGAGCGCGGTCGTGTTCGGAATGGTGATCGTCGAACCCGCGAAGCTCGTGCTGGTCGACGAGCTGTTCCGGTTGGAGCGGGCGCGGATGGCGACCGTCACCGCACGCTTGCCATTACCGCCCGAAGGCGTGAAGCGGAAGCTGGGTTCGGCGAAGTTGCCGCCTACGCGGTCGATCAGCGCGGCCTGGCGCGGATCGGAAGCTGCCGGCGTGAAGAACCCGATTCCGCGGGCTTTCTTCCGATCGACTTTGACCTTCGGCGTTGCGGTCGGCTTGGCGGATTCGACAGGCACAGACAGGGCCAGCGACGCGAGCAGCGCCGTTCCGACCATAGCTGTCTTGACCCCCTTGACCATCATTCTGCCAAACTCGGACTTTTTCTATGTCAACCGGTTAGCACTCGAACTGCGTCGATGCCAGCCGGCTGCGGCGAAAGTCCATCCCTGTTGCACAGACTCCACAACCGCCAAACGCCTCTATGCCGATATGTGTTTCATATCCATGAATC
Organism: Rhizorhabdus phycosphaerae; assembly: GCF_011044255.1. Lineage (NCBI taxonomy): Bacteria > Pseudomonadati > Pseudomonadota > Alphaproteobacteria > Sphingomonadales > Rhizorhabdaceae > Rhizorhabdus > Rhizorhabdus phycosphaerae. The sequence goes on from NZ_CP049107.1 coordinate 2,646,944, forward strand.
TGATCGTGCACGGCGAGCAACGAGCGGCTGCGCGCGGGCAAAGACATGTTGCCCGGGTGGGGCTTACGTCTATAACGGCGCGCAACGCCTTTTTCGAGCTTCAAGGACCTGCCTGACATGATCCGTCGTCCCTGCCGTACCGCGATCGCCCTTGCCCTCGTCGCCTCGCTGGCAGCCTGCGGAGGCGGGCGCAACAAGGCGCAGCTCGCGTCGGATGTCGCTGCGGCGAAGACGACGACGATCGGCATCAACACCTATTTGTGGAAGGCGTCGCTCGAGGCGCTCAGCTTCATGCCGTTGCTGCAGGCGGATTCCAACGGCGGCGTGATCGTCACCGACTGGTATGTGAATCCGAACCAGCCGGCCGAGCGCATGAAGGTCACCGTGACCATCCTCGACGCGGATCTTCGCGCCGATGCCGTCCGGGTCGCGCCGCAACGCCAGGTGCTGTCGAACGGCAATTGGGTCGACACGTCGGTCCAGGCGGCGACCGCACAGAAGCTCGAGGATATCATCCTGACCAAGGCCAGGGACCTGCGCCGCGCGACCGTCGCCGGCTGAACGAGAAGCGAATTATCACGTGAACGCGCGTTTCAACCATTTGAAGGCCGACGCGCACTGGCAGCGCGTCTGGGAAGACAAGCAGACCTTTCAGGCCCGCGACGACAGCGAGCGGCCGAAGAGCTATGTTCTGGAGATGTTCCCCTATCCGTCGGGGCGCATCCACATGGGCCATGTCCGCAATTATACGATGGGCGACGTCCTTGCCCGCTTCCGGCGGATGAAGGGTTATGAAGTGCTTCATCCGATGGGGTGGGACGCCTTCGGCATGCCCGCGGAAAATGCCGCGATGGAGAAGAAGGTCCATCCGGGCGACTGGACCCGCGCCAACATCGCGGCGATGCGCGAACAGTTGAAGCGGATCGGTTTCGCACTCGACTGGAGCCGTGAGCTCGCGACCTGCGAGCCCGATTATTACGGGCAGGAACAGGCGCTGTTCCTCGACCTGTTCGCAGCAGGCCTCGTCTATCGCAAGGAGTCGGCGGTCAACTGGGATCCGGTCGACATGACCGTGCTCGCCAACGAGCAGGTCATCGACGGTCGTGGGTGGCGTTCGGGCGCGCTCGTCGAGCGGCGCAAGCTGAGCCAGTGGTTCCTCAAGATCACCGACTTCGCCGACGAGCTGCTCGACGGTCTGAAGACGCTCGACCAGTGGCCCGAGAAAGTCCGGACGATGCAGGAGAACTGGATCGGAAAGTCGCAGGGCATGCGCTTCCGCTTCACGCTCGATCGTGCCGTCGGCGACATCGATGGCTTCGACGTCTTCACGACGCGGCCCGACACGCTGTTCGGGGCGAGCTTTGCAGCGGTGGCGCCCGATCATCCGATCGCCCAGGCGCTGGCTGCCGACGACGAGGCGCTGCAGGCGTTCATCGCCGACTGCAAGCGCACCGGCACTGCGGCCGCCGAGATCGAGACTGCCGAGAAGAAGGGCTATGACACCGGCCTGACCGTGGCGCATCCGCTCGATCCGACGTGGAAGCTGCCGGTGTTCGTCGCGAATTTCGTGCTGATGGAATATGGCACGGGGGCAATTTACGCCTGTCCGGCGCACGACCAGCGCGACCTCGACTTCGCCCGCAAATACGCGTTGCCGGTCAAGCGCGTCGTGGCGCCGACGCCCGAGGAAGCTGATGCGCCGATCGGCAACGAGGCCTATGTGGGCCCCGGTCGCATCGTCAATTCCGACTTCCTCGACGGCCTGTCGGTGGAAGAGGCCAAGGCTGCCGTGATCGCGCGGGGCGAGAGCGAAGGCTGGGGTCAGGGCACCACAGTGTGGCGCCTGCGCGACTGGGGCGTGTCCCGGCAACGTTACTGGGGCACGCCGATCCCGATCATCCATTGCGAGGATTGCGGGCCCGTCCCGGTCCCGCGCGAGCAGCTGCCCGTGGTTCTCCCCGAGGATGTCAGCTTCGACATTCCCGGCAATCCGCTCGACCGCCATCCGAGCTGGAAGCATGTCGACTGCCCGTCCTGCGGAAAGCCCGCGCGCCGCGAGACCGACACGCTCGACACCTTCGTCGATTCCAGCTGGTATTTCATCCGCTTCGCCAGCGCGCCGGCCGATCGGCCATTCGATCGTTCGGTTGCCGAGCAATGGCTGCCGGTCGGTCAGTATATCGGCGGGGTCGAGCATGCGATCCTGCACCTGCTCTACGCCCGCTTCTGGACACGCGCGCTCGAGCGGATCGGCAGGCTTTCGGTCAAGGAGCCCTTCACGGGGTTGTTCACCCAGGGCATGGTCACCCATGAGACCTATAAGGGCCCCGATGGCCAATGGCTGAGCCCTGAGGAAGTCTCGAACGGTGTCGTGATCGCCACCGGCGAGCCGGCGACGGTGGGCCGCATCGAGAAGATGTCGAAGTCCAAGAAGAACGTCGTCGATCCGGGTCCCATTGTCGAACAATATGGCGCGGACGCCGTCCGCTGGTTCATGCTGTCGGACAGCCCGCCGGAACGCGATCTCGAATGGACCGAGAGCGGCATCGAGGGCTGCTGGCGCTTCGTCAACCGGCTGTGGCGGATGACGGACGCGGCCGAACCCGCAGAAGGCGAAGACAAGGATCTCGATCGCAAGCTGCACCGCGCGATTGCGGGAATAGCGACCGACATCGAGGCGCTTGGCTTCAACCGGGCGGTTGCGAAGGTCCACGAGCTGGCCAATGCGATCGAGAAGGCGCCGCCATCGGCGAGCCGGACGGCTGCAGCGCGCACGCTGGTCCGCCTGATCGCGCCGATGGTGCCGCATCTCGCCGAGGAAGCCTGGGCGCGGCTCGGCGAACCGGGTCTCGTTGCCGATGCCGCATGGCCCGACCATGATCCGGCGCTGCTGGTCGATGACGAGGTGACCATTGCCGTCCAAGTCAACGGCAAGCTGCGCGACACGCTGACGGCCCCCAAGGGCTTGCCCAAGGACGATCTGCAGAGCCTGGCGCTCGGATCGGAGAAGATCGTGAAGCTTCTGGAAGGCGCATCGCCCAAGAAGGTGATCGTCGTTCCCGACCGGCTGGTGAACATCGTCGCATGAGCCGGGGTCTCCGCCTCGCCCTGCCGCTGGCCCTGATCGCCGGTCTTTCGGCGTGCAGCCTTCGCCCGCTTTATGTCGATGGTGGTGCGGGCGCTACCGCTGCAACCCTGTCCTCGGTCGAGGTGTCGGCCATTGGCGGGCAGAGCGGCTGGCTGGTGCGGAACGCGCTCGACGACCGCCTGCACAGGCAGGGCCAGGCCGCAGCGCGCTACAAGCTCGAAGTCGAGCTGGACGACGACATAACCGGTTTCGGTACACGTCTCGACAACACGATCAGCCGCGAGCGGCGGACCCTGCGGGCGCGCTATCGACTGGTGGACGCGGCGACCGGCTCTGTCCTCCTCGATCAGACCGCTGCGGCCGATGCCGGTATCGACGTGACCCAATCCGATTATGCGACGCTGGCGGCGGAGCAGACCGCGCTCGAACGCATGGCCGAGCGGCTCGCCGATCAGATCGTGGCGCGCGTCGCCACCTATGCTGGTCGCAGCACGGCCCGGTGAAAGCCGACGCCGGCCAGATCGCGCGCGCCCTCGATAAGCCGGACGCGTCCGTCCGGCTCTACCTTCTCTACGGTCCCGATGAATCGGGCTCACGCGCTCTCGCCGCCCGGCTGGACAAGGCGATGGGGGCCGATGCCGAACGGATCGATCTGAGCGGGAGCCAGATCAAGGAGGATCCGGCGCGGCTCGCCGACGAAGCCGCGTCGATCTCGCTGTTTGGCGGTGCCCGGCATATCCGGGTCGATCCGGCCGGTGACGAGATCATCGATGCGGTTGAGGCGCTGCTGGAGGCTCCGTCGGCGGGAAACCCGGTCGTCGTCGTCGCGGGAAACCTGCGCAAGGACGCCAAGCTGGTCAAGACCGCGCTGGCATCGCCGGCGGCGCTCGCCTTTGCCTCTTATCTTCCCGAAGGCCGTCAGGCCGATCAGGTGGCCATGGAGATGGCGCGCGAGCTGGGTCTTCGTCTCGATCCCCGGACGGCACAATTGCTGGTTGCGGCGACCAATGCCGATCGCGGCCTGATTTTGCGGGAGGTGGAGAAGATCGCGCTCTATCTCGATGCGAGCCCGGAAGCACCGAAGGAGCTCGATGCTGCAGCGCTGGCAGCGATCGGCGCGGAGAATGACGAAAGCGACGTGGCGGCGATCGTCGATGCGGTCATGGGCGGACGGCCGGACGTGGCGGCGGCCGAGCTGTCGCTGATCGGCGCGACCGAAGCGATCGGAGTGGTGCGTGCGGTCCTCAGGAAACTGGCTCTGATCGCGCCCTTGCGCGCCGAGGTGGCGCAGGGGCGGACGATCGACGCGGTCATGGCTGGCAGCGGCAAGGCGATCTTCTGGAAGGAACAGAAGATCGTGGCGGGGCTTTTGCAGCGCTGGTCGCCGGAGCGCATCGCGGCCGCGACGGAACGCCTCGCCGCGCTGGAGCGCGCCTATAAGCGATCCGGTTCTGCCGGCATGGTGCTCGTCACGGAGGAACTGTTGACGGTCGCGCGCGCTGCGGCGGTGCGTCGCTGAATTAAGTGCTGTGGTTCAGTGGTTTGTAGGCGCAGGCCGAGATTTTGCAAAAACTACTTCGCAACTTTTCTCTAACTGAGTTTCGCAGCTTTGCCGCAAATTTGGCAACTTCGCAAAATCTGTGAAGACCGGAATCCACGGGCGTCCACGACTTCAGATGGGTTCTCCGCTCAACCGCTGACAGATCAGATCAAGCTGATCGAGAGTCGAGTAGCTGATCGAAACTTTCCCGCCTTTTTCCGTATGTTCGATCTGAACCTTCAGGCCCAATATGTCACCGATTTGCCGTTCGAGTGCCTGGATATCGGCATCGGCGACGGGGGGTGCGGCGGGTGTCGCACGGCTGGGCCCACTGCCCTTCCCCGCTGGCTTGGCCTTCTTGGTAAGTGCTTCGGTATCGCGCACCGAGAGATCCTGCGCGACGACCTGCTCGGCGAGTGTCTCGGCATCGGGCGATGTGATCAGCGCGCGGGCATGGCCCATGCTCAGCCGCCCTTCGGCCAGCAGCGAGCGGACGCTCTGGGGCAGGTCGAGCAGACGCAGCAGGTTGGCGACATGGCTCCGCGACTTGCCCACCAGCTTGCCCAGGGCTTCCTGGGTATGGCCGAAGTCGTTCACAAGCCTTTGATAGGCTTCCGCTTCCTCGATCGCATTGAGATCCTGGCGCTGCACATTCTCGACGATCGAAAGCTCGAGCGTCTCGCTGTCGTTCAGTTCGCGGACGATCGCGGGAATTTCATGGATCTGCGCGCGCTGGGCGGCGCGCCACCGGCGTTCGCCGGCGATGATCTGATATCCGCCGTGGCGCGGATGCGGCCGCACGACGATCGGTTGCAGCAGGCCACGCTCGCCCAGCGATCGGGCGAGGTCTGCGAGCGCCTCTTCGTCGAAATGCCGGCGCGGCTGATCGGGATTGGGCTCGATCGCCGCGACCTGGAGCATCTGGATGCCCGCCGGGCGCGGCGCGCCCGGCGCGAGCGGTTGCTCCGTGGCGACGTCGCCCAGCAGCGCGGACAGGCCGCGCCCAAGGCCCCTGCGTGGCGCGTCGGCGCTCATGCGGCCTGCGCCTTCTTGGTGAGACGGGCGATGCATTCACGGGCGAGCGAGATATAGGCCTCCGAACCGGGACAGCGATGGTCGTAGATGAGCGCCGGCACGCCGTGGCTCGGCGCTTCCGACAGCCGGACGTTGCGGGGAATCACCGTTTCGAACACGACGTCGCCGAGGACGCTGCGAACGTCGGCGGCGACCTGCTCGGACAGGCGGTTGCGACGGTCGTACATCGTCAAAGCAACGCCGAGGATGGACAGCTGCGGATTGAACCGGGCACGCACCCGCTCGATCGTCTGCAGGAGCTGGCTGAGGCCCTCCAGGGCGAAGAACTCGCATTGGAGCGGTACGAGCATCATGTTCGCCGCGACCAGCGCGTTGACCGTGAGCAGGCCAAGCGAAGGCGGGCAGTCGATCAGGCAGACATCCCAGCGATTCTCGTCCTGGGCGAGCGCGTCGTGGAGCCGGTGCGTGCGCTTGTCGACTTCGATCAGTTCGATTTCGGCGCCGCTCAGGTCGACCGTGGCCGGGACGATGTCGAGCCTGGGAACCTGCGTCGGGACGACGGCTTCGTCGAGCGTGCAGTCGCGACGCAGCAGCTCGTAGCTGCTCTGGCCGCGTGCACCCTGCTGCAGGCCGAGCCCGGTGGACGCATTGCCCTGCGGATCGAAGTCGACGAGAAGCACGCGCCAACCGGTCGCCGCGAGGGCGGTGGCGAGGTTTATCGCGGTCGTGGTCTTGCCCACCCCGCCCTTCTGGTTCGCTATGGCGATCCGGATCATCGCTGTCCCTTTGACGGTGCCTTGGCCTTGATCGTCCTGCCGGGCATAGGCGCGACGGCCGATGCCACGATGATCGCCGCCTCGGTATCGGTCATGCTCGGAACGATGCTGAACACACCCTGCCATGTTCCTGTGACGGCTTCCAGTTCGGATGCGGCGCTGCGTCCTTTGGGCAGAAGCCAGAGCGTTTTTTCGTCGGCAAACGGCCTGGCGAGGGGAAGCAGTCGGTCGAGGGGTGCGAAGGCGCGCGCGCTGATGACATCATAGCGGCTTGGCGCGAGCGTCTCGAGGCGCTGGCCCGCTACGCTCACCCGGTCATGCAGTGCGAGACGCTCGATCATCGAACGGAGGAAGTCGATGCGCTTCCGGCGGGACTCGACCAGCGTCACGAACAATCCGGGGCGCATGATCGCCACGACCATGCCGGGAAAACCGGCGCCCGAGCCCAGATCGAGCCAGCGGGTGGCTGTCTCTGGTGCGAGGTCGAGCAGCTGCGTCGAATCGAGAATATGACGGGTCCACATATGTTCGGCCGTCGACGCTGCGATCAGGTTCTGATGGGCCATCTCCGCCCGGACCATCGCGATGAGCTGCTCGAGTCGCTCGACTGTTTCACGTGGAACGGCGTGGATGACCTTCTCGCGTGCCTCGTCCTCGGTCATGCCGCGAGCTTTCGTGCATGGACCATGATCGCCGCCAGGGCTGCGGGGGTTATCCCCCGGATTCGGCCTGCGGCCGCGAGGTCGTCGGGACGGGCCGCATTGAGCCGCTCGATCATCTCGTTCGACAGTCCCGCTATCGCGGCATAGTCATCGATATCCGATAGCCCGAGGCGCTGGTCGGCGCGCAGCCGGGCAATCTCCTCATCCTGTCGCGCAAGATAGGGCGCGTACCGGCAGTCTTCGATCAGCTCCGCGCGCACCGGGTGCGATATCGTCGCCCATAGCGGAAGGACCGACGCGATATGCTCGTCACGCACATCGGGGTATCGAAGCCAATCGGCAACAGACCGGCGGCTATGGTCGGCGGTCACATTTGCTCCGGCCTCGATCATCTGTTCGGCGGTCGCCAACGTCTGGGCAAGTAGCCCCCTCCCCTGGCCCTTCTCGGCTTCCCGTGCCGAGAACCAGCGACGCCTTTTAGCGCCGACGGCGCCCAATCCGATCGCCCAACCGGTCAAGCGCGTGGAGGCATTGTCGGCTCGCAGCCGTAGCCGATATTCGGCACGCGCGGTCAGCATGCGATAGGGTTCCGACACGCCCTGCAATGTGAGATCGTCGACCATCACACCGATATAGCTGGATGCGCGGTCGAACAGGACGGGCTCGCCCCCTGCAGCATGAGAGGCTGCATTGAGGCCCGCGACCAGCCCCTGGGCCGCAGCCTCCTCATAGCCCGTGGTGCCGTTGATCTGCCCGGCACAGAAGAGGCCCGGCAAAGCGCGCAGCGCAAGACCCGCTGTCAGGCTGCGTGGGTCGATATAGTCATATTCGACAGCATAGCCCGGCTGGACGATTTGGACCTTCTCGAGCCCGGGCACCGTTCTCAGCATGTCGAGCTGGACATCTTCGGGGAGCGATGTGGACACGCCATTGGGGTAGATGAGGTGATCCCCCAACCCTTCTGGCTCGAGGAAGATCTGGTGGCCGTCACGGTCGCCGAACCGGTGGACCTTGTCTTCGATCGAAGGGCAATAGCGTGGACCGGTGCCTTCGATCACGCCCGAAAACAGCGGTGAGCGGTCGAGACTCCGGCGGATGACGTCATGGGTCTGCGCATTGGTGCGGGTGATGGCGCAGGCGAGCTGCGGTACGAAACGAGCTCCGTGGAGAGGCGAGAAGGTCCAATCGGCTTCGTCCGATGGCTGGCGGTCGAGACCCGCCCAGTCGATAGACCTGCCGTCCAGGCGCGGGGGCGTACCGGTCTTCAGGCGGCCAAGAGGCAGGGCAAGCTCGCGGAGCTGGTCGGCCAGCCCCACCGCTGCAGCCTCGCCGACGCGCCCACCCGTGCATGACGCCATACCGAAATGAAGCTTGGCGTTGAGAAAGGTGCCGGTTGCGAGGACAACCGCCTTTGCGCGCAGCTCACGTCCATCCTTGAGCCGGACGCCCCGTGTTTCACGTGGAACATCGCCGAGGAGCAGCCGCTCTACCGACCCCTCGACGATGGCCAGACCGTCCAATTCACCGAGGAGATCGTGGACAGCGGCGCGAAACAACTGGCGATCGGCCTGGACACGAGGGCCCTGGACCGCCGAGCCTTTGCTGCTGTTGAGCATGCGATAATGGATCGCCGCGCGATCGGCAGCGCGCGCGATGATACCGTCGCACGCATCAACCTCGCGAACGAGATGGCCTTTGCCAAGACCGCCAATGGCCGGATTGCACGACATCGCGCCGATCATGTCCCGGCGCATGCTGACCAACGCGACCGACGCGCCCATCCGCGCTGCAGCGGCTGCCGCTTCGCAACCGGCATGCCCACCGCCCACGACGATAACGTCGAACCGATCCCCGTCACCACTATGTTGCATGTCCGCGCGCTATCCCAGCGCTGCATCCAAGTCAAAAGCGTTCCACGTGGAACAGCCTATTTTCCAATGCAGAAGCGCCCGAACAGGCCGTCGAGCATGTCCTCGGTACCGGCCCTGCCTGTCAGCATGTCTATGGCGACCCGGCACAGCCGCAAGGCTTCCGCTACCAGCAGTGGATCCCGCTCGGCTGCAGCGAGGCCCAGGGCGCTGGACAGCCGACCGACCTGCTCGCGCTGTCGCATCGACAGCGCCACTTCGCCCTCCCGCGGCAGAAGTGCATGTGCGCGCTGCCGCAGCAGTTCAACCAGTTCGGGCATCCCCGCCCCCGTCTTGGCAGAGAGCCGCAGATCGACACCGTTCGGAACGCACTCGTCTTCCACGTCGCAGCGAGCCGCAATGCGGACAGCGCCGGCAGGTGCTTCGTCGGGCGCGCCCAGCCACAGCAGGATATCGGCGGTCGCCATGGCCTGTCGAGCCCGATCGATCCCGATTGTCTCGACAGCGTCGGCGGGCCGCTCGTGCAGTCCGGCCGTGTCGACCAACAGAAACGCGATCCCCCCGATCGACACCGGCACTTCGACCAGGTCGCGCGTCGTTCCCGCGAGCGGGGTCACGATGGCGGCTTCGCGACCGGCCAGCGCGTTGAGGAGGGTCGATTTGCCTGCATTGGGCGGCCCGGCAAGGACGACGCGGACGCCGTCGCGCAGACGTTCGACCGGGGGGCGGTCGACCCACTGGGCCACGTCCCGCGCCAAGGAGGCGAGGTCTTCGGCGAAGCGCATGCCCAGAGCGGGCACGTCATCCTCATCCTCGAAATCGAGCACCGCCTCCACTCGGGCAGACAGCGAAAGGAGCTGCTCCAGCCATGTCTGTAGTTTGCGGCTGAACGCCCCGTCCGCGAGCGCCAGCGCGTTGCGACGCTGGGTTTCCGTCTCCGCACTCAGAAGATCGCCAAGGGCTTCCGCTTCGGTGAGGTCGATCCGGCCATTGGCGAAGGCCCGCCGCGTAAACTCGCCGGCATCGGCAGCGCGTAAATCCGGCAAGCCCCCCAGCGCTTCCAGCACCGCACGGGTAACCGCCCTGCCCCCATGCAGGTGCAGCTCGACCATGTCTTCGCCCGTGGCCGTGGCGGGACCGGGCAGCCACAGCAGCAGCGCCTGATCGAGCGGTCTGCCATCGACCGGGTTGATCAGCCGTCTGAGCGATGCCCGTCTGGGAGCGGGTCGGGCGCGACCGGCGAGGAGCGCGTCCAGAGCCACTCCTGCTCCGGGACCACTGAGCCGGACCACTGCAACGCCGGCCGGGGGGGCCCCGCTCGACAGTGCGAAGATGGTCGAGGCGTGGGTAGGCGGTAGCGGGTTATTTACCGCCACTGCCCGTACGACCGATCTGATCGAACATGGAGCGCCACATGTTCATCCCGGCCTCGCCCATCGGCATCCAGTTTCGCACCATCTGGTCGAGCACGTCGGGGGTGATGCCCTCCTCGATCATCGTCTTCATCTTATCCACATAAGCGTCGTGGACGACCGAGAGATCGGGCAGGCCCATGAAGCGACGCGCTTCCTCGGGCGTGCAGTCGACATCGACGGTGATCTTCATGCGCGGCTCCAAGGGTCATTGAAACGTCGGCCTCCATGGCTAGAGTCTCGGCAGGCCCATGTCCATGACCATGATCTCCACGCTGCTGTCGTCTCCGCTCGGGATGATCCTGATCGAGTCGGACGCCCGCCAGATACATCGCATCTCGATCGCAGCGCCCGGTATGGCTGCGATCCCCGACCCCGGCACCGGGACGCCTCTTGCCGCCGAGACGGTGGCGCAGCTTCAGGCCTATTTCGACGGAAGGCGTGATCGCTTCGATCTCCCGCTGGCACCGGCGGCGACGGTACGGGGGGAAGCGCTTCGTCGCGCGATCGTCGGCATCCCGGCCGGCGAAACCCGAAGCTATGGGGAGGTGGCGCGGCTCGCCGCGTCGAGCCCTCGTGCCGTCGGCCAGGCCTGTGCCCGCAACCCTTTTCCAATCGTCGTTCCCTGCCATCGGGTGCTAGGGACTGGCGGTGCGATCGGCCACTATTCTGCCGGCGATGGAGTCGCCACCAAGAGGTGGCTGCTCGAGCATGAGAGACGAGGAGGACTGCTGTGAAAAGCTATACCGAGATCAAGACCCTGACCGGGGACGAGGAGTTTCTCGCCTATACGTCACAGCCGACGTCGGAGCCCAAGGGTGCGATCATCGTGATCCAGGAGATTTTCGGGGTCAATGAGGGCATCCGCATCAAATGCGATGCCTGGGCCGAGCTTGGCTATCTCGCCGTTGCACCCGATCTTTTCTGGAGGATCCGCCCGGGCATCGAACTCGATCCCGACGTCGAACCCGAACTGCAGGAAGCCCTCGGCCTGTTCGGCAAATTCGACCAGGAAGCGGGCATCAGGGACATCGAAGCGACGATCCGGGAGGCCCGCCGCATGGTGGGCGGTAAGAAGGTCGGCGCGGTCGGCTACTGTCTCGGCGGACGGCTCGCCTTCATGACCGCTGCGCGGACCGATATCGACGCCAGCGTCGGCTATTATGGCGTCGGGATAGACGGCCTGCTCGGCGAGGCACATGCGATCGCCCATCCCCATGCGCAGCATATCGCCGCCAATGACGGGTTCGTGCCGCCCGAAGCCCAGGCACGCATGCATGCCGGGCTCGACGATCATCCCAAGGTCACTTTGTGGGATTATGAAGGCGTCGATCACGGCTTCGCCGCGACGATGGGGCTACGGCGCGTCGAAGCTGCGGCCCGGCTGGCAGATGGCCGGACCGAGGCCTTCTTTGCCGAACATCTCGCCTGAAGGGAGAGCAAGTGAAGGATTACCGACTCGTCGCGCCCCAGTTCGGCGGGCCCGAGGTCATCGAAGCCGTCGCGCTGGAGCCTGCTCCGGTCGCGCCCGGCAAGGTGCGGGTCCGGCATCATGCGATCGGCGTCAACTTCATCGATACCTATCACCGCACGGGGCTCTATCCCCAGCCGCTTCCCGCCCCCCTGGGTGTGGAAGCGTCCGGTGTGGTCGAGGCGGTCGGCGATGCCGTCAGTGGCTGGCGGCCCGGGGATCGGGTCGCCTATGCGATCGCCACGCCGGGCAGCTATGCCAGCTGGCAGGATGTCGATGCGGGGCGGCTCCTCGCCCTGCCCGACTCCATCCCCGACGACAAAGCGGCGGCGATGCTGCTCAAGGGGCTCACGGTCGAGATCCTGATCAATGGATGCGCGCGGATTCAGCCAGGCCAGAGCGCGCTCGTCCTCGCCGCTGCTGGCGGAGTCGGGCGGCTTCTTGTCCAGTGGCTGAGCGCGATCGGCGTTCGCGTCATCGCGCATGCCGGCTCGGCGGAAAAGGCGGCGATCGCCGGGGCGCTCGGCGCCTCGACCGCCCTGCACTGCCCCTTTGCCGACCTCGCCGCCGCGGTTCGCGCGGCGACCGACGGTAAGGGAGTCGATGTCGTGTTCGACGGGGTCGGCGCCGACAGCTGGGAAGCCTCGCTCGACTCGCTCGGACGCCGCGGCCTGATGGTCAGCTTCGGCAATGCGTCGGGGCCGGTACCCCCGTTCAGCCCGCTCGAACTGGCGAAGCGCGGCTCGCTCAGCGTCGTGCGACCGCGTCTGTACGATTATATCGTCGAGCGTTCCGAGCTCGAAGCTTCGGCTGCGGCGCTGTTCGGCATGATCGCGGACGGCCGGCTCGACGTGGAAATAGGCTTGCGCCTGCCGCTGTCCGAAGCCGCCGAAGCGCATCGCGCCCTGGAGGGTCGAGCGACGACCGGTTCGGTCATTCTCACGGTCTGAGAGGGGATCTCACCGTATCGGCCCCGTGCCTGTATGCGCGGGGCCGGCGTCGGCATGGCGGCCCTGTTGGAGCTGCGGCAGCTGAGGCGTCACCAACAGGCTGATGTCCGGGCGTTCCTCGACCACGCCCTGGACCATCGCGATGACGTCGGGCGTGAAATAGCGCCCATAGTTGAAACATTCCGCGGGGCGGTATCTGGAGATCGGTCGGGGCTGATCGCACAGATAGCCAAGATGGAGCCCTATCGCGGCGCCCAGCCGCTCGTCGAAATACATGCCGCCGGATGATCCCGCCTCGGCATTGGCCGAGGTCGCGAACAAGGTCGAGTCGTCGCTTATCGAGGGCCCTTCCGCATCGAGCAGCGAGACACGCAACTGCGCCCGGGGAAAGCGATCCATGAGACCATGACTGTCGTGGAGGATCTGGGATTCGCGTATATCGGCGCGGAACGCGAGCAAGCTTACCGTTTTGCGCGCCTGGAACCGCGTCAGCCGCACCTGGGGCAGAACCGCTCCCTCCGCCGGTCGATTGAGGCGGAGCACGGCAATGTCGAAGCTGCTGTCGAACCGGTGCCGGGGATCGGCCCAGGGCGACAGAACATAGTCCATCGTGAAGATGTCGCGGACGGTTTCATCCCGGTTGAACAGGACGAAGATGCATTCCTTGATGGGCAACTGCATTGCCACCTGTCGAAAAGGTGGTCCCGGCATCTTGAAGAAGGCGTGAGCAACGGTGATCGCGGTCTGGTTGCTTCCGATCAGCCACGCCGAAGCAATATGCGTAATCCCCGGGAGGGCCGGGTCGACGCATTCGATCCGCCCTATGGAGTCGAAGGCGTCTCGGGGACCGGTCCGGGCGGCGATCGCATGTTCATCCTGATTGTCGCTGAAGATGATCGCTTTCCCCGCCGAGCCGGCAAGAAGCGTGAGCGCGATGGCCCAGCCGATCGCATATGACCATGCCACCCGCATGGGGAATGCATCAGAGGTGGCTTGGAGACGGCTGTTGGCCCCTTTCTATGCGCTTGTGCAGCGCTGTGAGCTCTCCGAGCGAGGACTGCACATTGCGGTGCAGCGTCACCAATATCTCTTCGATGTCGGACGGGAGCGGGCCGGCGTCCCTGTGGGCCTTGCGGATCTGGTCCGCAAGGAACCGCTCGCCCCGCAACAGCTCGTCCACCACGGATTGCTCGCTGTCGAGCAAGGCTGATTTCAGATCCAGGAAAAGCCTGTGCGCGGAGCCGAGAAGGGTGCCCTGCGCGTCCGCATAACTTCCATGGGCTTCGATCGCTCGCCGCAAGGTGGCGACCAGACGCTGCCGTTCCAGCGCATGCATCTCGCAATAGCTGTACCAGCCGAAACCATGGGTGTGCGATGCGATATGCTCATAGCCGGCGACGCTGTCGGCGACGGTTTCAACCAGAGCGATGACGGACGCATGAAGCCGCTGAGACATGACAGGAAGCCCTCCCTCATGCTTGGTCTAACAGCGGTCCGATCAAATCAATTCAGGATAATCCCTGTTTACCATGCGGATACCACGTAAAAAGGGGCCCGCCATGCCGGCGGACCCCTTTTTTATTCCGTCACCGCGAAGGTCAGGCCGCCTGGGGAAGCTGCGGGCGCGAACGCCGAGTCCGCATGACGGCGCCGACCAGTCCGAAACCGAGGATCAGCATCGCCCAAGTCGACGGCTCGGGCGCCACGACGGGGTTGCTGCTGCTCGACAGGCTCGAAAGATCGCCCTGGAAATAATTGTTGTGGATCTCGCCATTGGCATTCTGCCGGACGTTGTTGCCGATCACCGTGCCGTCGATATTGCCGCTGTTGCCGCCGGTGATGTCGGCGAAGACCCCGAGGATCGAGCCGCTAAACTGTCGGCCGATATCGACTGTCGTCGCCTCGTAGAAATTGAACAGGACGCGATTGTCCCCGCTGAAACGATTGAAATTGCGGTTGAAATCGATGTCGGTGCCGGCGACGTTGATCACCAGCGTGGCGTCGCTCGGCAAGGTGATCAGCAGCTGCTGGTTCGAATTGCCCTCGAACATCGCTTCCGACCAGTTGAGAACGTTGAGGCCGCTATTGGCCACCGTGATCGTCTGGTTGTTGCTGTCGCCGCCGACGGTCACGCCCGCCGTGTTGGCAAGGGTCGCAAGATTCTGGCTGAGGCTGGTCAGCGAAGCCTTGATGTCGTTGGTCTGGGCGTTGATCGTGTTCGCGAAATTGGCGCCGCCATATTGGAAGCTGGTGTTGTTCGCAAAGGCGCTGTTCGACCCGCCATAGGTCACGACATTGTTGCCGTTATTGTTGAAATTGCCGCTGACGGATCCGCCCACGGCGATGCCGCCGCCGGCGTTCACGCTGCCGGACAGCTGCGCGCTGCCGCCCACGGTCAGCGCCGGGGTACCATATTGGCTGGCCTGGATATTGTTGTTCTGGATCGTGAAGTTGCTGCCGGCGGTGAAGCTGCCGCCGACATAGACGCGGCCGTCGACATGGTTGTACGACTGGAAATTGTTGAACGAGACAACGTTCCATTCCTTCATCGCGGCGATACCGGTCGAGATCGACTGACCAACCAGTGCCGCCTGCGCCGGGATCGCGGCAACGGCAGCAAGAGCGCCGGCGACCAGGATCGGAAGGATTCGAAAGGGACGCATCACGATACTCCAAAGCGTCTCGTCGGAGTCGGCCTCCGACATCATGGTGAGGCCTCTATACTAAAGATGCTCGATATTCCAGTAATAATACACGCACATCGTACCGGGCGGGAGCGAAGGAGTTGTAAAAAAATCCGACACATTGAACATATTCAGATGAGACGAAGTATCGCTTAAGTGCAGAATAGGAAAACACCTTAAACGAACGTAAAATATCGCAACATCGTCGACACGCAAAAAAATAGCCTCCGCGCAGGAGCGCGGAGGCCTGTAAAAAACGGCGTAGCCCGATTCAGCCGATCAGGGGAAGAACTTGATGCCCGCCTTCCCAGATCATCTTGAGCGCGACGTAGAGGATGACGAGCAGCCCGACATAGGCGATCCAACGATAGCGCTCGATATATTTGGCGATGACGTTGGCGGCGATACCCATGAGCGCCACCGAAAGGAGCAGGCCGATCACCAGGATGCCCGGATGATCGCGCGCCGCGCCGGCCACTGCCAGGACATTGTCGAGGCTCATCGATACATCGGCAAGCGCGACCGCCCATGCGGCGCCCAGGAAACTCTTGGTCTGGGGAATGCCGTCATGCTCCACGGGATCTTCGCCCGCAGTCATGCCGGAATGCCGGATTTCGCGGAACATCCGCCAGGCGACCCACAGCAGAAGCAGACCGCCCGCGAAGACGAGGCCGACGATGTTCATCAACATGCTGACCGACACCGCGAAGATGATGCGCAGCACGAGCGCGGCGATGATGCCGATGAGAATCACCTTCCGCCGCTGATCCGGCGGCAGACCGGCGGCCAGCGCTCCGACCACGATCGCATTGTCGCCGGCCAGCATGATGTCGATCATCAGCACCTGAAGAAAGGCCGACAGGGCCGCGGGGCTGGTGATGTTCGCGAAGTCCGCGACGATATGGTTCCAGAGTTCGAGCATGGCACTTTCCTAGCCGAAACGCCGATTCTGTCGAGCCTGTTCCGACGCAGCGATGCACGGGCCATCGGGCAGGGAATGCCGATGCCCGCGCCGCTTGCATCGCGCAGCGTTGCACGCCATGGGGCGCGCAGGCTTGGAGACAGGGACATCGATGCCGTCCAGCATGGCTGCAGAGCGGGACCGTCCGTACCGGATCTGCTTTCTCTTCAACGCGCAACGCCACCAGATGCTGCACGGCCTGTCGACGGCCGCTCTGCTGGCCCATCGGCGCGACGTCGAGGTGACGATTCTCTCCCCTTCGGCGAGCCATCTCGACTATGCGCGCTGGCTGGTGGACCGGCTCGGCGGCGGGCCCATCCGTTATGAGGGCCTCGAATCCCGCCTGCTCGAGCGCGCCAGGCAGCTGACGGGCGGTTCGGTTCCCCCGAAGATCCTGACCCTCCTGGTCCTGTCCCGGCGGCTCCGCTGCTACGACGCGATCGCCCTGCCCGAGCGGACCTCGATCATATTGCGCCGGATGGGTGTCCGGCGGCCCCGCTTCATTCATCTCGATCACGGCGCCGGCGACCGCGCGGCCGGCTTCGACCCTCGCATCCGCCTGTTCGACTTTGTGCTCATGGCCGGGCCCAAGCATCGGCGACGGATGCTGCGCGACGGCCTCATCCGCGAAGGCGCGCACGCGGTGGTGGGCTATCCGAAGTTCGAGGCCGCCGATGCCGCGCGCGACCCGGCCTGGACACCCTTCCCCGGCGATAGCCGGCCGGTCGTGCTTTACAATCCGCATTTCTCGGCGCTCGGCTCCTGGGAGGCGATGGGCGCGAAGCTGATCGCCGCCTTTGCCGGACAGGACCGCTATAATCTGATCGTGGCTCCCCATGTCCGGCTACTCGATAGCCAGCGCGCGCGGGCGCGGTGGCAGCCGCTGCTCGACAGCTGTCGTGGCAATCCGCGCATTCATGTCGATCCTGGCAGCGATCGGTCGATCGACATGAGCTATACCAGCCTGGCCGACCTGTATGTCGGCGACGTCAGCAGCCAGGTCTACGAGTATCTGCGCGAACGGGGCCCCTGCCTCTTCCTCGATGCGCACGGCGTCGACTGGCGCGACGACGAGAATTACGCCCATTGGCAATTCGGACCGGTGACCGGTGCGGGGGACAACCTGCTGGCCGCCGTCGACCATGCCTTCGAATCGCACGATGCCTATCGCGCAGTACAGGACAGGGCGTTCGAGGAAACCTTCGACGCGCGAGGGGAGAGCGGGTCGCGACGGGCGGCGGACGCCATAGAGGGGTATCTGCGCACGCTTCCCCGCCTTTGATCGGCGGGGCACATCGCCCGCCCGCTACACCCTGAACCAGCGCGCCGCGACGAAGGCCAGGCCGACAGCCAGCCCGACGAACAGGCTGAACCCCGTCACCACCCAGAAGGAGGCGGGATGATGGGCATAGGGGATGCCGTCGACGTTCATTCCGAAAAGCCCGGTCACGAAGGTCAGCGGCAGGAAGATCAGCGCCACAATCGCGACGATCAGCGAGCGGCGGTCGATCTTCTCCGCGCGCAGGTCGGTAATCTGTTCGTGCAGCAGTGCCGATCGCTCGCGGACCGCTTCGAGTTCTTCGCTCATCCGGGCGAAACGGTCGGCGGCTTCGCGCAGATGGATGCGGTCCTCATCCTCCAGCCAATCCTGCGGCAGTTGTGCCATCGCCTCCAGCGCCTGCCGCTGGGGCACGATGAAGCGTCGATAACCGATCGCGGCGGATCGGGCCCGGGCGATGTGCCGGCGAAGATGCGGCGTGTCGCCCGACAGCGACAGCTCGCATTCGTCGACCTGATCTCCGAGGTCTGCCACCACCGGATCGAGCCGGTGGCTGATCTGCAGCGCCAGGGCGGCGATCAGGTCGCCGGGATCGGAAAAGGCCCCCTGCTCCATCCGCGCGCGGAGCTCGTCCAGACCGGCCATCTGGCGAAAACACACGGATACAACCCGCCCGCGTTCGGCCCACATGCGGATCGAAACCAGCGCGTCGCCCTCGTCTTCCGGATCGAGCCGCAAGCCGCGCAGGTTGATGAGCACGCCCTCCCCCATCGACTGGCAGCGCGGCCGCGTTTCCATCGCCACCAGGTTGACGCGCGCGGTGGGCGGCAGGTCCAGAGCGGCCTCGTCGAGCGCCGCTGTCGCCTCGCTCTCGCGCCCGTCGATATGAATCCAGCGAAAGTGCGCGTCGCCGCCGCCGATCGACCAGCCCGGCGTCATCGCATCCTCTCCAGATCCAGCGACAGGCCGGGACCGGGCGCGGGTGGCGGTGCATCGCAGGCCAACCGCTCCGCATCGGCGCGGGCGCGGTGCAGAATGGCGGGCGCGATATCGGCGCGGTGGAAGATGCGGTCGGCCTGTCCGAGCAGCCGCGCCTCGCGAAGCGTCAGATCGTCGGGATGATCGGAACGGAGCCGGATCCGCACGAGCTGGTCACCGACCTCGTCGGCTTCGCCTGCCAGCCAATGTGGCACCGAGGCCGCGGCACCGTCGCGAAAGGGATCGATCGGCCCACCTTCCGCCAACCCGGCGTCGATGGCGCGCCGTCGGTCGTCGGGTGCGGGCCAGCGGCGGCGGATCGCCTCTCGGGCTTCGTACAGCGCGTCGGCCAGCCGCCCCACCCCGGCGGGCAACAGCGTTTCGAGCCGCTGGCGCAGCACCTTGCCCAACCCGGCCGAGCGGCCACCGGTGCCGATCGCGACGATCACCGGATCGCGGTCGACGATGGCGGGCGTGGTGAAGTCGCATAGCGCCGGCCGGTCGACGACGTTGACGAGCAGGCCGCGCGCCTTGAGCCGGGCTGCGACGGCCTCGCCCTCCGCAGCCTCTTCGCAGGCGACGAAGGCAATCCGGGCAGCACTATCCTCTTCGCCGACCGGAATCGCCCCGGCACGCTCGATAAGCCGTCGCTTGGCATCGGCGGCCCCGCCCTCGCCGATCAGGATCACGGGACGTCCTTGCAATGACAGGAAAAGCGGCAAGCTGTGCATGATCCGCTTGTCGCCCGCACGGCCCCTTTTGCCAAGCCGCTTCCGCCGTGGCAGACCGGCGGCAGCACAAGAGGAGATCATGATGCAGGCGAAGCGCGCAGTCGGCCCCTTTTTGGTAAACCCCATGGGCCTGGGCTGCATGAGCCTGAGCGCTTCCTATGGACCGCAGCCCGACGAGGCCGAATCCGAGCGCCTGCTGCACCGTGCGCTGGATCTGGGCGTCGACTTCCTCGATACGGCGGCAATCTATGGCAACGGCCATAATGAGACGCTCGTCGGACGGACGCTGAAGGCGCGCCGCAGCGAGTTCGTCCTCGCCTCCAAATGCGGCTTCCGCGCCACGCCCGACAATCCGCGCGCGATCGACGGATCGCCGGCCTCGATCGCCGAGACGCTCGACAAGAGTCTGCAGCGGCTGGGCCTCGATCATATCGACCTCTATTATCTCCACCGGCCCGATCCCAAGACCCCGATCGAGGAATCAGTGGGCGCGCTTGCGAAGGCGGTCGAGGCGGGCAAGATCGGGTCGATCGGCCTGTCGGAATGTTCGGCCGACCAGCTGCGCCGAGCGCATGGCATCCACCCCATCGCTGCGCTGCAGACCGAATATTCGCTGTGGACGCGCAATCCGGAAATCGCGGTGCTCGACGCCTGCCATGAGCTCGGCACGACCTTCGTCGCCTTCTCGCCGGTCGGGCGCGGGTTCCTGGCGGGGGCGATGGCGCCGGGCTGGCAGCCGGCCGAAGGTGATCTGCGCGGCACGATGCCGCGCTTCCAGGAGCCGAATCTCGCCCATAATCTGGAGCTTCTGCGCCAGTTGGCGGAGATTGCGACGCAGCTGGGCTGCACCCCGGCGCAGCTGTCGATGGCGTGGCTGCTACACCGCGATTCGACGCTGGTGCTGATCCCCGGCACGAGCAGCGTCGCCCATCTCGAAGAGAATATGGGCACTGCCGACGTGCAACTCGACGCCGGGCGGATGGCCCAGCTCGACGCACTGATCAACGAACGGACTGTGGCGGGCAGCCGCTATGGCCCCGCGATGCAGGCCACGGTCACCACTGAAGAGTTCGCCTGAGGCGGCCTCTGCCGGGCGCTGCCGTCAGGCGAGCGTCTTGAGGAAGGCCTTGATCGAATCGCGCAGTTCAGGCCGTTCGAGCGCCAGCGCGATATTCGCCTGGATGAAGCCGGCATTGTCGCCGCAATCATGCCGCTCGCCATCGAAGGTCAGCGCGTGGAAGGCCTGGCTGCCGATCAGCTTCGCCATGGCATCGGTCAGCTGGATTTCGCCACCCGCGCCGCGCTCACCCTTGTCGAGCAGCGCGAAGATTTCGGGCTGGAGGATGTAGCGCCCGACGATCGCCAGGCGCGACGGAGCAGTCCCGGCGGCGGGCTTTTCGACCATGCGCCTGACCTCGGTCACCGCGCCCTCGGTCGCACCGGGATCGACGATGCCATAGCGATGGGTATGCTCCTCGGGCACTTCGAGCACGGCAACGACATTGCCGCCCTTGGCCTCGTAGGTCTGGACCATCTGCTGCAGGCAGGGCGACGCCGGATTCCAGAGCAGTTCGTCGGGCAGCAGCACCGCGAAAGGTTCGTCGCCCACTAGGTCGCGTGCGCAGGCGACGGCATGGCCGAGGCCCAGCATCTGCTGCTGGCGGATGAAGGCGGCGTTGCCGGGCGCCAGACGGGTCGCTTCGAGGCGGTCGAGAAACTCGGTCTTGTTCTTGGCGGCAAGATCGCTTTCGATCTCATAAGCGGAATCGAAATAGTCCTCGATCGCATATTTGTTGCGGCCGGTGACGAAGATCATCTGCTCGATCCCGGCGGCGCGCGCTTCGTCGACCGCATATTGGATCAGCGGCCGGTCGACCACCGGCAGCATCTCCTTCGGCACGGCCTTGGTGGCCGGAAGGAAGCGGGTGCCGAAGCCCGCGACCGGGAAGATCGCCTTGCGAACGGGTTTCATCGTCTCTCCCTTACATCCACGGCGGAAGCTGGTCTGCTGCGATCAGCGCCTCGATCGGCTGGCGCTCGCGCACCACCGCCCAGTCGTCGCCCCGGACCAGAACCTCCGGGGTCAACGCGCGGCTGTTGTAGGTGTTGCCCATCGTGGCGCCATAGGCACCCGCCGTCATGAAGCTCACCAGATCGCCCGGCTCGACCGCATCCATGGCACGCTTCTTGGCGAATGTGTCGCCGCTTTCACAGATAGGGCCGACGATGTTCGCCGTCATGTCTGCACCATTGGGCGTGACACTGCGGATGTCGTGCCAGGCGTCGTAGAGGCTGGGCCGCATCAGGTCGTTCATCGCGGCGTCGACGATCACGAAGGGGTCCGTCACGCCTTGCTTCACCCGGATAACGCGGGTGACCAGCACGCCGGCATTGCCGACGATCACGCGGCCCGGCTCGAACAGCAGGCGCACGTCCCAGCCTGTGGTCACTTCGCGGACCATCGCGCCGTAGGCGGCGGGCAGCGGGGGGACGGGCTTGGCGGGGTCGTAGGGCACGCCCAGGCCGCCGCCGAGATCGGCGGTCACGATCGCATGGCCGGCGGCGCGCAGCTCCGCGATCAGGACCCCGATCTTCTCGAAGGCGGCGCGCGATGGCGCAAGATCGGTCAGCTGGCTGCCGATGTGGACCGCAACGCCGCGGATCGAAAGGCCGGGCAGTTCGGCCGCCCGCGCATAGGCCGCCAGCGCGCGGTCATAGGCGACGCCGAATTTGTCCTCGGACCCGCCGGTCGAAATCTTCGCATGGGTGCCGGCAATGACGTTCGGGT